>CACABC010000026.1 GCA_902530635.1 uncultured Pelagibacteraceae bacterium | reverse complement strand
ATGTTTATTTGAATGAGGAAAGAATAGAATTAGATAAAAGATTATTAAAAAATTATTATTTAAGTCTTGGATATTATAACGTTGAAGTTGTATCAAGTAGTGCTGAAAGTAAGACTGAAACAGATATTAATCTTACTTACAGTATAAATGCTGGTGAAAGATTTAGAATTAAAAAACTTGCAACTGATATTGATCCTGTTTTTGACAGTTCAATTTTTCAAAAGTTATCTGATGAGTTTACTAGATTTGCAGGAGATTATTATTCACCTTTCAAAATACAACAAATACTTGAAAAGATTGATGAGATCGTTGATGACAACGAACTTCAATTTGTTCAGCATTCAGTTTCAGAAACAATAGATGATGATGGTGTTGATGTGTTATTTAAAATTTTCGAAGGTCCTAAAGTACAGATTGAGCGTGTCAATATTTTTGGTAACACTGTAACTAGTGACTCCGTTATTAGAGCAGAATTACTAATCGATGAAGGAGATCCTTATAGTAAAGTTAAATTAAATAAGTCAATATCTAATTTAAAAGCTAGAAATATATTTAAATCTGTATCAGAAAAAATACTTGATGGATCAACAGATGATTTAAGAAAAATGGAAATTAGAGTTGAAGAAAAAGCAACTGGTGAAATTATGGCTGGTGCAGGTGTTGGAACTGAGGGAACATCTTTAACTTTTTCTGTAAAAGAAAACAACTATCTTGGTAAAGGACTTGGTGTTGATGCCACTGTTAATTTAACAGAGGAGAGTTTAAGAGGTGGATTAACAATTAGTGACCCAAATTATAAATATACGGACAATATGGTATATGGTGGATTAACTTCTACTAATACAGAAAGACCCGATTCTGGTTATGAAAATACTGTTATAAACTTTAATTTAGGTACAAAATTTGAACAATACGAAGATTTATTTTTTACTCCAGGCCTAGATCTATCCTTCGATGATTTACGAGTTGATAGCACTGCATCAAGCGCATTAAAAAAGCAAGCTGGTGAATTTACTGAATTTACTTTTAATTATGGTTTAGAATTAGACAAAAGGGATAAGAGCTTTATGCCAACAGATGGTGGTATAATTTCATTTAGCCAAGGCATTCCTGTTTATGCTGACCAGGCATCACTTTATAACCGCTTGAGTCTTTCACAATATCATCTCTTTACGGATAATGTTATTGGAGTTATGAAATTTCATGGAGCAACAATAACAGCTATAGATGATGACGTAAGATTAAGTAAAAGATTAAGAATGCCATCCAAAAGATTAAGAGGATTTGACACAAAAAATATAGGACCAATCGACCAAGGTGACTATGTGGGGGGTAACTATCTTGCAGCACTTAATTTTGAAGCTCAATTACCAAATTTACTTCCAGATTCCACACAAACTGATGTAGCTGCCTTTTTAGACTTTGGTAATCTCTGGTCAGTTGATTATGATAGTAGTGTTGGGAATTCGAGTAAAGTAAGATCAGCTGTAGGTGTAACCACACAAATGTGGACACCTATTGGACCAGTCAACTTTGTTCTTGCACAACATTTATCAAAAAAAGAAAGTGACAAAACACAATCGTTTAAATTTCAGATAGGTACTTCATTTTAAATACATGAAACATATAAAAATAATAACATTAATATTTGTATTTTTGAATTTTAGCTCCTTGTCTCAAGCTGAAGAATTATATTTTGTTAATATGCAAAAAATTTTAAATAAAAGTAAAGCTGGTAGTGCAGCACAAGAAACATTAAAAAAAGAATTTGCAGCAAAAGACAAAAAATACAAAGCTGAGTCGGCATCCCTTAAAAAAGAAGAGACAGAGCTTATTGCTAAAAAAAAAACACTCTCACCTGACGATTATAGAAAAAAAGTAAGTGCTTTAAGAAAAAAAAATGTTGATTTTCAATCGCGTAGGAGACAAGCATCTAGTGATTTTGTTAAAAAAAAGAATGATGCAAGAGATAAGCTAATAAAAGCTATTAATCCAATTATAGAAAAATATATGTCAGAAAATAATGTCATGATGATTATAAATGAAAAAAACGTTATTCTTGCAAATTC
>CACABC010000025.1 GCA_902530635.1 uncultured Pelagibacteraceae bacterium | reverse complement strand
TAATTTGAAAGAGAAATGGTTAAAGAGCTTAGTGAAGGACATAGAGATATTAAGAAAAAAAAGTAAAGACTTTGTTATAGTATCTTCAGGAGCTATAGCATTCGGTCAAAGCTACACAAAAATAAAAAAAAAAAGGCTTAAAATTGAAATGAGCCAAGCCCTTGCGTCAATTGGACAAATACATTTAACAAACACTTATAGAAAAATATTTGAGAAAAGAAAAATTAAAATTGGTCAAATTTTAATATCTCCTGATGATACTGAACAGAGACGAAGAGCTATCAATATAAAAAGAACATTTGAAAACTTATTTAAACTTAAAGCTATTCCTGTAGTTAATGAAAATGATACAACCGCTACCTCTGAAATTAAATATGGAGATAATGATCGTTTAGCTGCAAGAGTTGCTCAAATAATTAGTGCTGATGTTTTAATAAATTTCTCAGATGTTGATGGCCTCTACGAAACTCCAAAAACTAAAAAAATTATCAAAGAAGTAAAAAATATTAATGACAAAATATATTCTTATGTTGAAAATAAAAAAAATTCCTATGGTTCAGGTGGAATGGGAACAAAACTCGATGCTGCAAAAATTTGTATGAATTCAGGTTGCTATATGGCTATAGCAAACGGAAAATATACAAATCCTTTAAATAGATTAGTTGAAAAAAATATTTGCACTTGGTTTTTGCCAAAAATATCAAGTCTTGATGCTAGAAAAAAATGGATTGTAAGCTCAATTGGTTCAAATGGTAAAATACATATTGATAATGGAGCCTCCGATGCTCTTAGAAATGGAAAGAGTCTTTTACCAGCTGGAATTATCAAAGTTGAAGGAAGTTTTTTGAAAGGAGACAATATTTTGATAGTTGATCAAAATGGTGAGGATTGTGCGAGAGGGATAACATCATTTTCTTCTGATGAAATAAGTAAAGTAAAAGGTCTTAAAAGTGATCAAATTGAAAAAATTTTGGGCTACTCAAGTAAATCTGAAATAATTCACAGAGATGATATGGTTAAATTAAAATGAACAAATATCTTAATAATATTGGTGTAAAGTCTAAAGTTGCTTTTAAAAATCTCTCTAAAATAGATATTAAAAAAAGAAATAAGGTCCTTGAGAATTTTATTAAATCTTTAAAAAAAAATAGCAAACAAATATTTAAGCAAAATCTTTTAGACGTTAAGGCCTGTAAACGTAAAGAATTAATTGATAGATTGATAATTAACGAAAAAAAAATTGAAAGCATTAGAAGTTCAATAAGTCAAATTATTAAATTTAGTGATCCTCTTGGAAAAGTAATTGAAAAATGGAAAAGACCAAATAATCTTATTATTAAAAAAGTGACTATACCTATAGGGGTTATTGGAATTATTTATGAAAGTAGGCCGAATGTTACAATTGACGTATCATGTTTAACTTTAAAATCTGGTAACGTTGCTATTTTACGAGGTGGATCAGAGTCATTTAATTCAAATAAAATATTAGCAAATTTATTTAGAGAATCTTTATATATAAATGGATTGGATAAAAACTGTATTCAGTTTATAGAAAAGAAGAATAGAAAGCTCGTAGATTATATCTTGTCTGAAATGACAAATTATATTGATGTTATTGTTCCTAGAGGAGGCAAAAGTCTAGTAGCTAAAGTAAAAAAACTTTCAAGTGTAAATGTTATTGGCCATTTAGAAGGAAATTGTCATGTTTACGTTGATAAAGATGCAGAATTACAGATGGCTAAAAAAATTGTTGTGAATTCAAAAATGCGAAGAACATCTATTTGTGGTGCTGCAGAGACTTTGCTAATAGACGCCAAGTGTATTAAATCTCATGCTATACCAATCATAAGAGAACTAATCTTACTGGGATGTGAAGTTGTTGTAGATGGAAAAATAAATAATTTATTTAAAAATAGATTGAGAACTGCTAAAGAAATCGATTGGAAAACTGAATACCTTTCCCCAAAAATTTCTGTAAAAACTGTAAATGGTGTTAGAGATGCAATAGCTCATATTACAAAATATGGGACGATGCATACTGATTCTATAATCACAAAAAATAAAAAAACTGCAAAAATTTTTTTAGATGGAGTAAATAGTTCTATAGCAATTCATAATGCCTCTACACAGTTTGCCGACGGTGGTGAATTTGGTTTTGGAGGTGAAATTGGAATATCCACGAATAAAATGCCGCCAAGAGGTCCTGTAGGAATCAATCAGCTTACTTCTTATAAATACGTAGTTGAAGGAAAAGGAACTGTAAGAACATAGGTAATGAATAAAAAGAAAAATTTTCAAAAAAAAATTGGAATTTTTGGAGGTACCTTTGATCCTCCACACAAAGGTCATTTACAGATAGCAAATTTTTCCTTAAAAAAATTAAA
>CACABC010000024.1 GCA_902530635.1 uncultured Pelagibacteraceae bacterium | reverse complement strand
AACTTGAAATTGTCAGCGTTTTCTTTTTATTTTTATCTTTTTCCATTTAATTTCCAAACACAATCTTTCTTGCATCCATAATCATATTGTCTGCTTCTTCACGTGTTAAAGCAAAATCTTCTAAATAGCCGTTTATTTTTATTCTTTTTCCCTTAATTTCATCCATTCCACCGATTAATTCATCGGATGAAAGCTCTGCAAAATCTTTTAGTTTTGTAATGTTTTGTTCTCCTAAGACAACAAGCATACCTTGTGTCATTCCTTTTAAGTTTATCAATGTATCTTCTACACCCATTTCCTTTAATTTTTTTGATATCTCGATTTTCTCTTTCTCCAAATATTCTTTAGATCTTGATATCAACTCTTCTGCAGTAGAATCTTCGATTCCCTCTACTTTTGAAAGGTCTTCAATTTTTGCCTGGGCAATTTCTTCTATACTTTGAAAGTTCTCTGAGACCAATAATTGTCCTAATGTTTCATCTACTTCTAAATTTTTAATTAAGTTTTGACTTCTTTCTTTAAACTCGGTCTGTCTTCTTTCAGAGTCTTCTTTGTCTGTTAAAATATCTATCTCATAATTTATTAGCTTCGATGCCAATCTTACGTTTTGTCCTCTTCTCCCTATAGCTTTACTAAGATTTTCCTCAGTTAAAATTACATCGATTCTTTTATTCTGTTCGTCTATTAAGACTTTTTGTATTTCTGCTGGTGAGAGAGATTCAGCAACAAGTGTTGGCAAATCCTCTGTCCACTTAATAATGTCTATTTTTTCACCATGAAGCTCATTTACAACCGTTTGAACTCTGCTACCTCTCATTCCAACGCATGCGCCAACCGGATCTAATGATGAGTCGTTTGAATTAACACAAATTTTTGCTCTACTACCTGGGTCTCTTGAAACTGCTTTAATTTCTATTACCCCCTCATAAATCTCTGGCACTTCTTGAAAGAATAATCTTGCTAAAAATTGTGGGTGAGCTCGAGATAAAAATATTTGATGCCCTTTGTTATCTCTTTTAACTTCATAACAATAAGCTTTTACTCTATCTCCATTTTTAAGTATTTCTCTTTGTATCAATTCTTCTTTTCTTATAATTCCCTCAGCTCTACCTAGGTCTACTATTACATTGCCGTATTCTAATCTTTTAATTATCCCACTTAATATTTGTCCTTGCTTGTCTATAAAATCATTATATTGTCGAGTTCTTTCAGCTTCTTTCACCCTTTGAGAAATAACTTGTTTTGCACTCTGAGCAGCAATTCTTCCAAAATCGATTTGGGGTAATTCTTCGTATATTTTATCTCCAATTTTAAGGTCTTTATTTTTTTTATCTACAAGACTGGCATCTTTTAGTGAGATCTCTCTAGCAGGATCCTCGACTTTTTCTACGATTTGTAAAACTTTTTGAATTAAAATATTACCTTTTTCTCTATCAATTTTAGCTTCAATTTCATTATCAAAGCCAAATTTACTGTATGCAGCTTTTTGTATTGCTGATTCCATTGAACTCAATATGAGTTCTTTATCAATTGATTTTTCATTTGCGACAGAATCAACGATCCTTAGTAGCTCTTGTTTGTCCAAACCTCTATTCAGCATATTATTAGCTCCTAAAAAAAAATGGGCAAAAGCCCATTTTGTTCTTCCAGGTAACTTAATAACTATTTAGTTTATATTTTAAATTTTTTCAAGAACTACTTGCTAAAAACCCCGATTTTATCAGTTTTTTCCCAAGAAAATGAGCCATCTTGTTGAGGTTTTCTGCCAAAATGCCCGTAGGCAGCAGTACATTCATAAATAGGTTTATTGAGGGACAGCATTTCTCTTATTCCCCTGGGACTTAAGTCAAAATTATCTTTAATTAATTTCTCAACATATTTAGATTTTTTTTCATCTCCATCGAAAAGATTAACGAATATTGATAGAGGTTTTGAAACTCCTATTGCGTAAGCAAGCTGAATTAAACACTTATCAGCAATTTTTGATGCCACTACATTTTTAGCAACATATCTAGCAGCATAGGCTGCTGATCTATCTACCTTACTAGGGTCTTTACCGGAAAAAGCGCCCCCTCCATGAGGTGCTGCACCACCATAAGTATCAACTATGATTTTTCTACCAGTAAGTCCGCTATCACCATCAGGTCCACCAATAATAAACTGACCTGTTGGATTAACATAAAATTCTTCATCTTTTAATCCAGACAAAAAATTCTTAGGTATCGATTTTTCTAAGTAAGGTCTAACGATTTCTTTTACTTGTGCTTGATCAACTTTTGATGAATGCTGAGTAGAAATTACAATAGATTTAACTTTAACTGGTTTTCCATCCTCATATTGCATAGTAACTTGACTTTTTGAATCTGGTTCTAAATTTTTAGCAATCCCTTTTTTTCTATCTATGGCCATAAGTTCTAAAATTTTATGTGAAAAATATATTGGTGCAGGCATTAAAACATCTGTTTCATTGCAAGCATAACCAAACATTATACCCTGGTCTCCAGCCCCTTCATCTTTATTGCCCTTAGAGTCAACTCCCATAGCTATATCAGAAGATTGAGAATGAAGGTGAATATCTATATCGCAATTCTTCCAATGAAAACCTTTTTGCTCATATCCAATATCCTTAATACAATTTCGAACTTTTTGAATTAAATCCTCTTTTTTTACCTCCGGACCTCTAACTTCACCAGCTAAAATAACTTTATTTGTTGTTGTTAAGGTTTCACAAGCAACTCTTGAGAATGGATCTTTTGAAAGATATGTA
>CACABC010000023.1 GCA_902530635.1 uncultured Pelagibacteraceae bacterium | reverse complement strand
TACAGTTTCATCCTGAAGTTACTCATACCGAAAATGGAAAAATAATTTTAAAGAATTTTGTATTGAATATATGTCATACAAAAAAATTGTGGAGTCTTAGAAAACAAAAAGATTTAATAATTAATGATATTAAAAAGAAAGTAAAAAATGAAAAAGTCATATGTGCTTTATCTGGAGGCGTTGATAGTAGTGTGGTAGCATTCTTATTAAATAAAGCAATCGGTAAAAAATTAAAATGTGTCTTTATAAATACTGGTCTTCTAAGAAAAAACGAGGAAAAAGAAGTTGTAAAAACTTTCAAAAGAAAACTGAAATCTAATTTAGTTTATGTTGATGCATCTAAACTTTTTTTAAGTAAATTAAAAAATGTTACTGATCCTGAATTAAAAAGAAAAATTATTGGTAAACTTTTTATAAAGTTGTTTGAAAGAAAGGCAAAAAAAATTAAGTTTTTAGCTCAAGGTACTTTATATCCAGATTTGATAGAAAGCAGGTCTGTCACTGGAAGTCCTACCTCAAAAATTAAGTCACATCATAATGTAGGAGGGTTACCAAAAAATTTGAAATTTTCATTAGTAGAACCTTTGCAAACACTATTTAAAGATGAAGTAAGAAAATTAGGAAAAGAATTATCAGTTCCAAAAGCTATACTTCAAAGACATCCTTTTCCAGGGCCTGGTCTTGCTATAAGAATACCAGGAAAAATTTCAAAATATAAAATTAAAGTGTTACAGGAAGCAGATTTTATATTTATTGATGAATTAAAAAAATCAAATCTTTACCATAAGATTTGGCAAGCTTATGCAGCTCTACTTCCTTTAAAAACTGTTGGTGTTATGGGAGATAGCAGAACATATGAATATACATGTATGTTAAGAGCAGTTACTTCACACGATGGTATG
Organism: uncultured Pelagibacteraceae bacterium; assembly: GCA_902530635.1. GTDB lineage: Bacteria > Pseudomonadota > Alphaproteobacteria > Pelagibacterales > Pelagibacteraceae > Anoxypelagibacter. The sequence goes on along the minus strand of CACABC010000023.1, from coordinate 1,900 downwards.
ACCGCAGACTTTTATAATTTTGAAAAAACTTTTATACAGAAGGTATCTAATAGAATTATCAACTCAGTAAATGGAATAAATAGAGTTCTTTACGACGTGACTTCTAAACCTCCTAGCACTATTGAATTGGAATAAAATTATATAAATTTCTTTAATTGATCCAAAGATTTTAATGAAACTTTAGAGTTTATTAATCCATCTTTAATCTCTTGAGCAGTTTTAACAGCACTCTTTCCATCACCATGAACACAAATAGAATCAATTTCACATGGGATTTGTTTACCTGAAAAACAATTTAAAGCCTGATTTTGAACCATTTTAATAACATGTTTCTTTGCTATTTCTGGATCTGTTATAAGTGCATTTTTTTTAGACCTTGAAACTAAATTACCATCATCCTCATAATTTCTATCAGCAAAAATTTCTGCTGCAACTTTCATATTGAGTTTTTTTCCTGCCTTTTCCATTTGCGATCCTGTAGGAACTAAAAAAATTAAATCTTTATTTACGTTAATAATAGACTTTGAAATTATGCTTGCTAATTCAAAATCCTCACAAGCCATATTATTTAATGCACCATGAGGTTTAACATGTGTAACTTTCATTGAATTTTTCTCAGCAATCTGAGATAAAATATTAATTTGATCGACTATTAACTTGTTAATTTCTCCTGTAGTTAGGTTTAACCTTTTTCTTCCAAAATTTTCTGGGTCATTAAATGAAGGATGAGCGCCTATGCTAACACCATTTTTTTTTGAAATTTCTACTGTTTTTTTCATGGTAGGTTCGTCTCCAGCATGATAGCCACAGGCCACATTTGCTGAATTAACTATACCTAACAATAACGGGTCATTTTCTGTAGAACAGAACTTTGAAGTTTCTCCAAGGTCACAATTAATATTAATTTCCATGTTTTAAACCATTATATAATATCTATTATATCAACTTATGTTAAAAAAAATAAGTAATATTGGTGACTGTGGCATCACTTGTGATTTTGGTGATGAAGTCAATAAAAACACAAATAAAGAAGTAATAAAACTTTTTAATTTTATTCAAGATTCAGTAAATAGAAGAAAAATTAAAGGAATATTAAATTACACACCATCGTACAATAAATTAATAATTAATTTTGAATTAGGACAAATTAAATCAAATGAAATAATAGAATTTATTAAAAGTAGCGATTATTCAAAAATAACTTTACCTGAAAATACAAAAATTGTTGATATCCCAATATGTTATGATGAAGAATTTGCTTTAGATATAAAAAGATTAGAAGAAAAAACTAAATTGAATTTTAAAGAAATAGTATCTAAGCATCTTGAAACGAACTTTTTTGTTTACATGATAGGTTTTGTACCTGGGCAACCTTTTCTTGGTGACCTGAATGAAAATCTTTATCACGATAGATTAGACACGCCACGTATAAAAATAAATAGAGGTTCTGTAGGTATAGTCGAAAAATTCTGCACAATATACACTTTCGAGAGCCCAGGTGGATGGAACATAATTGGAAGAACCCCATTCGAACTTTTCAACATAGATAAAATAAACACAAGTATTTTATCACCAGGCGATACTGTAAAATTTAAATCCATATCAAAAAAAGAATTTGAATTATTTAAAAATGAATAACTATTTCAAAGTTTTAAGACCAGGTATTAATTCAACTTTTCAAGATTTAGGTAGATTTGGATTACAGCATCTTGGTATTGTTGCAAGTGGCTGTATGGATCAATTATCATTTTGTAATTCAAATAAATTAGTTGGTAACAAAATATCAGAAGGAGCTTTGGAATTTGCATATCAGGGACCATTACTTGAGCTTAAAGGAGAAAGCGCATTGGTAGCTATTTCAGGAAAAGTTAATTTTAATGTAATAAAAAAAAAAGGCGAG
>CACABC010000022.1 GCA_902530635.1 uncultured Pelagibacteraceae bacterium | reverse complement strand
AAGTGGAATGATCAGACAATCATCCGCTGGTATATACTCATGGCTTCCTCTTGGGTTTAAAGTTATGAAAAAAATTGAACAAATTGTTAGAGAAGAACAGAACAATATTGGTGCTCAAGAAATGTTGATGCCTACCATTCAATCAGCTGATATTTGGAAGGAGAGTGGCAGATATGATGACTATGGTGAAGAAATGCTAAGAATATCAGATCGACAAAAACGTGAGATGCTTTACGGCCCAACAAATGAGGAACAAATTACAGAAATATTTAGAGCGAGTGTCAAATCGTACAAATTATTGCCGCAAATCTTTTATCACATACAGTGGAAATTTAGAGATGAGCTAAGACCAAGGTTTGGTGTAATGAGATGTAGAGAATTTTTTATGAAAGATGCCTATTCATTTGATTTGACAGAACAAGATGCAGTTTTATCGTATAATAAAATGTTTTATGCATATTTAAAAACATTTAAACGATTAGGATTAAAATCAATACCCATGAAAGCAGAAACTGGCCCAATAGGTGGAGATCTTTCACATGAATTTATAATCTTAGCAGATACAGGAGAAAGTAAAATTTTTGCAGACAAAAGAGTGTTTGATGTTCCAATTGATAATTATGAAAATACCGATTCATCTCTTAAAAAAATGAGGGAAGATTTTTCAGAATTTTATGCAGTTACAGACGAAAAATTTAATTCAGATGATTTTGATAAAAAAGTTAAAAAAAATGATCAATTACAAACAAAAGGAATTGAGGTTGGACATATATTTTATTTTGGAGATAAATATTCAAAACCAATGAATTGTTCTGTGGATGGAAAAGATGGAAAAAAAACTTTTGTAAAAATGGGGTCTTATGGAATTGGTGTCTCAAGATTAGTGGCAGCGATAATAGAGGCCAAGTATAAAAAAGATCAAATGAAATGGCCGACTTCAGTATCACCTTTTGATATTGTAATAATTCCAGCAATTAACAAAAATGATAATTCAAATCTTGAAAAAGCAAATAAAATTTACAGAGAACTAAGAAAAAAGGGTATTGATGTCCTATTAGATGATATTACGGAAAGTATATCTATCAAATTTAAAAAACATGATCTTTTAGGTATTCCTTATCAAATTATAGTAGGGTCTAAGTCACAAAAAGATCTTTTTGAATTTAAAGAGATTGATAAAGATTCACAAATGTTAGACTTAAACCAAATTATTAAACTTATAAAAAAATAAATTGTTCAATACAGTAGAAAAATTAATAACAACAAGAAATCTCAGGCCTAAAAAAAAAGAGGGTTTTTTAAAAGTTATTTCAATTTTTTCTTTTCTTGGAATTATGCTTGGAGTGGCAACACTAATAATTGTCATGTCAGTAATGAATGGTTTTAGAACAGAACTTACTAATAAAATTTTAGGCTTTAATTCTCATATAACTATAAAACCATACAGCGACAGTATTAGTGATAAATTTTATTCTAATTTAAAAGAAGAATATAAAGATATCAAAATTATCAAAACATATAATGGTGAAGCAGTAATCATGATGCAAGATACCGCAAAAGGTGTTTTGATTAGAGGCATAGATTCTAAAAATATTAATCAACTAGATTTCTTTCAAAAAAATATTATCGATGGAGATTTAAACAATTTCACTGATGGCACAATAATTTTAGGCAAGCAACTTGCTATCGAATTAGGAGTTGTTGTAGGAGATCGAATTAATATTATGTCCTCTTCATCAATGACCACATTATTTGGCGCTGTTCCAAAACAATCTAATTATAAAATTGCAGCTGTATTTAGCAGTGGTTTATACGAGTTTGATAAAAATATAGCCTTTTTTAATTTGGCGGAATCATTATCTTTTTTTGAAAAAACAATTGAGGAAATCAATTTAGAAATTTTTATTAAAAATCCTTTAAACGCAAATAAATATAAGGATGAAATACAAGCTAAAAACTCTAATCTCTATGTGAATTCTTGGTCAGATATTAACAAGTCTTTTTTTTCTGCATTAAAAGTTGAGAGAAATGTGATGTTTTTAATATTAACTCTCATTATTATAGTTGCTGCATTTAATATTATATCAGGTTTAACAATACTTATAAAAAATAAAACAAAAGAAATAGCCATTTTAAAGTCTTTGGGTTTGTCTAAAAAATCTATAATTAAATCTTATTTTTTAACAGGTTTCCTAATAGGTTTCTTGGCTACTATTTTTGGAGTTATTTTTGGAGTTGTTTTTTCGATTTACATTGAAGAAATAAGGCAGTTTTTATCATTAGTATTTAATTTACAAATTTTTCCTGAAGATGTTTATTTTTTAAATGAAATGCCTAGTGAAATAAGTATATCGTCAATTCTTACAATATCGGCGTTCTCAATCTTTATAACTGTATTGGCATCATTATTTCCCTCATTGGCAGTAGTAAAAATCGAACCTATCAAAGCATTAAAATATGAGTAAACCATTTATTAAAATAGAAAAATTAAGCAAACAATTTGAAACTAGTAATTCAACTATCCAAGTTTTAAAAGATATTAATCTCAATTTAGATTCAGGGAAAATTATAGCCATTACAGGTCCATCAGGTTCTGGTAAATCAACTTTTTTACATCTGCTCGCTTTATTGGATAAACCAACAAAAGGTAAAATATCTATATTGGGACAGTCCATTAATAATTTGTCAGAATATAATAAAAATAAAATGATCAGAGACAATATCTCGATTATTTTTCAAAATAATAATTTACTTTCAGATTTTACAGCTATTGAAAATGTAGCAATGCCTTTAATAATAAGAAATAAAAATTATAATTATTCAATAAAACAAGCAGAAAAATTTTTAAAAAAGGTAAATTTAGGTAAAAGACTAAAACATTTTCCCTCTGATTTATCTGGCGGAGAACAACAGAGAGTTGCAATAGCAAGATCCCTAATATCAGAAACTAAAATTATATTAGCCGATGAACCAACAGGAAATCTTGATTATAAAAATTCAATTGAAGTTTTTTCATATTTTTTAAAGTTAAAACAAAAAAATAAAATAATTATAATTGCAACTCATAATAGAGAACTTGCTAATAAAGCTGATTATACTTTAAGCTTAAGCAATGGTATTATAAAAAGAGAAAATGGATAATGAAAAAAAAAGATTCACACATTTAAAAATACACACACAATATTCCATTTGTGAAGGTGCAATAAAAATCCAAGATTTATCCAAATACTGCAAAGAAAATAAAATTCACTCCATTGGTCTAAGTGATAGCTTCAATTTATGTGGCGCATTAGAATTTTCGGAAGAAATTAGTAAAACAGGGACACAACCAATCATTAGTTCACAGATAAATTTTAAATTTAAAAATTCTATAGGCAAAATACCAATTTTTGCAAAGTCAGAAAAAGGTTTTCGTAATTTAACTAAATTGTCTTCTAAAAGTTATCTGGATGTTGAAAAAGAATCCAAACCTTACTGTAGGATAGATGATCTTGTATCAAATAATGAAGATTTAATTATATTAAGTG
>CACABC010000021.1 GCA_902530635.1 uncultured Pelagibacteraceae bacterium | reverse complement strand
CGTTTAACATTTCAAAAGAAATTGGGTTTTTTAATAATTCATTTGGTGATCTTACAGTTATATAAACTTCAGCGGTATGAACTTTGGATTGATTATCAGTAGAGGAAATATTGACATTATTAATTCTATTTCCGTTTTGATCATTAAAGAAAACTTGAAAGTCTGTAGCCTTTGAAACAATTGTTATTGGTTGACAATTCTTTTGTGTATCAAATCTTTCACAATTCATCTTCATTGGATTAGCAACTGGATTTTCAATCATTTCTCTAACCAAATAAGTTTCACCAGCACTATCTTTTTTTAAATAGTAACTAACTTCTAATCTATCTTGTGCTGAGGTATTATACCAAATTCTAAGTTTATCACCTTTAGTTCCATCGTGAGCATCTACTTTTTCAATCCACCTATCCCAAGTTTGTCTTGTGTAGTTAATATTTTTGTAACCTGCATTTCTCAAATCTTTAGCAATTAATTGTAACGAAGATCTACCTGCCTGACTCATCTTAGCTTTATCAGTTATTTTTTGATAGGTATTATTAAAAAAAATATAGGAATACGAAATTGCAGCAATTGAAATAGCTCCTATTACTATCGCAACTAATGCTTCAATAAGGGAAAATGCTTTTATATTTTTCATTTTACAACTACTCCAATGAATTTTTCTTTTTTTCCTTTATTAGATTTGAATTTAAACTTAATAGATGTTCTATCCGCGTCTGATGTTATGTTGGCCTCTTTAGTATCTAGTTGATCGCAAGGTAATTTCTTAAACTTGTTATTTATTTTTAGTTGGTTTTCTTGCATAAAATGTTTTGCCCATTTAGCTTTCGCCTTATCAGCTAGCGATCCTGTAGAGCTATAGTTTTTAGTACACTGTTGCGAAAAACTATAATTAGATGCATTGTTAGGATCTCCCATGATGTCTTCTATGGCGGTTTCAGATAAAAAGTTGATTTTGTTTGCATCAATTGATCTATCGATAGATGAGGTCGCATAAGTTATCATTTGGTTTACTCCAATGAAACCAATGCCTACTATTACTAAACAGACTAAAGACTCTATTAAACTAAGCCCTTTTATCTTTTTGTTTTTACCCATTTAGAAGTTTTTGAGTTATATCTGAATAAATTTACATTTAATGAACGATCCATTTGCAAAACATATCTATTATCTGCACTTGAAGAATTGTTACACTTTGGACTGCTTCCACTACCACCATAATGATTAGATGTATTTGATTTTGAGCAAATCATTATGAAAGCATCTTGATTGTTTCCATTATTATCCAAAACATTAAAATGATTTGTGCCAGGATCAATTATAGCATTTTTTGATAAAAACATTCTCGAATTCATCCAGTGCCAAGTATCTCCACTCCATTGAAATTGTCCTGAATTCTCTTTTACCCAATTAGAGTAATCAATTGTCTCCAAACAACATGGACCCATCTTATAATGATTTAAATAACTCTTTCCGCCAGTGTTTCCATCGTTTCTTCTTGTCCACCCAGGTGCTGGAACCTTCATTTGAGTAGAGTATTCTTCTTGTGTCATGTGCCATAGTTCCATATTTTGGTAAAAACCAATCACGATGATAGGATATTTACCAGAATTCACTTCATCCTTTCTATCTTCAATGTATTGCACAAGTCTATTTACCTCTTTTTTAACCTCTCTTTCAGTTAACCATTGATCAACTTTAGGGTAGCCAAAAATTGACATAATAGCGATAATTGCTATTACAACCAATAATTCCAAAATTGTGAATGCTTTATTGTTTTGCATCAGCGCTACTAATCTTTCCTGATTGAACTAAATTTTCAACCGATTTTTCCATAGACACCATTCCATCTCGAGTTCCTGTTTGCATTACACTTGGTATTTGATGAATTTTTTTTTCACGAATTAAATTTTTTACAGGTGAGTTGCAAACCATTATTTCAAAAGCACCAACTCTTCCTTTACCATCTTTAGTTTTGTATAATTTTTGTGTAATAACCATTTTTAATGAGTCAGCAAGCTGAGCTTGAATTTGAGCTTGTTGTTCTGATGGAAATACATCAATTATTCTATTAATTGTATTTGGTGCACCACTTGTATGTAATGTTCCAAAAACTAAATGTCCCGTTTCAGCCGCAGTAAGAGCCATCCCAATTGTTTCTATGTCTCTAAGCTCACCAACTAAAATTACATCTGGATCTTCTCTCAAGGCACTTTTTAAAGCTGTAGAAAAACTTTCAGTTTGTTTACCTACTTCCCTATGTGAAATAATGCTTTTTTTATCTTTATGTATAAACTCAACTGGATCTTCGATTGTTATTATATTTGCTTGTCTGGTTTCATTTATTTGATTAATTATTGACGCCAATGTTGTTGATTTTCCCGAACCTGTTGGGCCAGTAACTAGAACAAGACCCTTATGCATGTCCACAATACTGTACATAACAGGGGGTAAATTGAGAGACTCCATATTTAATATTGTAGTTTCAACTTTACGCAGCACTACAGCAGATCCTTTAAGGGTTTTGTAGAAGTTGGCTCGAAACCTCATATTCTCAAGCATAAACCCACTATCTAGCTCATTTTTAGATTTAAACAGTTCCACGTCTGATTTTGTGCAATATTTGCTTAAAAGGTTCTCAATATCCTCATTTTTAACGATTTCTCCCTCTAAAATGACAATTTCACCGAGTAATCTATAAGAAAATGGACAATTCGCTCTTAGATGGAAATCTGATACTTTTGGGTTGTCTTTAACAATACTTACAATTTTTCCTATCATTTCAAAAAACCTAGTAAATTAGGGTTTTTTAAGTTTTTAATACATATTTTAACCCTATTCGTTTAATATTTTGTGTTAGAGTTTTAAATTTTTATACTCTAACACAAAATTTATAGACTATTTCGACTTTTTAATCAATATTAAAAAAAACATTGATTTTATTGGCTTTTTGAAGAATAATACTAGTTCATGTTTTATTTTTATAAATTATTTAACTCTAACACAAACATTATTTAGTTCTAACACAATCAAATATGAGTCTAACACAAAATATATCCTTAAATTGGTTTATAACACAAAGCAATAATGTTGAAAAAAAGGTCTTTTAATCTAAATTTATATTATAACACAAATTAATTGACAATTTTGTGTTAGAATTATATTATAACACAAAAAATAGGGAGAGATTCGATTATGTCGAATATTATTTCAACTAAGGATGGTAGATTACATATCTATGTAAGACAGGATAAATACAAGGGTAAGTTGAAATCTGAGAATTGGGTAGGCAGAACCTTTCATAATGGCAAGCAAAAAGTTATTTCTTCAGGAACCACGGATCTAGAAGAGGCAAAAAAAATATTGGAAAAATGGTACGAAGATTTAATTGCAGGAAAGTTAGAGGACAGTTCTTCAAACGATATTGCTAAACAGGAACCACAAAGCAGTACAATAGATAATAATTCTGTTTCTGAAGATTCAAATAAAACAGAGGTTAAAGAGCCAAATTTAGAAAATGCTGTTAAAGAAAAAGAGGAAACCAAGGCTGAAAAACAAAAAGAAGATGTTTCCCCTGTTATTACAAAAGAAGTAAAAAAGAAAAAATTATTTAATTTTGATCTTTCTTCTCTTAAAAATTTATCATCGTTAAAAGATAAGTTTTCACTAAAGAAAGATAAAAAAAGCGGAAAAAATAATTTTTCAAATATTAAGAAATTATTTTCAGAAAAAATTAGTAAAGCAAATGTAGCAGGCGAAGAAATTGCTGGTTTAGATATAAGTGAAGATTCCATAAAAATAGCACAATTAAGTAAAAAAAACGAAGATTGGATTTTAGAAAAAATTTCATTGAGGCTGCTTGATAAAAATAAAACAGCTGATGGAGTAATTAATTCTAAAGATTACGTATCAGAGGAGGTTAAGCTTGCAATGGCTAATTCAAAAATTTCAACAACAAATGTGGCCATTTCTGTCCCTGTTACAAGCGCAATTATTAGAGTCGTAACAAGTCCCTTAATGTCTGATGAAGAGCTTCAAAAAGCCATTGAGACTGACTCTTTATGGGAAAATTTAGTTCAGCTTACTGATGATTTAAATGAATACTCAATATTCCATCAGGTTATTAGCAGAAATAATAAAACTAATACTATGGAGATACTTTTTGTAGCCTCAAAGCTAAGTGATGTTAACGCTTATTCCTCTATAGTAAAAAAAGCTGGCTTAAACCCAGTAATTATGGATGTTAAATGTTTTACACTTAAAAATGCGTTTGATAATTCATTTAAAATTGAAAATAAAGCAAACAATGCTTTACTCGAAATAGGTTCAGAGGATAACTATTTAATTATCATTCATGATAATATTCCAATAATTACTGACATTTTTTTAAGACCTAACGAAAAAGAACTCTTAGCTCAATATA
>CACABC010000020.1 GCA_902530635.1 uncultured Pelagibacteraceae bacterium | reverse complement strand
ATAAAAGCTTATGGGATGAAAAATCTAGTAACCAGAATAGTCTATTTGCAAATGGTGCAAATGAAGATACTTCAATAATTTTTAAACTTTCAAGCGATAAATTTTGGTCAAAAAAAGAAATGCTTATGAATGAATTCCATTCTATAGGCTTTTACATGTCCGATCATCCTCTCGCAGTATATAGAGACTACTTTGACAAAATGAAAATTGTTTCTTTTAACAATTTTATCGAAAGTCAAGAAAATACATCCCTTGTTGCTGGCACTATTATGTCAATACAGGAAAAAAAAAGCTCAAAAGGAACACCTTTTGCAATAGTAAAATTTAGTGATTTTAAGAGTGAATTTGAATTATTTTTATTTTCTGATCTGCTTGTGTCTAACAGAGATATTTTAAAAGCAGCCAATTCATTTATATTAACTTTACAAAAAGAGGTTTCTAACGGTCCATCTTTAACAAGAAGAATTAATATAAAAAAATTAATCAATCTTGATGACTTTACTAAGCAAGAATACGAAAAAGTAACTATTGAAGTTGATCATCAATCAGATTTAAAAGAATTACAGAATATCTTGAAGGAAAACGGTTCTACTAAGATTGAAATTAAAATTAATAATACTTCAAAAGTTTATACATTTTCCTTAAAAAATCTGAGAAAGTTTAATATAGGTATCTTTAATCACATTAAAAACAAAGAATATGTAAAAAAAATAAGTTTTTAATAACTTGATTTTTTTAATAATAATCTATAAATAATATCTAATTTCGCACACAGCATTAGGGTGAAAGCCCACCGGTCCGAAAGGAAAGCTGTGGTGGTTTAACCGGAAAAATTATGAATATACCTAAGATAACAATAAAACAATTATTAGAAGCAGGAGTTCATCTTGGTCACAAGACCCTAAGATGGAATCCAAAAATGAAGAAATTTATTTTTGGGGAAAAAAATTCAATACACATAATAGACTTAACCAAGACAGTCACACTAATAAAAGATGCTATGCAAGAAGCACACAAATGTATTTCAAGTGGAGGAAAAATATTAATTGTTTCTACTAAAAAACAAGCATCAGAAAGTGTTTTAAAATTAGCAAGTGAAACCGACCAGTACTATGTTAATCACAGATGGTTGGGTGGTATGTTAACTAATTGGAAAACAATACAAAACTCGATAAAAAGATTAAAAAAATTAGAAAAAGATCTTTCACAAGAAGACGATATTGGATTTACAAAAAAAGAAATTCTCAAACTTACCGGTGAAAGAGATAAGCTCAAACGATCACTTGGTGGAATATCTGATATGAAAACAATACCAAATATGCTTTTCATAATAGATACTAATGTTGAGTCAATAGCAGTTAAAGAAGCACTCAAGTTGAATATACCTATCATCGGAATTTTAGATTCCAATTCTGATCCTACCGGCATTAATTTTCCAATACCAGGTAATGACGATGCCAGAAGGTCAATAAATTTATATTGTGAAGTTTTAAAAGATACAATTATTGATGCAAAAAAATATATAGCAAAAAAAGAATTAGTTTCGAATGAAATTAAACAAAAAAATAATACAAATCAAAAAGATTTAAAAAAAGAAACTAAGATTAAAAAAGATAAGAACAACAAGACAACTAAAAAGTAATCAAACTCATTTATTTTTGCTATGTCCAACAAAGAAAATTTAGAAAACATCAAAAAACTTAGAGAGATTACAGGTGTTGGTTTTAAAGATTGTAAATTGGCAATTGATGAAAATAACGGTGATATTGAAAAATCTATTGAGTACTTGAGAAAAAAAGGAATAGCCAAAGCCTCAAAGAAAATGGGAAGAGTGGCCGCTGATGGATTGGTTTTAATCTATGAAAAAAATAATAATGTTTCTGCAATTGAAATCAATAGTGAAACTGATTTTGTTGCTAAAAACAAAGACTTCATATTGTTTTGTAAAGAAATCTCAGAAATAAACTTTGCAAATAAATCTAACATTGACTCGTTAAAATCAAGCAAAATGAAAAATAATAAAACTGTTGATGAAAATTTAATTTCTTTAATTTCAAAAATTGGTGAAAAAATAACAATTCGAAGAAGTAAATTTTTCGATGACAAAGGTCTTAATTTTGCTTATGTACATAATTCAGTAGAAAAAAATATAGGAAAAGTTATTTCGATTATTCAATTAAGTAAAAATGATAATAACGATCTTAAAGAACTAGGATCTAAACTAGCCATGCATATAGCTGCACAGGCTCCAATAGCTATAGATGAAGAAGGTATAAAAAAAGAGATTTTAGATAAAGAACTTGAAATTATTAAAGAAGAGTTGAAAAATAGTGGAAAAAAAGAAGACATGATTGAAAAAATTGCTAATGGTAAAATTAAAAAATTCATTTCAGATAATACCTTATTAAACCAAGTGTGGATAATGGATACTAAGCTAAAAGTTAATCAGGTAATTAAAAAATATTCTAACAAGAGCGAAATTAAAGTGCTAGACTTTATAAGGTTTAAAGTTGGTGAAGGGATTGATTGATTATGAATACTTTTAATACAAATGAGGCTTCACAAAAAATGAAAAAAACTATTGAGTCATTAAAAAAAGACCTAGGTACTTTGCGCACAGGTAGAGCAAACGCATCTATGCTTGATTTAATTAGAGTTGATGTCTACGGGCAAAAAATGCCAATAAATCAACTTGCTACAGTTACTGTTCCAGAACCACGAACTATATCTATTCAGGTTTGGGATAAAAATAATGTAAAATTAGTTGATACCGAAATACAAAAATCAAATCTTAGTGTTAATCCACAAGTAGATGGACAAATAGTAAGAATACATATACCGCAATTGACTGAAGAGAGAAGAAAAGAAATAACTAAAGTATTAAAAAATATAGGTGAAAAAAGTAAGGTTTCAATAAGAAATATAAGAAGAGAGTGTAATGATAATATCAAAAATCTTTTAAAAGATAAAAAAATAAGTGAAGATGAAAGAAAAAGCTTCGAAGAAGATGTTCAGAAAAGTACGGATGATAATATTTCTCTAATTGAAAAAATTTTATCAGAGAAAGAAAAAGAAATCCTCACACTATGAATAATATCAACCATATTGCCTTTATCATGGATGGTAACGGCAGATGGGGTAAAAAAAAGGGAAAATCAAGAAATTTTGGTCATTTAAAAGGCGTTCAGATTATAGAAAAATTGGTTAAATATTCTATAAAATTACAAATTCCAATATTAACATTTTATACCTTTTCAACCGAAAACTGGAAACGACCAAGAAAAGAAATCAGCTTTTTATTTAAATTAATCAAAGATTATTTTGACAAAGAAATTAACAACCTTGTAAAAAATGATATTAAAATTAATATTTTAGGAAATCTAAAACCTCTTCCAAAAAAAATTAGGAAATGTTTGCTTAAAAGCATGTCTAAAACAAAAAAATCAAAAAAGATTATTGTTAATTTAGCAATTAATTATGGTTCAAGAAATGAAATTTTGAATGCAAATAAAATTATTTTAAAAAAAAAAAAGAGAATTACATTAAAAAACTTTGAAAAGAGCTTGTATACTATAAACATGCCTGAACCTGATTTGTTAATTAGAACTGGTGGTGAAAATAGATTAAGTAATTTTTTATTATGGCAATTAGCTTATTCTGAACTGTATTTTATCAAGAAATTGTGGCCAGACTTTAAAGTATCTGATTATAATAGAATTATTAAGCATTTTCGTAAAGTAAAAAGAAATTTTGGCAATCTTCAAAAAAGAATTATTACATCTTTGATAATATTTCCTTTTGTAATGTATTTTATAATTATGGGAGGAAATTATATAGTATCTTTATTGTATTCAGTTTTAATATTAGCAAATTTTGAAGCTTTCTCTGTTTTTAAAAGGAAATTCTCTATAATATTTCTAGATGTAGTACTTGTTATATCTTTGCTATCAATTTTACACTTAAGAAACGACACTATTTCATCTTATGTTTTACTAATATGGATAATTCTTCTGACTATTTTCTCTGATGTTGGCGGATATACATTTGGGAAAATCTTTAAATGGAAAAAATTAACTAATATAAGCCCAAAAAAAACTGTTTCAGGAGCTATTGGTTCAATAGTTTTTTCACTGACAACAGTTTTTTTACTAGGATTTATAGTTGAGATTATATCTGATTTAGACAAAAATATTTTTTTTAAAATAAAATATTTTATTATGGCTATATTCTTTTCCATTGTAGCTCAAATAGGTGATCTAACAATTTCGTATCTAAAGAGGATTGAGAAAATAAAAGATACTGGAAAATTTTTACCTGGTCACGGTGGAATATTCGATAGAATAGATAGTTTAATGTTTGTAGTTATTTTTGCAAATATTCTATACTATTTTAAATTATTTCCATGAGAAAAAAAATTGCAATTCTAGGATCAACCGGCTCTATAGGCCAATCTTCATTAGATATTATTAAAAAAAATTCTAAAGAATTTAACATAATACTCTTATCAGCTAATTCAAATTATACTTTAATTAAAAAACAAATAAAAAAGTATAAGCCAAAATTTTTCGTAATTAATGATCTTAAAGTTTTTAATAG
>CACABC010000019.1 GCA_902530635.1 uncultured Pelagibacteraceae bacterium | reverse complement strand
TTTTTGATGGTGATATTAAACTTGATGAGTTAGCAAAGGAGATCGATGCTTAAAAATAGAATTATACCGTGCCTTGATGTTAAAAATGGAAGAGTTGTTAAAGGCATTAACTTTGTCGAATTAAAAGATGCTGGGGATCCAGTCGAACAAGCTAAAATTTATAGCGATGGTGGGGCTGATGAGATCTGTTTTTTAGATATCACTGCTTCAAACGAAAATAGAGAAACAATTATTGATATTGTTAAAAAAACTGCAAAAGAATGTTTTGTTCCTTTAACAGTTGGTGGTGGTGTTAGAACCATTCAAAACATTACCGATCTATTGTTGGCGGGCGCAGATAAAGTCTCAATCAATACTGCGGCTGTAAAGAATGTCGATTTTGTAAAAGAGGCTTCAAAAAAATTTGGATCTCAATGCATTGTTGTAGCGATTGATGCTAAGAATGTTTCTAGCAATAAGTGGGAAGTCTTCACACACGGGGGAAGAAATAAAACTGGTATTAATACTGTAGAATTTGCCAAACAAGTAGAAGCTAATGGAGCGGGAGAAATTCTCTTAACCTCAATGGATAAAGACGGAACTAAATCTGGTTACGATGTTAATCTATTAAAAGCAATTACAAACACCACAAATATTCCCGTTATAGCCTCCGGAGGAGTTGGGAAATTAGATCACTTGTATGACGGCATAGTTAAGGGAGGAGCAAGTGCAGTTTTAGCTGCTTCTATCTTCCACTATGGCGAATATAAAATTAAAGATGTTAAAGAATATTTGAATTCTAAGAATGTATCGGTAAGGTTATAAAATGTTTGAAAACTTAGAACAACTAATAAAAATAATCAGGGAGAGAAAAAATTCTTCTCTGGACAAATCTTATACCAATAAACTTCTTAATGATAAAAACTTAAGTGTTTCAAAAGTAAAAGAGGAAATAGGCGAATTAATAGAGTCGGTAGAGAAAAATTCAAACAAAATTCACGAAGCTGCTGATGTGATTTACCATTTGATGGTATACCTTGAAGCAAATGATATAAAAATTGAAGATGTAATGAAAGAACTAAATAGTAGAAAAACAAAGTAACCTAAATGAGTAAAGTTAAAATTTTTTTCATTCTTATCGGGTTTGTTTTGCTGTACAAAGGTTATATAGCACTCAGAGATTTTGAAATTGGAGTTGAAAGCAGGGCTGTAGATATTAAAGTAAAATCTGGAGTAGACGTAGAAGGTGAAGTTATAGCGCTTATGATGTATTTTGGAGAACCATTAGAGCTAAAAGAACACTTATATGTTTCATCTAGGTCTGAGTGTTTAAAATTAAAAGATAACGCAGAAAATAGTTCATCGGCATTTTATAAATGTGCGAGAGTGAACGCTAAAATTACAGAAGGTAAAATTGATCAGGTAATTGAAGAATTAGAGGTTTTACAATGATCTATGATAAAAACAATATATTTGCAAAAATTCTAAGAGGAGAAATTCCTTGTAAGAAAGTTTATGAAAATGATCATGTTCTAGCTTTTCACGATATTAATCCTCAAAAAAAAGTTCATGTTCTAGTAATTCCCAAGGGTGAATACGTTGATTTAGACGATTTTAATAAGAAAGCTTCAGATAAAGAAATAGTAGCACTCAACAAAGCAGTGTCTCATGTTGCAAATTTAATAGGCGCAAAAGATAAGGGTTATCGTACTTTATCAAATATTGGTATCGACGGTGGCCAAGAAGTCCCTCATTTACACTTCCATATATTTTCAGGTGAAAAAATCGGAAAGATGGTCCAGTAAGGAAAATAAGTTTATTGATTTGCCTCTGGTATAAAAAAATTTTCTTGTTTTATTTCTATATTTTTGGATTGATTATTTATTTTTAAAATTGTGATATTATTATTTATGTCAATAACTCTCCAACCAACCAAATCATAATTTTTATTACTAAAATAAAATACTATTTCTCCTTTATCTTGATCAATATATTTAATCTCTAAAACATTATTTTCTTGGTTTAGATCACCTTCTCTAATTATCCTCACAAATTTCTCTCTGTTTAAAATTTCAAGGAAAAAAGATTTTGATAAAGGATAACGATAAATTTTATTATATCTTTTATGATAAATTACTAAAATTCTTTTATTTATAATAAGTTCTTTTTGATTTTTATCTTCATAAGAACACTTTAAAAAATGGGGTCTTTTTAAGTAACAAATTCCTGTTTCTTCTTTATCAAAAGATTTTTGTACAAAATTAAATTTTAATGTGTTTAAACTATTGATATTATTTATTATTTCTGCTTTACTACTGGCATTTAAGATAGAAATTGGTATTAAAAAGAAAATAACGTTTAAGATTAATACTAAAGATACCCTCAACAAAAATTATAAGACCTCTCGCTTACCTACATGATTTGCTTTACTAACCACTCCATTGTCTTCCATCTGGTCAATAATTCTTGCGGCTCGATTATAGCCAATCTGTAATTTTCTTTGTAGAAAGCTAGTTGAAGCTTTTTTTTCAGTCTTAACTATTTTAAGTGCCATTTCATATAATTCATCTTTCTCTTCATCAGATAAGCTTTCTGTTTTATCACTTTGTCGGCTAACAGTTATTTCATCAATATATTCAGGGTTTCCTTGAGCTCTTAGAAAGCTATTAACTTTTTCAATTTCACTTTCAGAGACGTAAGGTCCGTGAATTCTAAATATTTTATTTGCAGACGACATAAATAGCATATCACCTTTGCCTAAAAGCTGTTCTGCACCTTGTTCACCCAAAACAGTTTTGCTATCAATCTTTGAACTTACTTGAAAAGATATTCTTGTTGGAAAATTTGCTTTAATTGTACCTGTTATTACATCAACACTTGGTCTTTGCGTGGCCATTATTATATGAATACCAGCAGCTCTAGCCATTGCAGATAATTTTTGGACATATCCCTCAATTTCTTTTCCAGAAACAAGCATTAAATCTGACATCTCGTCCACGACTACAATTATGTAGGGCATTTTTAATTTATGCTTTTCGTTATAACCGTCAATATTTCTTACACCTTCAGAACTCATTAATCTGTATCTACTCTCCATTTCTCTTACGGTCCAACTTAAAGCAGAAGTAGCTTTTTTTGCATCAGTAATAACAGAAGTCAATAAATGAGGTATTCCCTCATAAGAAGATAATTCTAACATTTTAGGATCGATCAAAATAAATTTGCAGTGGTCAGGCCCATGCTTATAAAGCAACGACATTATTATACTATTTATACAAACTGATTTACCAGAACCTGTTGTTCCAGCGACTAAAAGATGTGGCATTGATGTTAGATCAACAGTAATAGGTACCCCTGATATTGTTTTACCCAATGCGATAGGAAGTTTTATATCTTTTTTATTAAAACTATCTGAACTTATAATTTCGGATAGAAAAACACCGTCCCTTTTTGAATTTGGTATTTCTATTCCCACAGTATTCTTTCCAGGAATAACAGAAACTCTTGTTGATATAGAGCTTGTATGTCTTGCTATATCGTCTGATAAACTAACTATTTTAGAAACTTTAATTCCTGGAGCAGGCTCAAATTCGTATAGTGTAACTACAGGGCCGTTACTAACCTTTTTAATTTTACCTTTTACACCAAAATCTAATAAAATCTTTTCAAGAAAATCTGAGTCAATATTTTTTAATTCCGACTTTTTACTTATTTGATTTTTACTTTTTTCTAATAAATTTAGTGAAGGTAATTTATATTTATTTATTTTGCCACTATCAAAGCTTTTAAATGAAAAAGACTGCTGCTTAGTTTGATCCAAGACTAAATCCTCTTGAATTGGTTCATGACTGTCGTCTGTAGATATACCTTCAAAATCATTATTTTCGCTAGGATTTCTTTTAATTATATAGAAAAATATTTTTTTTATATTTATAGATGATCCAAGAATAAAAAAACAAATTGCTATGAACAAAAATAGTAAACTAAAAAAATTATTTTCAATAACTGGAAAGAAACCAGAAATGAAGTTAAACGCTTTTTCACCGACAAAACCTGAATTTCCATTGTCAATTAACCAGAATGAGTTATTGTAACTAGAATAAACAAAAAGACACCCAAAAAAAGTATACAAAACAACGTAGAAAAACTTGCTTAATACATCAGAGACCTTTTTACTGATTATTAGATTTATACCCCAAGAGAATACACTTATTCCTATTAAAAAAGATATTAAACCAAAACTTTGTAAAAAGAAATCAGCTACAAAATTTAAATAATTATAAAATAAGTTAGGAATATTTGGACCATCAGCTTTATAAATTAAGGTTGGGTTTTCTGCAGAATAGTTAAGCAACGCAAATGTATAAATAATGAAAAATGTAATTAAAATCAGCCCAAAAAACTCAATAAGCCGTCTTTTAATAAAACCTGAAATTTTGCCTAAAAAACTACTATTTAATTGCATTTCTCGAATCACCTAGTTTACTTTGTATCATTTATAAAAAATTGATAAAGTTTATAAAAATATGAAAAAACAAAAAATTTGTGTCATAGGAGATGGTTTGGCTGGTCTAATGACCGCATTAATATTGAGTAAATCAGATATTCAAATTGACCTTATATTTAAAAACAAAAAAGTTAAAAAAATTAAGGATTCTAGAACTACTGCCATTTCAGAGAGTAATTATTTATTCTTATCAAGATTTTTTAAAAATAGTGAGCTGAAAATATTTTATTCTTGCAAAAATATTGACTTGTATAATGAAAAATCAGGACAATACCAGCATTTTATGAATTTTAATGAACAAGGCAAAAACCTACTTCACATGGTAGAGAATAAAAAACTAAAAAATATTATTTTAAAAAATATTAAAAAAAAAAAGAATATCGAAATAATTTATGGGGCTGTAAAAAAATTAGATGTCGAAAAATCCTGTATTTTAATTAAAAATAAAAAATTATATTATGATTTAATCGCACTTTGCTTAGGAAGACAATCAGATATAGTTTTGCAGTTAGTAGGAAAAAGATACATCGAAGATAATTCAGAAGAAATCTCCTTTACTGGCCTTGTAAAGCATGACAAAAATATAATAAAAGCAAAACAGTATTTTCTCAAAGAAGGACCTTTAGCCATTTTGCCTTTAGACAAAAATAGATTTTCTTTTGTGTGGACTCTAAATCGAAATTACAGAAAAATAAAAAGTCAAAATATTAAAAAATTAGTTAACCAAAAGTTAAAAAGTATAATTGGATCAAAAACCAAAATATCTTTAGAAGAGCCCGCAGGATTCCCGGTATCCTTTAAATTTAATACAAATTTTGTAAAAAAAAATTCGTTAGTTTTAGGAGATAGCTCATATAACGTGCATCCAATTGCAGGACAAGGATTTAATTTAATACTAAGAGATATAAAAAAACTGTCTGAATTTATTATAGAAAACCAATCTTTAGGGCTTCAAATTAAGGATTCTATGATTCTTGATAAATTCATTCGTTCAAGAAAACCTGAAAATTTTTTGTATGGATTAGGAATTAACTTTACTAATAGATTTTTTAAACACAATAAAAGCACTTCTTTACTAAAAGAAATGATTTTTAAGGATATTAATAAGTTCAAATTTTTGAAAAAGTTAAGTTTAAAAATCTCTGACCAGGGAATTTTCCCCTAAATATTAGAGTTACTCCGACTCAAACTGTATTAACTTTCTCTTTAGTTTTGTACCTCCAGGTGCAGAAAAACCAGATATTGAGCCATTAGATCTTATAACTCTATGACACGGAATAACTAAAATATGTTTATTTTGACCACAAATCTTTCCGACATATCTTGGAGAAATTTTAAATTTTCTGGCAATTTCCCCATAACTTTTTGTTTTGCCTTTTTTGATTTTCTTTAATTCTTTCCATATTTGTCTTTGCAAAAAATTTCCATAAACCTTGATAGGTATTTTTAAATTGTCTCTTTTACCATCAAAATAAGCTCGAATACTGTTTCTTAGTCTTCTCAAGGTTAGCGATGCTACGCCACTACTTTTAAGCTTTTTAAACTGAATAGAAGTTATTTTTTTGTTTAATTCAGAGGCTGAAATCCAGCCAAACTTAGTATTAAAAGAAATGGAATTTTCCATATAATCTATGATAATTAAAAACAAAATTTAATAAATGAATATATTTGCATTATCCTCAGGAAAAGGCCCAAGTGGCATAGCTATAGTTCGAATATCGGGTCCACAGACTCTTGCTATTTGCAAGTCTTTAACTAATGAAAAAAATATTAAATCTAATGAGATAAATTTATGTAAATTTGTAGACCCAAAAAATAAAAAAATTATTGATCCTGAAGCACTGCTTTTGTGGTTTCCTAGACCTCATAGCTTCACTGGGGATGATTTAGCTGAACTTCATATTCATGGAAGTAATGCTGTAATAAGCTACCTTTTAAAGGTTCTATCAGACCAAAAAAACTGTCGATTAGCTGAACCAGGAGAATTCACTAAAATTGCTTTTCAGAATAATAAGATAGATCTTATCAAAGCAGAAAGTATTGGAGATTTAATACACGCTGAAACTGAGCTTCAAAGGGAACAAGCAGCAAATCTAGTTCAAGGGCATGCATCCAAATATTATGAAAACTTAAGAGAAAAATTAGTTAAATCATTATCGTATATAGAGGCTAAAATAGACTTTGCAGAAGATGATCTTCCCGGAAGTATTTTAAAGGAAGTTCAGAAATCAATTAAACAAGTCCACACTGATATTAAACGAATTCTAGAGGACCAAAAAGTTGGGGAAAAAATAAGAGATGGTTTTAGAATATCTATCATAGGAGACGTTAACGCTGGAAAATCTTCTCTATTAAATCTCCTTGCCAAAAGAGATGCTGCCATTGTTTCAGAGGAGGAAGGTACCACAAGAGATGTGGTTGAAACCTATTTAAATATTGATGGATATCCTGTTATTTTGGCTGATACAGCGGGTATAAGAAAAGCTAAAAATAAGGTAGAAAAAGAGGGTATTAAAAGAGCTATTAAAAAAGCAAAAGAAGCTGATTTAACCTTAGTCATGATCGATGCATCAAAAAAAACAATTAATAAAGATGTTAAAAAATTAATTAACAAAAACTGCATACTAGTTTTTAATAAATCCGATTTAACCAAAAAAATCCTAACAAATGAGTTTAAGAAAAATGATCAAATTTTAATATCGGTAAAAAATAGCAAAAACATCGACAGGCTCATAAAGACAATAAAAGATAAGCTAAGTAAAAAATTTATGAAAGCGAACAACGTTCTGGTTAGTAGAGAAAGGCATCGAGCAAAACTTAATGCAGCATTAAAAGAAATTGAAAAATTTTTAAAGAAAGATCAAAAAAAAGAGATAGAGACAGCCGCAGAAGATCTTAGACTTGCCACAAGACATCTTGGGAGCATAGTAGGCAAGGTTGATGTAGAAGAAATACTGGGATCTATATTCCAGGACTTTTGTATCGGCAAATAATTCATCTTTGAGCTTGTAAAATCATATTTCATCGATACATTCACACTATGAGTAATAAAATGACCTTTGATGTGGCTGTAATAGGTGGTGGACACGCTGGATGTGAGGCAGCGGCAGCATCGGCCAGAATGGGCGTAAATACTGGACTTTTTACACATAAAATTGAGACTATTGGCGAAATGTCTTGTAATCCTGCCATAGGAGGACTAGGTAAAGGTCATTTGGTTCGAGAAATTGATGCTCTGGATGGCGTTATGGGTACTGTGGCCGACAAATCAGGAATTCAGTTCAGATTATTGAATAGAAGCAGAGGACCAGCAGTCAGAGGACCACGAACTCAGTCAGACCGAAAGCTTTATAAGAAATATATGCAGGAGTTACTGCTGAACTATGAAAACTTAGAGGTCATAGCCGATCCCGTTGTAAAATTTGTCTTCGATAAAGACAAAATTAAAGGCTTTATTTGTCAAAGTGGAAAAGAGGTGGTGTGCGAACAATTAA
>CACABC010000018.1 GCA_902530635.1 uncultured Pelagibacteraceae bacterium | reverse complement strand
TAATTCTAAAGCTCTTGAATTGTTCACGACTCTTTTTTTATCTTTTTCTAACCAACTAAGTACGTCTTTTGTATTTTCTGGAGCGTACCTGTGTCCACGCGAATGTGCACTCGCACTCATTCTGTTATAAAAAATACCATTTGGTGGAGATTTTTTAAAATCAAAGCTTTCTTTGTCCATATGCCACTCTTTAAATGGAGCTTTAATCTTCTTAAAACTTTCCCTTAATGGAACAAGCCACTCATCATTTTCATGTATCACATAGATATTTTTACCCATGGGCTTTTATAATCAATTCTTTACCCTTTTTTCAACTGGGATTTATTATATTTATGACGCACTTACTTTAGGTAAATAATTAAAAGAAGCAGTATCTATTTTTGATGAATGTTCTCTTCGCATTTTCCATCCTTTGTGTATTCCTGCACTAGCTATTGTTATTGCATGTCTACCATATTTATTATTTGTATGATCAATAGCTCTCATTAATGTTTTTGATCTATCATCCATAAGTGGTGTTAATAAATTTACTTCATTCTTATCTGCATCTTTTAGTTTTGATAAAATAATCCCAGCTTTTTGATAATGATATCCGGGCTTATACATACCCTTTAAAATCTTTCTTGCGTATTTAACAAGTTCAATACTATTATTTGTAGCTATTGGCAGCTCAACAGTTTGTGAGTTTGAATAATATTTTCTATTTTTATTAAATGGGCTAGTTCTAATAAATACTGTTAAACCTCTACATATTTGATCGTCACCTCTTATTTTTTCAGCAGCGTTTAAACAGTAAGTAGATATAGCCTCCTCTAGTTTTTGTAGGTCTGTTATTCTTTTTCCAAAAGATCTTGAAACACAACAATTTTTTCTTTTCTCTTCATGAAGTTCTAATCCAATACAAGTTATACCGCGCAACTCCATTGCTGTCCTCGACCCGAGAACATTTGTGCTTTTTTTTACCCACGTATTAGAAACTGATTTTAGTTGATAAGCATTTTCTATACCATTTTTTATATATAGCTTAGATAATTGTCTGCCTACGCCCCAGACATCTTGAATAGGAAATTTTTTTAGTCTTTCATCGATATTTTTGTTTAAGTACATAACACCTGTTTTTTCTTTTTTGGCAATATGGTTTGCTACCTTACTAAGAGTTTTCGTTGTTGAAACCCCAACACTGGTAGGTATTCCTGTCCATTTTAATACTTTCCCCTTTATCTCTTTTGCATAACTTTCAACATCTTCTTCTTTTAAAAAAGATAAATCTATAAATGCTTCATCAATAGAATAAATCTCAACGTTAGTTGAAAAGGTTTTTAAAACTTTCATGACTCGTCTTGATAGATCACCGTATAACGCGTAATTTGAAGAAAAAATATGAACATTATTTCTTTTAATTAATTCTTTTACTTTAAAATATGGTTCTCCCATTCTTATCCCTAAAGCTTTTGCTTCATTAGATCTTGAAATAACACATCCGTCGTTATTTGATAAAACTACAACAGGTTTATGTTGTATTTTAGGATTAAATAATCTTTCGCAAGAGACATAAAAGGAATTACAGTCTACAAGAGCAAGTTTTTTTTTACTGTAATTTATGGATGACATAAGTAACTACTCCCCAAATTATTACGTTAGGATTTTCACTTAATTCAATTTTATTATGACCTGAAGCCAGGTAATTGTTATTTTTCCCTTTTATGAAAGTTTTTACTACTAATTCTTCATTTACATTTGCTATTACTGTCGATAAATTTTTTGGATTAATACTTCTGTCGACAATTAGTAAATCACCGTCATAGATACCAACATTAGTCATAGACTTGCCTTGTACTCTTATTATGAATGTTGCTGGTGCATTTTTTATTAGATGTGTATTTAAATCTACATCGTCTTCGATGTAATCTGTTGCAGGTGAGGGGAAACCAGCACCGACTTTGTGAATATAAAAAGGTAATTTAAGCTTCATAAATGTTCTTGATTTGTTCTTTTTATAAAGGTAAGATTAGAGATCGTCAAGTTTAATTGTGAAAGGGGTTTAATTAATTTTAGAAATTCTTTTTATAACTTCGTCTTTTGTGAGAGAAAGAATAATATTATAAATACCAGGACCAAATCTGGATCCTACTAAAGCTATTCTTAAAGGTTGACCCACGCCTTTAAAATTCGTGTTGTGTTTTTTTATTAAATTGTTAATGATTTCTTCGAGTTTTTCTTTGTTAGGAACATCTATTTTATTAAACTTTTCCAAGAATTCGGAGATAATTTTTTTTGCTGGTGGATCTAAAAGTTTTTCATCATCAGGTAATAGCTCAATATTATCTTTGATTATATATTCAGAATTACAGTAAATATCGTCAAGTGTTTTTGCTTTATTTTTTAAAAAACTCATAGATTGAAGCACGGCATTTTCTTTAGATGGATCTATACTTTTTCTAAATTTTTGTGCAAAATCTTTAAGTAACTTAAACAATTCTTTTTCTTCAATATGCTTAATATAATGTTCATTAATTGATAAAATTCTAGTTAAATCTAATTTGGATGGTGATTTTCCTACACCTTTTAAATCGAACAAATCAATACTTTCCTTCAGAGTAAAAATTTCTTTATCTTTATATGCCCAGCCTAAACGTAAAAGGTAATTTCTTAATGCATCAGCCAAAATTCCTTTTTTAATATAATCCCCAATAGTAGAGGCCATATCTCTCTTAGATAATTTTGATCCTTTATCGCTATGAATAAGAGGTATGTGAGCAAACTTAGGGATTTCCCACTTCATTACTTCATAGATTTGTATTTGTTTAAAAGTATTTATTTTATGATCATCTCCTCTAATAACATGAGTAATTTTCATTTCATGATCATCAACAACAGCAGATAATTGATAGGTAGGTGATCCATCTTGTCTTAATATTACAAAATCTTCAATAATTGAATTTGAGATATTAATTTCTCCCTGAACCAGATCTTTTATTTTTACATCACCGGAAATCTTACTTTTAAACCTTATAACTGGTTTAATATCTTTTGGTATATCTAAATTTTTGGGGTCCCTCCATTTTCTGTTATAAATGTAAGGTATACCTTGTTTTTTACATTTTTCTTTTTGTTGTTTAATTTCTTCTTCAGAACAATAACATTTGTATGCAAAACCTTTTTTTAGAAGCTCTTCAGCAATTTCTTTGTGTTTTTTTATATTTTTAGACTGAATATATTCTTTTTCATCATGCTTTATTCCAATCCACGCAAGAGATTCAATAATTTGTTTTATATATTCTTCTTTGGATCTTTCTTTATCCGTGTCTTCAATTCTTAAATAAAATTTACCTTTGTTTTTTTTTGCTAATAACCAATTAAATAGTGCTGTTCTTACACCGCCAATGTGTAATGGTCCTGTGGGTGAGGGAGCAAACCTACAAATAAAAGACATGAATTGAAATTAAACTATTTTAATTGAAGTTTCTATATAAAGAAACCAATTTTCCCTGAATCTTAATTCTTTTAGCGGCGTATATTTTGGTACCGTATTTCTTATTTGCACTTTCCAAAGCTATAGTATTGCCTTTTTTTCTTATTCTTTTTAAAGTTGCTTCTTGGTTATCAATCAGCACTACAGCTATCTGCCCATTTTCTGCGTTTGAGCTTTTTTTAACTATTACAGTATCACCATCACTAATACCGGCTTCTATCATAGAGTCGCCTTTTACTTTTAGTCCAAAGTGGTCATCATTTTTATTAAAGTCTGCTGGCAAATTTATTTTATCAACTTCATGTTGTATTGCTTCAATTGGTGTACCTGCAGCTATTGAACCAAGGACAGATACTTGGCTAGATTTTCCAGAATTTTTGTCTAAACCTCCTTTGATTACGCTAGGGGTGAAACTATTAAAAAGATCATGCGCACTTGCATTTTCAGGGAGCTTGATCACTTCTAGTGCCCTTGCTTTATGAGCCAATCTTTTAATAAAGCCTCTTTCTTCAAGTGCTGAAATTAATCGATGAATTCCAGATTTCGACTTTAGGTTGAGTGAGTTTTTCATTTCCTCATATGAAGGAGACACGCCTGTAGATCTAATTTTTTTATTTATAAAAATTAATAAGTTTTTTTGTTTTTTTGTAAGCATAGAACAAATCCTGTACATTTCTGTTCTACAAAAGTTCTAATTTAATATCAATGCTAAATTAGCCTTTATTTACAGGGTTATTTGAAGGATTCTTTTCAATAACGATGAGTTTTGGTCAAGATCTTTAAGAAGTGATTCACCTATAAGAAAGTTATTTATCTTTGTTTTTTTTACTATTTCTTCAACTTCTTTTTCAGACTTTATTCCGCTTTCACAAACGAGCGGACCAGAGTGTTTGGCCAAAACCTTGTACAAATCATAAGTTGTTTTGATATCTGTTTTGAGAGTTTTAAGATTTCTATTGTTAATTCCAATGATTGCATTTTTATAATCAAGCGCTTTTTTTGCTTCAGTGTCAGTATGAGTTTCTATTATAGTTGTCATATTTAACTCTTCAGCAACTTTATATATTCCTTTGGCAGTATTCTCATTAACTGCTGCTAAAATAATCAAAATAGCATCTGCACCAAAACTTTTAGCTAGATAAACTTGATAGGGATCTATAAAAAAATCTTTACATAAAACTGGTAGCCTAACTTCTTTTTTGACCTCATCGATATGATCTAACTTTCCTTTAAAATAATTTTCTTCTGTTAAAATGGAAAGACAAGACGCCCCTGAATTCAGGTATTGTTTTGCAATTCTTTTAGGATCATAATTCTCAACAATAATTCCTGCGGATGGACTCGCTTTTTTAATTTCAGCAATTACAGAAATTTCATTTTTTTTTAATTTATCTTTGAAATTTAGGTAATTTTTATAAGAATATATTTTTTTTTTAAGACCTTCAATTGTGAAAGCTTTCTTATATTTTTCTATATTTATCTTTTTATCGGCGATTATTTTTTCTAGAGTATTTGTCATTCTGCTAGTTTTGTAATGTGATTTAAAACATCTCCTGACAGAATATGTTTTCTCAAGTCTTGATATCCGTCTCTAAAAGATTTTGATTTTTCAGCCACAACCAAACCTGCTGCAGCATTAAGACATACAGAAATTGAAAAATCACTATCTTTACCTTCAAATATTTCTCTTATTTTTCCAGCGTTATATTCAGGATCTTTTCCAATAATATTTTCAAAATTATCTGCTTTAATTTCGAAATCTTTAGGGTTCAAAATAGACTCTGTGATTTTCCCATTCGTAAGTTCTACAATGTCTGTTTTAGCGTATGGAGAAATTTCATCAAGACCATCTTGACTATGAACGATTAATGCTTTTTTCAAATTTAAATTTTTAAGCGCTTCAGCAAAAATTTTAAGTAACTTTTTATCGAAAACACCAACAACTTGCCTTTTTACTTTTGCTGGGCTGCTTAATGGTCCAATTAAATTGAATATTGTTCTTTTTCCAATTCTTTTTCTAACTGGACCAACGTATTTCATTGCTGAATGATAACCAGGAGCAAACATAAATCCAAAATTATTATTATTTACACTTGCTTCAACCTCTTTAGGACTTAAATTTATATTGATATTTAATTTTTCTAAAACATCAGCAGAACCACATTTCGAAGAAACAGATTTGTTTCCATGTTTTGCAACTTTCACCCCAAAACTGGAAAGTAATAATGCTGCTGCCGTGGAAATATTTAACGTATTTTTTCCGTCCCCTCCGGTACCACAGGTATCAACTGTATCGTCTGGTACATTTACTTGTGCAGCCTTGTTTCTTAAAACATAAACTCCACCCGCAATTTCATCTGAAGTTTCTCCTTTTTCTGAAGAGGAGGTTAAAAAACTAAGAATTTCCTCTTCTTTAAGCTTACCTGACATCATACTTTCAAAGGCAGACTTACTTTCATCAAAACTTAGGTTTTGTTTGTTTTTTAGTTTTTTAAGAATTCTTTCCATTTTATTATTTATACCTTAAAAAGTTTTTAATTAACTTCATCCCTTCTTTTGTGCTTATACTCTCAGGATGAAATTGTACTCCATGTAAATTATATTTTTTATGCATTATTCCCATTATTACATTATCTTTTGTTTTGGCAGTAATTATGAAATCTTTGTTTAATGTTTTCCTATCAATTATAAGACTATGATATCTAGTCCCTTCAAGATTGTTCTTTAAACCTTTAAAAATTCCCGTTCTAATATGAGCTATCTTACTAGTTTTGCCATGCATTAGTTTTTTTGCATTTATTATTTTAGCGCCATATGCTTGACCAATAACTTGATGACCCAAGCAAACACCAAGAATTGGAATCTTTTTTGAGAGATTTTTTACAATTTTTAAGCAATTTCCAGCCTGATTAGGTGTACCAGGACCAGGAGAAATAACAATTTTTTTATATTTTTTTTTTAAAATTTCTTTTGAGTTAATTTTGTCATTTCTTATAACCTCAACTTTGCATTTTAATGACAAAAGATAATGATAAAGATTGTAAGTAAAACTGTCGTAATTATCTATTAATAAAATTTTCATTTAATTTATTGCTGCCTTTATCAATGCCTTTGCTTTGTTGATCGTTTCATTATATTCGTTTTTAGGATTACTATCAGCGACTATTCCAGCACCAGCCTGTACATAAATTTTCTTATCTTTTATTAGTGCAGTTCTTAAAGCTATACAGGTATCAAATTCTTGATTTGCAGTAAAATAACCTACTCCACCAGCATAAAGTTTTCTTTTTGAAGATTCTAATTCATCTATAATTTCCATCGCTCTAATCTTAGGCGCTCCACTGACAGTCCCTGCGGGAAAACCAGACAAAAATGTTTCAAAAAGTGAAAAATTCTTTCTTAATTTTCCTGTAACGTTTGAAACAATGTGCATTACATGGGAATATTTTTCTACCTTGAATTTTTCTGTCACTTTAACACTATTAGTTTTAGATACTTTTCCCACATCATTTCTCCCAAGATCCAAAAGCATTAAATGTTCTGCGAGTTCTTTTGGATCTTTTAATAATTCCTTAGTTAGTTTTTTATCTTCTTTACTATTCTTGCCCCTGGGTCTAGTTCCGGCTATAGGTCTAACCGTAACTTCACCATTTATTAATCTTACTAATATTTCAGGACTACTACCCAAAACTTGAAAATCTTCGAAATTAAAATAAAACATAAAAGGTGAAGGATTCAACACTCTTAACGTGTTATAAATTTCAATAGGTGGCTTATCAATTGAAGCCTGAAATCTTTGACTTAATACAACTTGAAAAATATCTCCTTTCTTAATGAATTTTTTTGCTCTTAATACAATATTTTTAAATTTTCTTTTTGATATATTGGACCTTACTTTAATATTTTTTTTAGACTTATAAAAATTTGATGGAAGATTAATGTTTCCATAGTTCATTAATTCTATAAATGTATTTTTTATTTTTCCATATTCAAATTTATAGTTTTCTATTTTTTGTTCATTAAAAATATTTTCAACATAAAAAATTTTCTTTTTTATATTGTCATAAATAATTAAATTTTTAGGTCTCATGAGTTTAATATCGGGAATATTAATATCGCCTTTACATTTATTTGGGATTTTCTCAATTAAACGTATAATATCATAAGAAAAATACCCAACTAGCATAGACGACATTCTTGGAAGATCTTTTGAAGACTTAACCTTAAATGAATTGAAAAGATTATTTAGGTAGGAGAGAACATTTTTTTTGATAATAATTTTCTTATTAAAATTATCTTCGACAATTTTTTTTTTATTAATATTATAAATTTTATCGGGATTATAACCAATAATAGTGTATCTACCCCTAACCGTTCCTTTTTCCACAGACTCAAATATAAAGCTATTTTTTTTTGATAAGATAAATTTGTAAAGGTTTTCAATAAAGCTATAATTTTTACAGTTTTGCTTAAAAAAAATTACTTGATTAATTTTTTTTTTATGTAATTTTTGAAAATTTTTTAAACTTGTACTTAATTTCATCAAAATGAATTTTCCATTCTTTTAAGAACTGCATTTTTAATTTCAATTTTATAATTTTTATTAATATAATTATCATATGACTGATAAATTGTTTTAATGTATTCAGACTCGGCCCGAGCTATATATTTTTTATAATTTTCTGA
>CACABC010000017.1 GCA_902530635.1 uncultured Pelagibacteraceae bacterium | reverse complement strand
GAGAGTTTGTTTCGGTGACTTTAAACATTTCGTCAAAAGACTTTTTGTCAATATTTTTAAATTCCACTCCATCTTCTCTTAATTTTTGATTATTAATGAAACCTATTTTTGTTACTTTATTCTTATTTTTAAGGACTATACTTTCAAAAGTATTCCCATCTAAAATTGAATTTTCTATTGCATCAATTTTTTTAAAAAATTCTTCATCAAAAATTTTTTTACCAATCAATAATTCTGGTGTTAGTTTTAAATAATTAATATTTTTATAAATCTCTTTGAAAGAGTTTCTATTATTTTCATAGTATTCTTTAATTTTGTCTTCTTTTATCTGATCATTTTCATAAAGTTCAGTTAAATTTATGTAGTCAATTTGTTTGGTGGAATATTCTCTCAAATATAGATCTGTGATTGAAAAAGAGGGAATTTTAAGTCCACCTGAATAAAAATTTAAAAGTTGACCTTTAATTTCGGTTTCTTTAATTAAATTTTCGTAAAAAACTTTTGTTAAACCATTTGACAGCATAAATTTTTCATATTTGGTTTCAGAAAATTTTCCATCTTTCTGAAATTTTCGGTCTTCTACAAGAGTTTTTAATAAGGATTTTTCTGTTAATAAAAGACCCTTTTTTTCACTTTCTATAGATATTATTTTTTCACTTATATAGTTCATTAAAACTTGCTGTAATAATTCTGATTTTCCGCCAGCTCTTAAAACGTCTTCTTTTGTTAAATTAACTCTTTGCTGCAAGTATTCTACAAATTCTTGTGAGCTTATTTTTTCACCATTTACTTCAGCTACAATATTCTGTTTTCCACCAAAATTACCACTCATCCCAAAGCCCACAACGAAGGCAACTGCTATTAAACCTATTACAATTTTCCCTAAAAAGGAGGTAGAAAATTTTCTTATTGATGACAGCATAATTTTAATTTAAGAAATTTAAATTAATTATATTAAAAAATCTATAAATTAAAGTGTTTAAATAAGGCTGAAAGATGAAATATTTTATAGGAAATTGGAAAATGTTTGGAATTCCAGGATCTATCAAAATTATAGAAAGAATAAATAACTTTTTAAGCAAAGATAAAAAAAATAATAAAAAATATAAAGTAATAATAGCACCTCCATTTACCTTGCTAAGTAGTTTCAATAGAAAATTTAAAAATAAAAGAATTAGTCTTTGTGCTCAGAACTGTTCTCAATTTGATAATTTTGGAGCACATACAGGATCTGTTAGT
The DNA here is from genome assembly GCA_902530635.1 of uncultured Pelagibacteraceae bacterium. GTDB lineage: Bacteria > Pseudomonadota > Alphaproteobacteria > Pelagibacterales > Pelagibacteraceae > Anoxypelagibacter. Next base: position 7,923 of record CACABC010000017.1, on the reverse strand, counting down.
GCTTATATGATTAAAGCAGTAGGTATCAAACATGTGATAATTGGTCATTCCGAAAATAGAGCTTCGGGTGAAAACGATGTAATTTTAAGAAAAAAACTTTTTACAGCTATTCAAAATAATTTAAATATAATTTTTTGTATTGGTGAAAATAAAACACAAAAAAGAAATAAATTGACTCTTCAGGTGCTAAAAAAACAAATTAAAAATGTGATAATGAAAAATTGCAACTTTAAAAATATTATTATAGCCTATGAACCTGTATGGTCAATAGGAACAGGAAAAATTCCTAAACCAGATGAATTACAAAAAACATTAATTTCAATTAAAAAGTTTTTGAAGTCACATTTTAGATCAAAAAATAGTTTTAAAATATTGTATGGAGGGTCTGTAGACTACAAAAGTATTCATAATTTTAAACTAATCAAAGATTTAGATGGTTTTTTAATAGGTGGTGCCTCAAAATCATCAAAAAAATTTATTGATATAATAAAAAACTTCTATAAATAAGCCGTATGGAAACTATCCTTATAGCAGCAAATGTTGTTTTAGCCTTGATATTGATTTTTTTGATTTTACTACAAAGATCAGAAGGTGGTGCTTTAGGTTTAGGTTTGTCACAAGATAATTTTGCTTCATCAAGATCAGTAGGAAATATTTTAACTAAATCAACCTCTATTGTTGCAGCTTTATTTATAATAACAAGCATAGCTTTAGTTGTTTTATCGAGAGCAGATTTACAACAAATACGGTCAGTTATTGAGAAAATTGAAGAACAAGAAGATTTAGAGACCCCAAAAATTCCTGAATCTCAAAAATAAACTTTATTTTTTTAAAAAAAGAATATATAGTTGCCTTCCATGGCGCGATATGTATTTGTCACTGGCGGCGTGGTATCCTCACTAGGCAAAGGTCTCTCTTCCGCATCTTTAGCGTCGTTACTTCAACTGAGAGGTTTTAAAGTAAGAGTAAGAAAATTAGATCCATATCTTAATGTTGATCCTGGAACAATGAATCCTTTTCAACACGGTGAAGTTTTTGTTACTGATGATGGAGCAGAAACCGATCTTGATATTGGTCACTATGAGAGATTTACAGGAATTTCTGCAACACAGTCTGATAATATTACTACCGGAGGAATTTACAGCGACATTATTCAAAAGGAAAGAAGAGGGGATTATTTAGGTGGAACTGTTCAAGTAGTACCCCATGTTACCGATAGGATTAAAAAATTTATTTCTCAAAATGTTGAAAAAGAAGATTTCATAATTTGTGAAATAGGTGGAACAGTTGGCGATATAGAAAGTTTACCATTTTTAGAAGCGATAAGACAATTTTCTAATGATGTTGGGAAAGAAAACAGTTTATTTATTCACCTTACTTTAGTTCCTTATTTGAAAGCCTCAGGAGAATTAAAAACAAAGCCCACTCAGCATTCCGTTAAAGAACTTAGAAGTCTTGGTATTCAGCCAGATATAATTATATGTAGATCTGAAAGAAAAATTCCTCAAACAGAAAGAAAAAAAATATCATTGTTTTGTAATGTTCCAATAGATAATGTTATTGAAACAGTTGACGTTAAAACTATTTATGAAGCACCAATAAGTTTTCATAAAGAAAAACTTGATGATAGAGTGCTTTCTTATTTTAACATTAAAAATACAAAAACACCTGACCTTAGTAAATGGAAGAGCATCACCTCTAAGGTTTTAAATCCTAAAAAAGATGTAAACATAGGTATAATTGGTAAATATGTTAATCTAAAAGATGCATACAAATCACTAGATGAAGCGTTAATTCACGGGGGTATATCAAATAATTTTAAAGTAAATTTAAAAAGAATAGACTCAGAAAGCTTAAAACCCGAAAACATTAAACCTCTTCTAAAAGACGTAACCGGTGTACTTATACCGGGTGGTTTTGGTAAAAGAGGCAGTGAGGGTAAAATTGCTGCCATAAAATACGCAAGATTGAACAATATACCTTTCTTTGGTATTTGCTTTGGAATGCAAATGGCCGTTATTGAAGCTGCAAGAAATCTTTTAAATATTAAAAATGCCTCTTCCAGCGAATTTGGAAATAATTGTACACCTGTAGTTGGATTGTTAGATGAGTGGCAAAAAGGTAAGAAAAAAATTAAAGGAACTGAAAAAAATTTAGGAGGAACAATGAGATTGGGTTTATATGATGCTGTATTAAAAAATAATTCATTCATTTCCAAAATTTATTCAAAAAAGAAAATTAAAGAAAGACACAGACATAGATACGAGGTAAATATTAAGTATAAAAATGATTTTGAAAAGAAAGGTCTAATTTTTTCTGCTTTATCACCCGATGGTACTTTACCAGAGATTATTGAATTGCGAAATCATCCATGGTTCGTTGGTGTTCAATTTCATCCTGAATTTAAATCAAGACCCTTTACACCTCATCCATTATTTTCTTCTTTTGTTAAAGCAGCCGGTACTAATGGAAGGAAAAACTAATGGCTAATAAATCTGTTAAATGTGGAAAATTAAATATTTCAAACACAGGTCCTTTCATCTTAATTGCAGGTCCTTGCCAATTGGAAAATGAAAAGCATTCATTAGATGTTGCTACTGAATTAAAAAAAATTACTGATAAACTTGGAATTGGTTTTATTTACAAAACATCATTTGATAAAGCAAATAGAACTAGTCTAAACGGTAAGAGAGGAGCAGGACTTGAAAAATCTTTACCTATTTTTGATAAAATTCGGAAACAGGTTGAAGTTCCAGTGCTAACAGATATTCACAACGTAGAACAATGTGAAATTGTTGCAAAGCATGTAGATGTTTTACAGATACCTGCGTTTCTGTGTAGACAAACAGACTTGCTAATTGCTGCTGCTAAAACAGGAAAGGTTATAAATATTAAGAAAGGTCAATTCTTGGCTCCTTGGGATATGGTTAACGTTACAAAAAAAATTGAAGACTCTGGTAATAAAAATATTTTAGTTACAGAAAGAGGAGCAAGTTTTGGTTACAACACTCTCGTTTCTGACATGAGATCATTACCCATTATGGCAAAGAATGGTTACCCAGTTGTTTTTGATGCAACACACTCTGTCCAACAACCTGGTGGGATGGGAGACAAAAGTGGAGGACAGAGAGAATTTGTAGAATATTTATCTCGAGCAGCAATTGCTGTTGGTGTTGCAGCTGTTTTTATTGAGACACATCCAGATCCAGACAATGCACCATCTGATGGACCAAACATGGTTCCCTTATCGAAGATGTCAGGCCTTCTAAAACAATTGGTTGCAATAGATAATTTAATAAAGAATGGTAAAAATTAAAAAGGTCAAAGGCCGACAAGTTTTTGATAGTAGAGGCAATCCAACTGTTGAAGCAGAAGTTTTTTCAGAAAATGGATCTGCATTAGCAATAGTTCCTTCAGGTGCATCTACTGGATCCCATGAAGCTTATGAACTTAGAGATAAAGATAAAAAAGATTATTTAGGAAAAAGTGTTTTCAAAGCTGTTGAAAATATTAACGGTCCAATTTCAAAGGCTATATTAAATATTGATGTATCAAAACAAGATAAAATAGACAAAACCTTAATTGAATTAGACGGGACAGATCAAAAGAAAAAACTTGGAGCCAATGCAATATTAGCAGTTTCAATAGCGTCTTGTAAACTAGCCGCACATGAAAAAAAGATTCCCGTTTACAAACAAATTAATAATTCCAATAGTTTTCAGATACCAATACCACTTTTAAATATTATAAATGGAGGGGTGCATGCTAATAATAATTTAGATATTCAGGAATTTATGATTAGACCCGAAAAATCAAATTCTTTTGCTGAAGCTTTAAAAAAAAGCTTTTTAGTAATTCAAAATTTAAAATTAATGCTAGATAACACTAATGTCGGTGACGAGGGTGGATTTGCACCAAATCTTAAAAACAACGAGGAAGCTATTAATACTATAATTAAAGCAATTGAAAAATCAGGTTTTAAAGCAGGTGAAGATGTGTCTATCTGTTTAGATGTTGCGGCAAATGAATTGCCCAAAGAAAAAACATTTGAATATTATAAAGATTTAGTCAAAAAATACCCAATTAAGTCAATCGAGGATCCTTTTTCGGAGGATGAATGGGACTTATGGAAACAATTGACATCAAATACCAACATACAAATTGTTGGTGATGATTTATTTGCAACAAATATTAAAAGGCTGAAGAGAGGTATCAAAGATAGCTCAGCTAATGCAGTTTTAGTTAAGCTAAATCAAATTGGAACAGTTAGTGAAACACTAAATGTAATAAATGAAGCTCACAAGAATGGCTTTAAAAGTATAATTTCACACAGATCAGGCGACTCAGAAGATACTTTTATTTCAGATTTAGCGGTTGCGACAAGTTCATCCCAAATAAAAGCTGGTTCTTTGGCAAGATCTGAGAGAGTTGCTAAGTATAATCGCTTACTAAGGATCGAAGAGGAACTTGGAAATTCAGCAAAAATAGCTAAAATGTAGCAATGGGATTTTTTAAAGTTTTAAAAAAAAGGAAAATACTTTTTATCAATGTTTTTTTACTCCTATATATTTCAATTAATCTTTTTATGGGAGAAAGAGGATTGATATCTTATTATGAAAAAAAGAGTTTACTCAACGATCTTAATGAAGAAAAAACTTTTTTAACAAAAAATATTACAGATATTGAAAGAAAAAATAATTTATTATCAGAAAAGTTAGATTTCGACTTCGTTGATACTTTGATTAGACAAAGTTTTAAATTTGGAAATAAAGAAGATATACTTATTAACATAAATGACTAAACCAAGACATCCAGAAAAAGTAAACAAACCTTACAACCCTATAAAAAAAAAACCTGATTGGATTAGATCTAAAATTTTAGATACACAAACCTTTTTTAAAACTAAGGCTGTCGTCAACAAAAATAATCTTCATACAGTTTGCCAAGAAGCAAATTGCCCAAATATTACAGAATGTTGGAGTAAAAAACATGCTACCTTTATGATTATGGGTGATACCTGCACAAGAGGATGTGCTTTTTGCGATGTTAAAACTGGTAAACCTGGCCAATTAGATCCATTTGAGCCTTTTAAAATTGCTAAAGCGGTTAAAGAATTAAATCTTAATCATGTTGTGATTACTTCTGTTGATAGAGATGATCTAAAAGATGGTGGCGCTAATCATTTTAAAAATGTCGTCCTTGAAACCAAAAAAAATAATCCCAAAACTACAATTGAAGTTTTAACTCCAGATTTTTTAAAAAAGGGAGATTCTTTCAAAAGAGTTTTAGAATCAAACCCCGATGTTTTTAATCATAATATTGAAACTGTTCCAAGCCTGTATGTTAAGGTCAGACCAGGATCACGTTACTTCGCATCAATTAAACTCTTAGATTCTGTAAAAAAAAATAAACCAAACATATTTACTAAGTCTGGCATCATGGTTGGTTTAGGTGAAAATAAAAATGAAATCATTCAAGTTATGGATGATTTAAGAGCGGCAAGAGTAGATTTTTTAACAATTGGACAATACTTGCAGCCTTCTCCTAAGCACTATCCTCTTCAAAGATATTATCATCCAAATGAGTTTAAGGAATTAAAAGATATAGCATCATCAAAAGGTTTTTTATTAGTTGCCTCATCTCCGTTAACAAGATCTTCTTACCATGCTGACGAAGATTTTAAAAAATTAAAATTAAATCGAGATGAACAATTAAAATGCCAGCAGCTTCAATAAAAAAAATCATTCCCTGTAAAAAAAAAGATTTAATCGAAATGATACTTGATATCGAAAAGTATCCTGAATTTGTACCCTGGTGTCTAAATGGAAAAATTCATAAAAAAGAAGAAAAAAAAGATATTATAGAGATAGTAGCTGATTTAACAGTAGGTAAAAAGTTTTTAAACCAAACTTATACAAGTCATGTAACTTATTATAAAGAAAAAGATAAAATAATTGTAAATAATATTGGCGGCCCTTTAAAACATCTTTCTAATGAATGGTTGATTAAAGAAATAAACAACCAAAGCGAAATCAATTTTAAAATTGATTTTGAGATTAAAAATATTGTTTACAATATGATTATGACAAAATCTTTTGACAAAGGCTTAAGAAATATAGCTAACGCCTTTGAGCAAAGAGCAATCAAATTATTTAATCAAACCTAAAATTAAGTCTAAAGATTTCTTTACGGCAGCATTTTGAATTTTTGTTCGACTCATTTTCTTAAACAAGTATCTATTAACATTAACTTTATTACCCTTTTTTATGCCAATATAAACTAAACCTACCGGTTTTTGTTTAGTCCCTCCACTTGGACCCGCTATTCCAGTTACAGAAAGAGCAATGTTGCTTTTACTTATTTTGCTCAAATTAGTAACCATAGAGAAACAACACTGAATACTTACAGCCCCATATTTGTTAATAATTTTTTTAGATACTTTAAGTAAATGATTTTTTGATTGATTAGAGTAAGTAACTAAACCCATTGTAAATACTTTAGAAGAACCTTTAACTGATGTTATAGCGCTTGAAATCTTTCCACCAGTACAAGATTCAGCAACAGATAATTTTATTTTCTTTTTTATGAGTAGATTAACTATCTTGGTATTTATTTTTTTCATTAAAAAAAGTAAGTTTTACCTACCATAAATAGAACAAGACATAAAACAACATAAATGCCTGCCAAAATATCATCAAATAAAATCCCAAAGGTATTTTTATATTTTTTATCAATGTAGTCTATAGGAAAAGGCTTAAGACCATCAAAAACTCTAAAAAGTAAAAAAAACCAAAAATATATTTGGAGAGCCTCATAATTTGAATTGTTTTTTCCGTGGTGAAAAAGTTCATACAAAATTATAGGTATAGATTGACCTATAAATTCATCAATTACAATTTCTTGTGGGTCATCTCCACTAAAATTTACAAGACAAGATTTTATTGCTACATAAGAATATATTAAAACAAAAATTAATAGTATTGCTAAAAAAGCAGTTGGAACTTTAAAAATATAAATTAGAAAAAATAAAATAAGAGTTGTTAATAGTGACGCCCACGTACCTCTATGTTTTTTAACCAGATTCCCAAAAATAACAAGTGTTATAAAATAATAATTTATTTTATTAATCATATTTAATTACGGACGTTATTACTTCAGTCGCTATTGCTTTCTCTCTTCCAATTAAACCTAATTTTTCTGTAGTTTTACCTTTAACATTTATTTGCTCGTTTGAAATATCACAAAGTTTAGAAATATTCTTAATAATTTTTTTTCTATATTTATTAATTTTAGGGGTCTGTGTAATAATATTTATATCTATATTTTTAATAATATAACCTTTTAATTTAATTTTATTTAATACTCTTTTTAATAAAATAGTTGATCTAATGTTTTTAAAAGCTTTTTTCTTATCTGAAAACATATTTCCAATATCACTCATTGCACATGCGCCAAGAATTGAATCGATAATAGCGTGCAGTACCGGATCACCATCAGAGTGACCTAAAGTTCCTAATTTAGATTTAATTTTCAGTCCTCCTAAATAAAGATTTCTTTTTTTAACAAGTCTATGGATATCAAAACCAATTCCAGTTTTTGTTTTAGTGTTCATAAAATTTTTTAGCATTAATAGATCTTCATTATTTGTAATTTTAAAGTTACTTTTTTCACCATCAACAAATTTGACTTTTTTTAAAGACTGCAAAAGGGATAAATCATCGTCTTTGTAAAGATATTTTTTTCTTCTATGCAGATTTAAAATTTCTTTGAAATAAAATGATTGTGGGGTTTGAGTGTAAAAGAAGTCATCCCTCGAATGATTTAGTAAAATTGATTTATTTAATGTTTCTTTTAAAGCATCTTGAATAGAAATTTTTGGAATTACTGAATTCTTTTTTGATAATTTTAAAATTTTCTTAATTA
>CACABC010000016.1 GCA_902530635.1 uncultured Pelagibacteraceae bacterium | reverse complement strand
ATTATTTCTTCGATATTACTAATCGTTCTAGGAGTAATTTTACTTCATTAAAAAGAAGATTTGAGGGTAATAAAAGCCCAGGTAAAAAAACAAATGATACAGACAAAAAGTTTTTGATAAAACAGCTTGATATAAAAAATATTAATGTATCAGCTAATTCGTCTGAATTAAATCTTAATCAAAAAGTGAAATTGAGTGATATGAAATTTAATAATTTAGGCAATTCTGAAGAAAGTCAAGATTATAAAGTTTTATTAAGAGAAACAATAGATAATGCCTACGATGAAATTAAGGGAAAAATAGCTTCCGGAAATATAAACCAAAATGTTATAAAGGATCAAATAAAAGATAAATTAAAAAATAAACTTAAAAAATTATTTTAATGAAAAAAGGTTTTACTTTAATAGAATTATTAGTTGGGTTAGCGATTTTAGGAATATTAATCGGAATAAGTATTTCAATTTATTCAGGAGTTGTAAAAAAGGCAGAGTGTTCAGGAAATGCAGAACAACATAGAAAAGTTGTAAATCTTGCAAAAGATACTTATGCATTTTGTAGTTTAAATGGATCGACATATATGAATTCACCTCCTGGATCTACTTGTAGAAGCAACTCAAGTTCTGGAATGACAAAAATTAGTGGAGATGGTTATACAACAAAATGCGTAAAAAAATGGGATTGTAAATCAGATTGGTTGAATCGTAAACAAACAGCAGGACTTTCCAGCGGTTATTTCTTCGACCACGTAAGGGCTGAGTTTAACCAACCAACTCATTCTGGAGGATTTGTTAGAAACGACCAGTGGCAAAATTTTTTAAAACCAAATTATCCAGAGAGACCGGGCATTACTAATATTAGAGATAAAGGAGATGACATGCATATCGCAACTTTTTTAGGAGAAGATTGTTCTAATGGTAATTTTAGTAATTCTGGTGGTGGATATAAAATTGATGAAATTAAATGGCCATAAATTAAAAAAAAGATAATTAATTTTTTGCTTAGTAGAACTATAGGGAATTAGCATGAAATTTTTTATTGTACATAAATAACTTTTTATTTAGAATAATATTATGGTGGAAACAGTTGTAGCTTTATTACTATTTTTAAACGGTAACATGATCGAACATGTTCACAAAGAGAGCCTTGCTCAATGCAACGAATCTAAAAAAATTGCTGAAAGCGTTGTAAATACGAGAAATGTTGTTTTTGTTTGTAAAGAAGTTAAAGCAAAAACAATAATTGATGACAATAAGAAAAAAATAGTAAAAGTTTTAGATAATAATATTTTTACAGGTTCAGGTTCAGGTTTTTTTATTTCAGATGAAGGTCATTTAGTAACCAATCACCATGTAGTGAATTATTGTAATATTACCCAGGTTAACTACTTTGGTAAAACTGGAAAAGCAAAAGTAGTAGCTTATGATAGGATAAATGATCTTGCATTATTAGAAACTGATATTACACCAAAAGATAAATTTGATATTTCAACCCAAGACGCTAAACTTTTGGATGATATTTATGTAGCTGGTTATCCATTTGGTAAGGCAGTCAGTTCCTCTGTTAAAGTTACCAAAGGAGTAGTAAGTGCTTTAGCTGGATTAGAAAATAATTATGCTTTGGTTCAAATTGATGCAGCAATACAACCAGGTAATAGCGGCGGTCCAATTGTAAATACAAATGGTGACGTGGTTGGAGTTGCCGTTGCAAAATTAGATTATAAAGACGCACTAGAGTCTTACGGTGTCATTCCTGAAAATACCAATTTTGGAATTAAATCTTCTATATTAAAAAACTTTACCTCAGCGAATAGAATGAAAAATTCTAATAAAGAACCAAAAGAAATTCCAAAAGATCAAGTAGGAGAAAAAATTCAAAACGCAACAGCTTATGTTGGTTGTTATACTGCTGAAACTAAAATTGCTGCCATGAAAACTGTAGAAACTGCTTTTGGCCAACCAAAATTAGCTTTTGATTTTCTTTGCTACAATAATTGCAAGCAAAGGAACAGCGACAGTGTTTGTCAAACACAATGTTCTCTTAAGTAATAATTTTTAAGAAAATGAATAGTAAATTAATAAACACTTTGACATTAATTTTACTTCTGTTTCAATTTACAAATTTGAAAGCAGAAGTTGTTAAACCTGTTTATCTTCAATCTGTTGCAAGTGATGTTACAATGCCATCTGGAATTGAATTGAGCCCTGATGGAACGAAAGTTTTTATGACTAGTTATGCAGCAGACGCTTTAGCTAGACAATATACTTTAAGCACTCCTTTTGATATTAGTTCACTTGACACTTCTTCAGTTATTAATTTAAATTTAAATGATGGGGGAGACGATAATTTATCAACTGGTCAATTTAGAGTTCAAGGTCTTACGTTTAATAATGACGGTTCAAAAATTTTTGCAATTGATCAAGATGGAAATTTGAACGTCCATACACTTCAAGCACCTTACGATTTTAGTAATCCTACGCAACTTGCAGATGATGGATTAACATTTGGCGGAGAAGAAACACATGGCAATCCTGGCGATGGAAATATAAGGCCACATGACTTACGTTTTAATAATGATGGAACAAAAATGTATACATTCGAAGCGGTCCACAGTAATGCAACAGTTCCTATTATCGAATATAATTTATCAACACCTTTTACTCCAGGATCTGCAACTTTAGGAAAAGAACTTAATGTGAAAGGAATACCTAATACTACACTCCAAGATATAAATTTTGATGATGATGGAACAAGATTATATTTAGTGGAATCAAGTGGCAATAATACTACTAATCATGAGGTTTATGTTTGGAAATTATCTACTGCTTTTGATATTTCTACAGCAAACTATAAAGGAAAACTTGCTCTAACTTTTAATGCGGCAGGTACACAAGGGGGAACACCCATAGGAATAACTTTTGCAAACAAGGGCATGAAATTCTATGTGAGTGATTATAAAAATAGTAAAATTCACGAATTTGATCTAACTTGTCCTTATGGAATAGTAGTTTGCGAATTAGATGAAACAAATGTTCAAACAGATACTGCGGTACAAATAGAATTTGCAAAAAATGTTATTAAACACAACACTTCTACAATTTTTAGAAGATTCGACTGGCTCAGAAGAAACGAAAATAATTTAAATTTATACACTCAAAATATCAAATTAAACTTTAGCCCAATTATGGGTTTTTTACCTGACGAAATCGAAAAACCCTTAACTGAAAATTTGATTACTAAAGTAAGTTCTATTAAAAAAGATTCCAATAAAAATAGCAAAAAGAGTAAAAAATGGTCATTCTGGTCTGACGGAGATGTCACAGTTGGAGAAAGAGACAATTTAAATTTAAATCCTAGGGAATTTAAAACAAGCGGTTTAACATTTGGTGGAGATCGAAAAATTAGCGATCACTTCTTTGGTTTTGCTTTAAGATATGGTAACGAAGATATTGATATTTTAAAAACTAATTCTAACAAATTTGAAACTGAAGCTCTTTCATTAAATTTCTATAATTCATTAAAGATTAACGATAATCTTAATTTAAATTCTCTTTTAGGTTCAAGTGTTTTAGATATTGATAAATTTGAATCAAACGCAATTACCGGACACAGAAATGGAAAACAAATTTATTCTGCAATAAGTCTCCAAGCAAGAAGTGGTTTTACAGATTTTAATTTTATGCCTACAGGCAAAATTGAATTTGGTATTACAGAGCTATCAGAGTATGAGCAATTCAATACTTCAAATGAACTTTTAGCAAATCATGATCTTTTAACTTTTGAAACAGGGACACTAACAACAGGATTGAAATTTGATAATCTTAAAGACATTACCAATGGAAAAAGAAGTATTAATGGTAGTTTTGAATATGTTCAGGACTTTTCTTCTGATGTAAATTATGAATTTTTAAACTCTGGTGACACTGTTTATCAAACTAAAACCTACAGTGGTAATTCGATACATAATTTAAAAAGCAATATTGGTTTTGAGAGGATATTAAATAGTGGCTTTACTTTTGGTTTTAACTACGAAAATTTCCAAGGTTTCGATGAGAATAGTGTTAACGAACATAGTCTTTACCTAAAACTAAGCCACATACGTGATGTAGGTACTCAAACCACTTTAGATTATAATCCACTAAAGGATAATCTCGTTTTTAATTATAATCACGAATTAAATGGTTTTGATATTGCTGTTAAATCTAATTACGAATTTTTAGAAGAAGACCATTTTGGTGCCTTACTAACGATATCAAATAAATTTTAATCTTGAAAAATCCCTAAAATCGGTCTTTTTAACACTTCAAAATAAATATAAAAAGTTAAAACTCATAAAAAATATTTGTAAGAAAAAAATATTATAGTAGTTTAACCCTTAAATGAGGTTTTTTTTATTAGCAGCTATTATATTCATTGTCACAAGTAAAAATGCTGAAGCTAATTGTGATGTCACATATTCTTCAGATACTTCTTTTAACACAATTGTATGTGCCGATGATCAGACGATGACAGTTAACGAGGGTGTAACCTTAAGCCAATCTTCAGGACAATCTAATTGGATTAACATAATTGGTGAAGAAAATTTTACTTTAGTAAATAATGGTACGATAGCTCCTGGTCAAGACACTGCTTGGCAAGCAATTAGTTTGCAAGATGCAACTAGCTTCGATATTACAAATAACGGTACAATTACTGGTCCAGGTCAAATGATTGAGTTTATTGGAAATAAAGGAACTTCAACTATTACAAATACTGGTACAATTTCTACAACTTCGCATGCACCAATTACTAATTATGGATTAGGATTTACAGGAAGTCTTACTATTAATAATAGCGGAACTATAAGTGCTTACGGAGTTCGTTCAAACAATCAATTAACTCACAACCCAACCCATCAAGGAGCGATAAGTCTTGGACAATGCTCTTCAACAAGTAGACATGCATCTTGTGAGGAAGAGGAAGACGCGGGATCAGCCGGTGGTTATACTATTATTAATTCAGGAACAATAGAAGTGACTGATAAAGGAGCGAATGCAATAAGATTAAATAACAAAGTAAATAATACAATTACTAATACAGGATCAATATTAGGCGGACCTGAACAAGCTTTTAACGTAGCTGGCTCTGGTAGTTCGTTTAGAATTGGTATGGATATTATGGTTGTTAAATGTCATGAAACTTCAGACGCTGATAATCCTTTTGGTACTTGCGGACCATCAGGAAGTGGCAAAACAACTGTAAACATCGGAAAAGGTGCTGAATTTAAAAACGGTATGGACTTTAATTCTACGACAGGTGAAATTGTTATCGGAAGCGATATCAACAGAGATTATGAAATAAGAATATTCGATTATTCTGATGGATCGGGAGGAAGCGATACGATAACTATTACAAATAACTCTGAACATGAAGTTACTTTAAAAAGGCAACAAACATTAACTTTTTCAGATGGCAGCACCAATAGCTGGGGGAGTATTACCCCAGGAAGAGTGGCACAAACTTCAGGAAACTACACATATCAGCATTCGGGCCAAGGCGATGAAGGTTTAGGCGTAAATGGTGAATATTTTAATGCTGGAGATGATGGAATTCTAATTATCAAAGGTGAGAGACTTGAAGTAAATCAAAACAATCGTAAATACCAAGCAGAAAATACATTAAGCAAATTTAGAAATTTCTATAACGCTGCAGATAATATAGGACATCACGCTCAAAGATGCTCAACATTAGATGAAAATAGAGAGGATGAAGATCAAAAAGATTGTCACGAAGGTTTTGTAAAACTATTTAATAGTTTTCAAGAAAGAGACTCAGTTTATGAAGGCCGACATTATGGAGGTATTGGAATGAATTCTCCAATTTTTTTAAACGATAATATTGTTAGTAATACTTTTGTTGGAATATCTACCCAAGAAAATGAATTTGATGACAGAACAAGTTCTTGGAATAATAATTTAACTTTTGGATTAAAGAACTCCTACCAAAACTCAGGTTTTCAAGCATCCTTAACACCATTGATTGGTTTAAGCTTTCAAAAAAATTCGGATTTTGACACTGATAAAAGCGAGAAAAGAAAAAAAAGTACTACCAGCCAATTTGCTGGAGTAAATGCAAAAATTTCAAATGATTTTGGAAGTAACAAAAAAAGTTTTTTTACACTAGGCTTACAAAGTTCATTTAGCGCAGAACGACGTCCAGAATATACATCGCATTTTACCGATGGAGCATTAGTAGTTAAAGAAAACATTGACCAACTATTAAGCAACACACTTGAAGCTTCTTACACGAGCGTTCTGGCTGAAAATAACTTTTTGGGAAAAATTTATGCAGGTGGGAGCACATTTAAAAACTTAAATAACAAGGTAAAAGTTAATGCCAGAGGCTTTAATTCAGATGTTAGTAATCATGGAAACCAAGTTTGGTCTGGATATCATGCTGGTATTTCTCTGGTAAAAAAACATCCGATTTTTAATTTTGAGTTTGATGCAAGGTATGAAGATCAAGAAGGATTAAAAGATAAAGCAGTTGCGTTTACTATAAACAAAAAATTTTAATTTTTTTAGAGTTTTATACCTATTTTTATTTTTCGTTCTAAAGACCTCACATGAGGCTCAGATTTGAGAAAACAATATTTCATTATAAGTTAATTAATATAACCTAATTCTTTCATTTCATTTTTTAATTTTTTTTCGATTTCATTTTTCAGATCTTCCTTTAGCTCATTTTTCCAAGCGTCCTTTTTACCTTTTCTAAAAAACTTTCCATTCACCTGTTCTACAAAACCTTTTTTATCTTCTTCTTCACTTAGTTTAGAAAAATTGCATAACTCAATCGCTCTTTTTATTCTTTTATCATCTAATTCTAAATTTAATTTATCTTTTAAGAAAGAAAGGGTTTTTTTAAATTCTTTTTCAGTATTATCAATCATATCTTCATATTTTATTAAAATTCCGGGAAATTTTTTTTTCTTTTTCCAAGAATTATAATTTATTTTCCAAGACGAAGTATATTCTGCAAGACTATTTTTTCCGTTATATCCGACCATTCTGTCATCAAATAAATTTTTTACAGTAATATTGGTATTTGTGTTTGAGTGTGCAGACATAGAACAAGCTACTGCTCTTGGATCTCTTACAAGGTAAATATATCCAGCAGTATTTTTTTCATTTGTAAATCCTATATCATTTATAGCAACACACGCAGTATGAGTTTTAAATATTCTTTGTTCACCTACGAGGTTAATCCTTGATTGCGCTGCATTCCAATACTCAGAAATTTTAAGAGAATTTTTAATTAATTTTAAATCAACAATAGGTTCAAAAAATTTATCTCCAATAAAATTTGGAATTTTAGATAAATTTTTAAAATCAAATTTTTCATCTTTACAATAAAGATAAGTTGAGAGTAATGCTCTCATCCATGTATTGCCACTTTTAGGATATGATGCAATCCAAATAATCATCTCTAAAGTTTTAAACCTGGACCTTTCAAAAAAGGAGCCTTCATATCCAACGGCCATCTAGATCTAACAATATGATTTTCAGCATTAAATAATTTTTTTTTATACCTCTGAATTCCAGCCCAAGCAATCATTGCTGCATTATCTCCACAGAATTCTTTAGAAGGGTAAATCGGATCAAAATTCATTTTTTCAGACAATTCTTTTAAAGTTTTTCTTATTGTTTCGTTTGCTGCTACTCCACCTGCAATAACAAATGGTTTTTTTTTATCATCTAAAGTTTCTTCTCTAAAAATATTCATCGCAACTTCTGTTTTTTTTTTTAGGATTTTGTTTATAGTTTCTTGAAATGAAGCTGCTAAATCATATCTATCCTGTTTTGATTTAGTTTTTTTTGATTTTCTTAATACATCTGTTTTAAGACCAGCAAGAGATAAATTACAACCAGCTCTATTTATAATCGGTAATGGAAGTTTAAAACTATTTTTACTACCTAATTTTGAAAATTTTTCAATACTAGGACCACCAGGGTAACCCAAATTTAAAATTTTTGCTGTTTTATCAAATGCTTCTCCAATCGCATCATCAATTGTAGTTCCTATTTGTTTATAATTTTCTAGTCCTTTGACAATTAAATATTGTGAGTGTCCCCCAGAAACCAATAATAATAAATAAGGAAATGATATTTTATTTTCTATTCCAGGACTTAATGCATGACCTTCTAAATGATTTATTGGAATAAATGGTTTTTTTCCAAAAACAGCTATAGTCTTCCCAATATTAAAACCTATGTTTAAACATACAACCAAACCTGGTCCTGCAGTTGCAGCTACGCCATCTATTTCTTGTATTTTTTTATTACTTTTATCTAAAGCTTTTTGAATAATAAAATCTACATTTTCAACATGTGCTCTAGCAGCTATTTCTGGAACAACTCCGCCATACTTTTCGTGTTCTTTAATCTGACTAGAAACTATATTTGATAAAACTTTTGCAGTACCATCAGTATTTTCTTGCACAACAGATGATGCAGTTTCGTCACAGCTAGTTTCAATACCTAAAAAAGTAAGTTTTTTTTTCATTAAATTATATATTATAAAATATATACCTTTATAGATAAATGAGTAATAAAATAATTATAGGTTCACGAGGAAGCAAACTTTCATTAGCTTATTCTAATAAAGTAAAGAGTTTAATATCGAAAAATAATCCTAAAATTGGAAAAATAATTACAATAAATACCATTAAAACTTCTGGAGATATATTTAAGGATAAAAAAATATCTGAAGTTGGAGGAAAAAATTTATTTTGTAAAGAGATCGAAGATAAATTGATAAAAAAAGAAATAGATATTGCTGTTCACTCTTTAAAAGATATGGACTCAATTGAAACAAAAGGACTTTTAATTCAAGCCTATATAAAAAGAAACGATCCAAGAGAGTCTTTTGTATCTAAAAAATTTAACAAATTATCCGAATTAAATAAGGGAACAATTGGCTCTAGTTCAAGAAGAAGAGAGCTACAATTAAAATTGTTAAACAAAAATATTAATATAGAAAATATTAGAGGGAACGTTGATACAAGAATTGAAAAAGTCGAAAAAGGGAAATTTGATGGAGCAATATTAGCACTTGCAGGATTGCAAACATTAAATTTAGAAAAATATGCAAAAGAAAAATTTCCATTAAAAGATTTTATTCCAACAGCTGGTCAGGGAATAATCGCTGTTCAATGCAGAGAAGATGATGAATTTATTAAAAAAATTGTAAAAAAAATTAATCATCAGGAAACTGAAATATGTGCTTTAGCTGAAAGAAGTTTTTTAAAAACTTTAGGAGGAGATTGTGACACGGCTGTAGGTTGTGCTGCTATTTTAAATAAAGATGTCATAGAACTTAATGCTCAGCTTTTTTCTGATGATGGTAAAAAAGTTTTTAATATTGCAAAGTCAGGTAAAATAAATCAACCAGAGCATCTTGGAAAAATTACTGGAGAAGAGATTTTACAAATGTCAGGAAACAGTTTTATTAAAAAAAGATGAATATAATTTTTACAAGGCCTTTAATTGACTCAGAAGATCTTATGGTGAATTTTTTTTCTTCAAAGCATAAAATAATTCACATGCCAACTTTGAGTATATCTTCGGCTAATATGAAACCAATAAATACAAAGAAATTCGACGGATTAATATTTACAAGTGCAAACGCAGTGCGTTTTTTAAATCTTGAAAATGAAGAAAAAAATATTAAATGTTTTTGTGTAGGCAGCCTTACCGAAAGATCTTTGAGAATTAAAGGATTTAACAATACAATAGCTGCTTCGGGCACTGTTAATACACTAAAAAATATTATTATTAATTCAGATAAAAATTTAAAAAATTTAGCTTACATATGTGGAGATGTTATTTCCTACGATTTGGATAAAGAGCTTTCAAAAGAAGGCTACAAAGTTAGCAAAATTATTAATTATGTATCTTCAAAAATAACCGTCCTTAGTGAGAAAAGTATGGATTTAATTAAAAAATATCCTCCAAATATTGCCCTTATTTACTCTAAAAGAAGCGCTGAAAGTTTTGATGAAATAATAAGAAAATACTCTTTAGCTGAATTGATGACACAATGTATAGTTATGTGTATAAGTAAAAAAATTGAGGATTTTTTTAAATCAAAGGGTTGGAAAAAAACAGATGTTTTTAATCCAGGTGAGGAACTGATCAAAATAGATCAAATTAAAAATGGATAGAATAGATCAATTTATAAATTTGTTTATGGAAGTTTGGAAGAACGGAATATCTGGAATTAATATTTCTGAAATTATAACTGCACTTATAATTTTTTTTGTATTTCTTTTATTAAGAGGATTGTTTGCAAAATTTTTTATAAAACGTTTAGAAAAGTATGTTTCTAAAACAACAAATCGTTTTGATAATTCATTAGTAGAGTCGCTAAAAGGTCCCACAAAATTTTTTCCTATTGTTTTAGGCTTTTTTATAGCCACGAGCTACGTTTCCTTTGGAACGAGTACTGAAAATTTTATTGATAATGCAAATAGAACATTAATAACAATTTTAATTTTTTGGTCATTACATCAAATAATTGGACCTATTTCTGTTCTTATTAGGTCTGTAGAGGATCTTTTATCAAAAGATCTTCTTAATTGGATTATTAAAGCATTTAAAATTTTAATCTTGATACTTGGTGCGGCTGCTGTGTTGGAGCTTTGGGGTATTAAAATAGGACCTATAATTGCAGGTTTAGGATTATTTGGTGTTGCTGTAGCATTAGGAGCCCAGGATTTATTTAAAAATTTGATATCAGGAATTTTAGTGTTGGTAGAAAAAAGATTTAAAGTTGGGGACTGGATTATTGTTGAAGAAATTATTGAGGGAATAGTTGAAAGGATAGGTTTTAGATCAACAGTAGTAAGAAAATTTGATAAATCGGTAGCTGTTATACCAAATTTCCAATTTGCAGAAAATGCTGTGATTAATATAAGTCAGACAACAAACTGGAGGATTAGTTGGATAATAACATTGCAGTACAACACAACAATTGATCAACTGAAAAAAATTCGTGATGAAATAGAAAAATATATTACGACATCTAAAGATTACAAAATAAGTGATAGTACCGAGCATGCTATAAGAATTGATAAGTTTTCAGACAGCTCAATAGATATGTATGTGAGATGTTTTACGAAAACTGATGAATGGTCAGAATGGCTAAAAGTGAAGGAAAGATTAGCAATAGCTATAAAAGAAATAGTTGAAAAAAATGGTGCTTCATTTGCTTTTCCTAGTCAATCGATTTATGTGGAAAAAAAATAATGAAATCAATTTTAATTTTGCTTGATAGTGTTGTTAGTATTTACATTTGGATTTTAATTATAAATGCTATTCTCAGTTGGTTGATTGCTTTTAATATTTTAAATACTTCAAATCGTCTCGTATATTCTCTTCTAGATGTAAGTCATAAAATGACTGATCCATTATTGAGACCTATCCGAAATTTTCTACCGAATTTAGGTGGCATTGATATATCACCCATAGTACTCATTTTAATTTTGATGTTCTTAAGAAATTTAGTTTTTGAATATCTTGCACCAGCGATGTTTTAAAATGATTATAGATGGAAAAAAATCAGCAGAAGAACTTAGAAAAGAATTAAAAAAAAAAATTATAGAACTTAAATCTGATTTCAATGCAGTACCAGCATTGACTGTAATTTTAGTTGGAGATGATCCAGCAAGCAAAATTTATGTAAAAAATAAAGAAAAATTTGCTAAAGAAATCGGAATAAATTCTGAAGTTATTAGATACCCTTCGAATGTTGAAGAAAAAACTGTTTTAGAAAAAATTATAGAATTAAATAAAAATAAAAATATCTCAGGTATTTTGGTCCAATTACCTCTCCCAGAACATATTAACAAAAGAAAAGTCATTGAAACCATTCTTCCAAATAAAGATGTAGATGGATTTCATCCAATAAATGTAGGAAATTTATCATCAGGTTATAAAGGTAATATTCCTTGTACTCCGCATGGTTGTTATCTTTTACTAAAGGGAATTGAAAAAAGTTTAAGTGGTAAACATGCTATTATTATTGGAAGATCAAATTTGAATGGCAAGCCCATGGCTCAATTATTATTAAAAGAAAACTGCACTGTAACAATAACACATTCCAAAACAAAAGATTTAAAGGAAGAATGCAGAAGAGCAGACATAATTATAGCTGCTGTTGGAAGACCAAAATTAGTTAAAGGCGACTGGGTAAAAAAAGGTGCAATCGTTATTGATGTAGGCATTAATAAAACAGACTCAGGAATAGTAGGAGACGTTGATTTTGAAGAGGTTTCAAAAGTTGCAAGAGCAATAACTCCAGTACCAGGTGGAGTAGGGCCAATGACTATTGCATGTTTATTGCAGAATACAATTGAGTGCTTCAAAAAATCCAATTTTTAAAAATATTTTTGGGTAATCAACTTTTTAATCCAAAATATTTAAAAGAATTCACAGAACATACTTTTTATATGTGTGAAGATTATGAACTTTGTACATTTCAAAAACACCACAA
>CACABC010000015.1 GCA_902530635.1 uncultured Pelagibacteraceae bacterium | reverse complement strand
AAGTATTATAGACCTGAGCATTTTGTAAAATTAGGAAGAAAGAAAATCGAGAAATTAATTAAAAGTATAGGTCTTTTTCGAAACAAAGCAAAAAGTGTTTATACTCTATCGAAACAACTAATTCAAAAACACAAAGGTAAAGTTCCAAAAAGTTTTGAAGATCTCGAAAATTTACAGGGTGTTGGACATAAAACTGCAAGTGTAGTCATGTCTCAAAAATTTGGGGTACCAGCTTTTCCTGTAGATACACATATTCATCGTTTGGCACAAAGATGGGGTCTAACAAATGGAAAAAACGTCATTCAAACTGAAAAGGATTTAAAGAAATTATTCCCTAAAAAATCGTGGAACAAACTTCATCTTCAAATAATTTATTATGGAAGGGAATATTGTAAAGCTAGAGAATGCTATGGTGTAACTTGTAAAATCTGTACGACTTGCTATCCTAATCGAAAAATACCTATAAAAACAAAGAAAGCTTAATATGAAAATTCTTGGAATGGGAAATGCTATAGTAGATGTAATTTGCAGGGTGAAAGATGATTTTTTGATAAAAAATAATCTTACCAAAAGTACAATGAAATTGGTTGATGAAGCTGAACTTAAAAATCTATTATCAAATTTAAAGATTGAAGAAACAATTTCAGGAGGTTCTGTAGCAAACTCAATTGTTGGTCTAGCACAACTTGGTAATGATGTAGGTTTTATTGGTAAAATATGTGACGATGAATTAGGAAATAAATACGAAGAAGGCCTTAAAAAAGAAAAAGTAAAATATTTTTATTCAAAAAAAAAAGAAAAATTACCTACCGGAACTTGTTTGGTTTTAATAACACCAGACTCTGAGAGAACAATGTGTACCTTTCTAGGGATTGCAAATAAAATTAATGAAAAAGATATTGATATAAATTCTATAAAAAAAAGTGAAATAGTTTTTTTAGAAGGTTATTTATGGGATGGTAATGAACAAAAGAAAGCAATAGAAAAAGCTATTAATATTTCAAATATATCTGCTATGTCTTTATCAGATAAATTTTGTGTAGATAGACATAAAAATGACTTCTTGGGTTTAGTTAAAAATAAACTAGATATTACTTTTGCTAATGAACAAGAAATTCATTCTCTTATAGATGCTAAAAATTTTGATGATGTAATTTCTTTTGGTAAAAATCTTGAAAAAATATTAGTAATAACTAGAGGAGAAAAAGGGAGCATTGTGATTAACAGAAATGATGTAATACAATGCGGTATACAAAAAAATTTAAAAATTGTAGATTTGACAGGAGCAGGGGACCTTTTTGCAGCTGGATTTTTACATGGCTACATAAATAAATTATCTAATAAAGACAGTTTGGCCAAGGGAACTGAGATGTCTTCAAAAATTATTCAGAAAATTGGTGCTAGACTTTCTTAATTTTTTTTCTGTTGTAACTTCCCTTACCTTTTTTTGGTTTAACAATACGTTTATGATATTTCTTTGAAAATAAATCTTTAGCAAAAATATTTCTTTTCTTCAAAATGAATATCCATCTTTAGAGTTTTTAATAAAGTTATTGTCTTCAAATTTTTTTTTAATTTTTTGTCTCAATCTATATATGTGTGTTTCAACTGTATGAGTATCTGTTTCAGATGAGTAGTTCCAAATATTTTTTAATATATAATCTCGGCTAAGGGGCTTTTGAGAAGAATATAACATTTCAATAAAAATGATTTCTTTTTCGGTAACTTGAAGTTTTGTGTTTTCTTTTATTAAAGTCCTCGCATTTTTATCAAGGGTATAATCTTTAATTTTTATTAAAGAGTTTTTATTAAATTCATGTTTTTTACAAACATCTATTACATCTTGATTAAATTGAACAACGTTAAGTGGAAGTTTGGCTACAAGTCCAAAGCTTTCCTTTGGTTTACTTCCTTGAATATCTTTTTGAATAAGAATTTTTGGTATATTTGTATCATGAATAAATTTTTTCTTATTATTATCTAGATCAGTGATTATAGCATGAAATTTATTTGCTTTTAAGTCTTCATCATTAATATTTTTAGAAATTAAATTAAATCCAAAAAAAGATTTTAATTCTTCTAAAGACTTTGTAAAATTTTCATTGCAAAAACATGCAACGTTAATATTGTAAGATTTAATATGCATATATATTTAAAAAAAAATATTCTTTACTTTAGGGATTATAAGATAAAATGTTCAATAGGTAAAAGGGGTTTAACTCATAGAAAAAGAGAGGGTGATCTCAAAACGCCCAAGGGATCTTTTAATTTTAAGCTATTATTGTATAGAGCAGACAGAGTAAAGAATATTTTTACATATATCAGAAAAAAGAAAATAAAAAAAAACTTAGGTTGGTGTGATGATCCAACTTCATCACTTTATAATAAATTAGTTTTTCTTCCCTTTAAAAAAAACCATGAAAAATTATATCTCAAAAAAAATATTTATGATTTAATTTTGGTTTTAAATTTTAATTCAAATCCAGTTGTTAAAAATAAAGGAAGTGCGATTTTTTTACATGTTTCAACTAAAAAACTTAGTCCCACAAAAGGATGCGTTTCTATAAAAAAAAAGGATTTAATTAGAATCTTGCCGTTTATTACAAAAAAAACAAAATTTATAATTTCTTAAAAGTTCTAGGTCCTAAAATTCCAGATCCTATCCTTAGGAAAGTAGCATTAAACTTAACTGCCTTTTCATAATCTGATGACATCCCCATGCTTAAATGTTTTAAACCAAGTTCAGAGTTTAATTTTGAGACTTCTTCAAAATATTTTTCAGTATACTCATCGTTTGGAGGTATGACCATTAGTCCGATAACATTTAGTTTTTTATCAAACTTACAATAATTTAAAAAGTTTTTTGCATCCTTAGTAGGAATTCCAGATTTTTGAATTTCATTTCCAATATTAATTTGAATAAAATAAGAAATTTTTTTATTATTTTCAGTCTCTGCCTTGCTCAAAGCGTCTGCTAATTTTGAACTGTCTAGTGAATGAATAAATTCAAATAAATGAATTGCTTTTTTAACTTTATTGGTTTGCAATTTACCAACCATGTGAATTTTAATATTCTTATTTGTTTTCCTAATCTCGGACCACTTCATCTCAGTTTCCTGAACTTTATTTTCACCAAAATGAATATGACCAAAGTCAATTAGTGGCATTAGTTTGTCAATTGAAAAAGTTTTAGATACGCAAATTATACTTCTTTGAATTGAATTATCATTTAAATTTTTTATATTTTCTTGTATTACTTTTAACTTATTTATAACTTCGTTATTCATGATTAAAAAAAAATTTTATTTATACTTCATAACAGAAAAATTGGATGAAATTAACCTAGATTATGTAAAAAAGACAGGAGCAATTTTAATTCTTAGAAACCCGGATAAATTTAATAGAAATGATTTAAAGAAATTTAATTATAAATGTACAAGCAGAAAAATTGGTTTATTTGTTCCTAATAACGTAAAAATTTTATTATCATTAAGGTCAAATAAATTTTATATTTCTGCTTATAACAAAAAACAATATAAACATTTAAAAAAAATTAATCCAAAAATTGAGATAATAGGTAGTGCTCACAATGTTGCTGAAATTAACGAAAAAATACAACAAGGCTGCGATTATATCGTCCTATCAAGAATATTTGAAACATCAAACAAATATAAAAAAGGTAATCTTGGAACGTTAAAATTCAATTTGCTAACGAGGCACTTTTCAAGAAAATTTGTTGCTTTAGGTGGTATAAATGAAAAAAACTTTAGAAAAATAAAAATTCTGAATGTATACGGATGTGCTTTGCTAAAAGACAAAAAAAAAGCCGGCAAATATATGCCGGCTTTTTTTAAAAATAGTTTTTAGTTACTTAAAACGCAATTGTCATTTGGAATGCAGTTTCTTCTGAAGTTCTTCCAGAAGTGTAAGTAGCGTTGTCAACTTCTTGATCAACAATACCTAATGTCATTCCGCCAGCTGTATAAGAAAGTGAAATTGAATCCCACTCTTGTACTATATCAGCTCCAGTGTCAGCAGTTTTTCTTGATTCTGCTTCGTTGTAAGAAACGGATATGTCGTCATTTATCTTATATGAAAGACCAATGTACTCATTCACATAGATATTTTCAGCTATTCCTTCTACAGATACCGCGCCTTTTTGGTAACCAACAGATACTGGTCCAGACGAATATTTAATATACGCTGTACCTTCTTCTTGGTCTCTGTCTCCAGTTGTAAGAGCTTTAGTATTTAGCATTGTGTAACCAACACCAACGTCTAAGCCTTCAACCATAGGCACTGAACCTTTAACTACGATAGAGTAACCGTCTTCTGAACCGTCAGCATCATTGCCTGAAGAACCTTTTTCAGTAGCTGCATCGCCCGAACCATGTTCCCATGTGTACGCTGCATCAACTGTAAAACCAGTTCCAAGTAAATCTGCTTGAGTTAGTCTTAGCGAGTATGTTCCGTCGATACCGTTTACGTCTTTAATTGATCCAGTTATCGCGTTTGCTTCTTCAAAAGCAGTTGGCGTAACGTCATCAATTGCTGACATTGGGTCACCAGCAGATGTCATCGCTAATGTTGCAGTAGTTCCCAATACGTCACCGAATACTATTTCAGAGTCGTTGAAAGCCATTGCATCAGTTATAGTTTGTTTGTAACTAACAGTAGAAGCAAATGCGTTGTCCATATCACCAGAACCAGTAACAGATAATTCCTTATCCATTGCTAAAGGATTTCCAGTTGTATGATAGCCACTACCTTTCGAGTAAGATGCTACCATAGAACCAGATATTGACATATCACCTGCGTTTGCAGATGTTACAGCCAATGCTCCAGCTAAGGCAGACAATCCAACTTTAGTTAATGTTTTCATGTTTATCTCCTTTAATTATTGTTTATTTAAATAAACGCTAAAAAATAGCTTAAAATGCTTAATATCACAGTGTTTTTAACAAATTTAACTCATTTTTTATCAATATGTTGTATAAATACCACATAAAAAATAGGCTTTTTTGCTGCTTATTTATAAAGTATGCGATAATAAAAAATATGCGTAACCTTATGAACTTTTTATTCAAATCAATAATAATAGTGCTGGCTTCTTTGTTTTTATTTTCATGCGGCGGAGGACCATTCGCAAAACTTCCTGGTGGTAAAGCAAGTACTCCGGAGGGTGGAATAGAAAGAGCTAGAAAAAATATTGAGGAAGGAAAAGGAATAAGTCTTAAAAATATAGGAAATAGGAAAACTACTTATGAATTTAGCACTTCAAATCCTCTTTGGAGAGCTAGTTTTGATGTAATAGATTTTATGCCTTTGGTTACAGTAGATTACTCAGGTGGAATGATAATAACAGATTGGTATACTGACGCTAATACTGCCAATGAGTCACTTAAATTTACAATTAGATTTTTGTCTAACGAAATAAGGGCTGATAGTTTAAAAATTATAGTCCACAAAAAAACATGTAAAAAAGGAGAAAATTGTATTATTCAAAAAATCTCTTCACCAAAACTTGAGCAAACTATTAGGTCTGACATTATTAAAAAAGCTGCACAATTAAAAATTCAAGATAAAGATAAAAAGAAAAAGAATTAAATAGAACTAAGTCATTTAATGAACAAACTTAATGTAAAGGAAATTGACGAAAAATGGCAAAATTTTTGGCTAAAAGAAAAAATTATTTTTAAGAATACAAAAAAAAATAAAAAATTTTATTGCTTAGAAATGTTTCCTTATCCATCTGGTAAAATTCATATGGGACATGTAAGGAATTATGCTATTGGCGATGTTCTGGCCAGATATAAATCAATGAATGGATTTAATGTTTTGCATCCTATGGGTTGGGACTCTTTTGGAATGCCAGCTGAAAATGCAGCAAGAGAGAATAATTTAGATCCAAAAGACTGGACTAAAAAAAATATTACAACAATGAAAAAACAACTTCAATCACTCGGTTTATCAATTGATTGGGATTTAGAAATTTCTACATGTGACGAGGAATATTATAAACATCAACAGGAACTTTTTATTGATTTTTATGAAAAAGGATTAATTCTAAAAAAAGAAACTTATGTTAATTGGGACCCGGTTGATAAAACAGTTTTAGCTAATGAACAAGTAATAGATGGAAAAGGATGGAGATCTAATGCAGTTGTAGAAAGAAAGAAATTATCTCAATGGTTTTTTAATATATCAAAATTTTCTAACGAATTACTGGATGATTTAAAATTGCTAGATGAATGGCCAGAGAAAGTAAAATTGATGCAAAAAAATTGGATTGGTAAATCAATTGGATGTCAAATTGATTTTGAAATTGACAAGAATAATAAAATAAAAATTTTTACTACTCGTCCAGATACTATATTTGGAGCCACTTTTTTGGCACTTTCGGTAGACCATCCTATGTGCAAAGAATTTGAAAAACAAAAAGATTTTATAGAATTTAAAAAAAGATCATCTCAAGTTGGTACAACTGAGGAAGCGATTGCAAATGCAGAAAAGATTGGTTTTAAAACTGGTCTTAATGCAAAACACCCTTTTATAAAAAACAAAACTATACCAATTTATTTTGCAAATTTTATTTTGATGGATTATGGGACGGGTGCAATTTTTGGTTGCCCCGCACATGACCAAAGAGACTTTGACTTTGCGACCAAATATAATCTTGAAATAATACAGGTAGTTCAATCTGAAGAGTTTAGGGAAAACAAAAAACTAAAAAAAGCATATACTGGGGATGGAAAAATTATTAATTCAGAATTTTTAAATAATTTAAATATAGAAGATGCAAAGGAAAAAATTATACAAGAGATAGAAAGAAAAAAAATAGGAAAGAAAAAAATATCTTTTAGACTAAAAGATTGGGGTATATCCAGACAAAGATATTGGGGATGCCCTATACCTATGATATATCTTAAAGATGGAAAAGTTGTTCCTGTGGATAGAAGTGAACTTCCTATAAAATTACCTGAAAATGTTGACTTAAACTCAAAAGGAAATCCACTTGCAAATCATCCAACTTGGAAAAAAACTAAATATAAAAAAACAGGAGAAAGTGCAACAAGAGAAACAGATACTCTAGATACTT
The DNA here is from genome assembly GCA_902530635.1 of uncultured Pelagibacteraceae bacterium. Classification (GTDB taxonomy): domain Bacteria; phylum Pseudomonadota; class Alphaproteobacteria; order Pelagibacterales; family Pelagibacteraceae; genus Anoxypelagibacter. The sequence goes on along the minus strand of CACABC010000015.1, from coordinate 6,013 downwards.
TCGTTGACTCTTCATGGTACTTTATAAGATTTTGTTCACCGAGGTTAAAGGATAAACCGTTTGATAAAAAGGCATTTAGTTATTGGATGCCTGTAGATCAGTATATTGGAGGTGTCGAACACGCAATACTTCATCTTCTGTATTCAAGATTTTTTATGAGAGCTATTAAATTAAATGATACGGATATTAAAGTTAAGGAACCTTTTAAGGGACTTTTCACTCAAGGTATGGTTTGTCATGAAACATATAAAAACGAAAAAGGTGAATGGTTAAGTCCAGAGCAAATGTCTAAAATTGATAAGTCAAAAGTTGTTGTTGGACCGGCTGAAGCAATGTCAAAATCTAAAAAAAATGTAGTTGATCCTGAAAGTATGATTAAAATTTATGGGGCAGATGCCATTAGATGGTTCATGCTTTCTGACAGCCCGCCTGATAGAGACATTCAATGGTCTAATGAAGGAGTGGCCGCGGCTCATAAATTTATTCAAAGAGTTTGGGCATTAAATTGTAGGATTTTAGAAAGAAAAAATATTTTATCTTCAGAGGAAGAAGAAAAAACTTTTCTTGTAAATATTAATAAATATTTATTCAAAATTACAAATTTAATTGAAAAATTTAGTCTTAATGTAGCCATAGCAAATGTCTACGAATCCATTCGTTTTCTCGAGGAAAACTTAGCTAAAAGCGTTAGCAATCAACATTTTTTGAATGCACAAATTAATATTATGAAAGCAATGATGCCTTTTACACCTCATTTATCCTGGGAATGCTTATCTAGACTTGAGGGTAAAGATTTTTATACAAAAATTGAGTGGCCAAAAATTGAAAAAACCCTTTTAATTGATGACAAAGTAACAATTGTAGTTCAAATCGATGGAAAGAAGAGAGGTTTAATTTCTACAAATAGAGATAGCTTAGAAAAAGAAGTTATAGATGCTGCTAAAAAAATTGAGAACATTACTAAAAATTTAAAAGATAAGAAGATTATGAAAAATATATTTGTTAAAAATAAAATAATAAATTTTATAACTAAATGAAAAATTTCAAATTTGATAAAATTTTTTTATTTTTTATAATTTTTAACTTATTGACAAATTGTGGATATCAACCACTGTTTGATGTTAAAAATCAAAAATTCAGCATAAAAAAGGTTGAATTAGAGGGCAATAAAAGACTTGGTAGCCTTCTAAAAAACAACTTAATCACCTCTAATAAAGAGGAAAATAATTTGACTATTACAATTAAAGCTAGCAAAAAAAACGTAATAGCAAACAAAAGTGATACTGGCAAAGTCTTAGAATATTCCGTTAGTTTGAATTTTGAGATTACGGCGACAGAATATGAAAAAAATGAGATAGTTTTATCTGGGGTTTATTCTAGAGAGCAAAATTATATAGCAGCTGAAGTGCACCTTGATACGCTAAATAGTGAAAAAAAAGCTGTCGAAAATATGATTGAAACTATTGCAAATGAAATATTAATTAGTTTAACTTCTATTTATCAAAATAAATGATTTTAAAAAGTTTTATAATTGAAAAGAATATATCTATTCTTGATAAATATTCTTTGACGCTAATATATGGAGAAAATATTGGTTTAAAAGATGACATTAAAAACGAAATAAAAAAATTTTTTAAAGAATATGAACAAATTAGCCTTGATCAAAATGAAATATTAAAAAATGAGGAACTTTTAAATGAACAATTAAACAATATTTCCTTATTTAGCAAAAAAAAATTAATTTTTATAAACGAAGTTTCAGATAAGATTAAAAAAAAAATTGAGCAAATCTTAGAAAATCCCGACCTAGATTTTAAAGTAATCCTTTTTGCACAGAATTTAGAGAAAAAATCTGTTATCCGTGGAATGTTTGAAAAGGGAAAAAATACAGGAATTGTGGCATGTTACGAGGACACTCACAGAAACCTAAGTGAATATCTAAGAAAGAAACTTGAGGGATTTGTCGGTTTGAACCAAGAAGTTATAAATTTACTTATCAGCAACTCTGGCATGGACAGAAAAACGTTATCTCATGAAATAGATAAAATAAAATCACTTTTTTTGGACAAGAAAATAAAATTTGAAAAGCTTCCAGAAGTATTGAATAACATAAATAATTTAGATTTCGACAGTGTAAGAGATGCTTGTTTAGGTGGAGAAAAAGAAAATTTAAACAAAAATTTAGCAAATGTAATAATGCAAAACGAGGAAGCCTATTTTTATTTAAATAATTTAACAAGGAGGATTCAAAAACTAAGCGACCTAAATAATCAATATGCTAAGGATAAAAACCTCGAAAAAGCTATTGATAATTTAAGACCACCTATCTTTTGGAAAGATAAAAGCATATTTTTAAAACAAATTAAAAAATGGGGTCCAAAAAAATTATTAGAGGCTAGGGAAATATTGTTTAATACAGAAGTTTTAATAAAAACGAATGTAAGTCCAAATAATAATATCTTAATTAAAAATCTTATAATAAACCTTTATAACAAGGCTATTTCTACTTCATAAGTTTCTTTGAGATTAATTCGAATTGATCTAACGATTTATATTTAATTGTAATTTTACCAGAATTATTTTTTTTATTTAATATTTCAACATTTAAGCCTAGTTTACTTTCTATTTCATTTCTTACAAAAGTGATATTTGGATCTTCTGTTTTAGATTTTTTTGATCCTTTTTTCATTTTGGTTAAGGACTCGACTTCCCTAGCACTTATTTTTTTTCTGACTATATTTTCGGCAATATCACTAGCATTTGGAAGTCCAATAAGAGGTCTGGCTTGTCCGGCTGTTAACTGTCCTTCTTCAATCATGGATAATATGTCTTGTGGAAGTGTAAGTATTCTTAAGGTATTACTTATATGGCTTCTGCTTTTGGACATAAATTTTGAAATTTTTTCATGATCATAACCAAATTCTTTGACCAATCTTTGATACCCTTTAGCCTCTTCAATGACATTTAAATCTTGCCTCTGGACATTTTCTACGATGGCTACTTCTAAACTTTTTTGATCATCGATGTCCAAAATAATAACTGGTACTTCATTAAGTCCCGCTTTTTGTGCTGCTAGCCATCTTCTTTCTCCTGCAACAATTTCGTATTTTCCAGGTTCGTAACTATTAGGTCTTACAGCTATTGGTTGTATCACACCGTTTTCCTTAATTGAGGATGATAATTCCATAATTTTTTCTTCGTTAAAAATAGTTCTTGGTTGATATTTATTACGTTGCAAATCAGCTATGGAAACTTTATTTGTTTGATTTTGATTTGATCCAGATTTCTTCTCTATGTCCCCAAATAAAGCAGACAAACCTCTGCCGAGACCTTTTTTTGCTGCATTCATGCTGCGCTACCCATGGTTTGATTATTTTGGTTTATAAACTCTTCAGCCAAATTGATGTAAGACTTGCTACCTGAACAATTTTTATCATAAATCAAACAAGGCATACCGTGGGACGGCGCCTCGGATAGTCTGACATTTCTTGGGACAACTGTTTTATATACCTTATCTTTAAAATGATTTCTGGCTTCGATATCTACTTGAGAGGATAATTTATTTCTTTTGTCAAACATTGTTAATAGTACCCCTCTGATACCAAGAGTTGGGTTTAGATTAACTTTTATTCTATCAATTGTTTTCATCAGTTGAGTAATCCCTTCTAATGCAAAAAATTCTGTTTGAAGTGGAATTAATAATTCATCTGCTGACACTAAAGACATTATTGTTAACAAACTCAAAGAAGGTGGGCAGTCGATAAAGATATTGTCGTACTTGCTAAAATATGAATCTTTTCTCTTGTTTAAAATTTCTTTCAATAAAAAGGCTCTATTAGCATCATTTGCTGTTTCTACCTCCAATCCTGATAAATTTACATTTGAGCCTATTATATCTAGGCCGGGTATTGCGCTCTCTTGAATTGCTTTTTGGACTTGTGTTTTCCCGATAAGGACATTGTATATACTTTTATCTTCATCGTTGTTTGACTTACCTAGACCGGTCGTAGCATTGCCTTGAGGATCTAGATCAATTACTAAAATTTTTTTTCCTTTTTTTGCTAAAGCTGTTGCAAGGTTTATTACAGTCGTAGTTTTTCCGACTCCACCTTTTTGATTTATTACTGATATTATAGATCCAGCCACAATTTATTTTGTAGCATCTACTAAAAGTATTTTTGAATCACTTTCGGTGATGCTAGGTACTAGCTTATACTTATAAATCATATCCTTTGAAGCTTTATTTAATTCATCCTGTGCACTCTTTCCTAACATAACAATAAGTTTATGCGGTTTTTTTAGAGTTTCACGTGAAATTCTTAATATTTCAGGTAATTTTTTAAAAGCTCTACATACTACGTAATCAGTATCTATTATATGATATTGATAATCATTATCATATACATATACATTATTAATGCTAAGTTTTGCTATAATGGCTTTGATAAAGTTAACTTTGACTTGAGATTTTTCATAAAGTTTCACGTGAAACGTGAGAAGATCGCTATAAAAGATAGACAATATAATTCCAGGAAAGTCTCCACCTGTACCTAAATCTGATAAACTATTGAAGTTTTTATGATCGATATGCTTTATTAGTTGAGCGGAATCCAGAACATGTCTGTTCCAAATGTCTTTCTCAGAGGTCTTTGAAATTAAATTATATTTTTGGTTAAAATTTAAAAGTTCTTTAACAAATAACTCGATTAACTCTAATTTTTTATCGTTGAAATTAAGATTTTTAGATAAAATTAGCTTTGATTTTATCTTAGATTCACTAGAATTCATGTGGATTCTAGGCTGGTACTCTCTGTTTAGACCTTTTTATAGCTCCCAACAAAATAATTGCTGCTGCAGGTGTAACACCATCGATCCTGAGGGCCTGTCCTAAAGTCTTAGGTCTGATTATTTTCAATTTCGACTTAACTTCATTTGATAATCCACTAAAAGAGTCATAATCAATGCCAGTAGGTATTATTAAACCTTCATCCTTTTTGAAATTTTTAATATCGCTTTCTTGTTTAGGTAAATAACCAGAATAATGAGCGTTTATTTCAACCTGCTCATCAATGTGGCGTCCATAATAGGGTATATCAGCCCAAATTTGTCGAACATTGCTTAATTTAACATTTTTTATACCCAAAATATCTAGTCCAGATCTTTTAACTCCATCCATTGCAATCTTAATTGAGTGCTTAGCAGCAGCGTTTGGCGTTATAAATTTTTTAGACAGAGAAGTTTCTAGATTATTTATTTTATTTTGTTTGTCATTAAATATTTTTTTTCTATCGCCTTTGACTAAATTAATTTTGATACCAACAAGCGTAAGTCTTTTATCTGCATTGTCTGCTCTTAGTGACAATCTGTATTCAGCTCTAGACGTAAACATTCTGTAAGGCTCAGAAACACCCTTAGTGATAAGGTCATCAATCATTACACCAATATACGAACTCGCTCTATCTAAAATAAACTCATTTTCTTTTTTGACTTTTAGAGCAGCGTTGATTCCAGCTATCAAGCCTTGGGCTGCTGCTTCCTCATACCCAGTTGTACCATTGATTTGACCGGCCAAGAAAAGAGACCTTATTTTTTTGGCTTCTAGACTCGCTTTTAGCTCCCTTGGGTCTACATAATCGTACTCTATGGCGTAGCCTGCTCTTACCATTTTAACGTCTTCCAAACCTTTAATTTTAGCTAATATTTTAACCTGAACATCCTCTGGTAAGGAGGTCGAAATACCATTGGGATAAACTATATGATCGTCTAATCCTTCAGGCTCTAAGAAAATTTGGTGCTTTTGTTTTTCCTTAAACTTAACAATTTTGTCCTCGATAGACGGACAGTATCTTGGTCCCACCCCTTTGATGTTACCGGAGTACATCGCGCTTCTTGAAATATTATCAATTATAATTTTATGTACTATGTCGTTAGTATAAGTCATCCCGCAACTAATTTGTTTATTAATCGCTTTAGTAGTTAGAAATGAAAAAAAGTATGGTTCACTATCGGCTGG
>CACABC010000014.1 GCA_902530635.1 uncultured Pelagibacteraceae bacterium | reverse complement strand
TCTTTTTTTAAAATTTTTTAATTTTTCATTAATAGAATTCATATCAATTAGATCTGATTTATTAAAAACTACAATCTCAGTTTTTTTTAAGATCTTTTTGTCATATTTAGACAATTCATTCCTTATTTTCAAATAATTTCCAATAATATCTTTTTCTGATATGTCGATTAAGTGAATCAACACCTTACATCTTTCTATGTGCCGTAAAAATTTATCACCCAAACCTACACCTTTATGTGATCCCTCAATTAACCCTGGAATATCTGCAAGGATTATTTCTTTGTGATTTAAATTAAGCACACCTAAATTTGGATTAATTGTTGTAAAAGGATAATTGGCTATTTTTGGTTTAGCTCTAGTACATTTAGATAGCAAACTTGACTTTCCCGCATTAGGAAGACCAATAATTCCTGCATCCGCTATAACCTTTAATTGTAACCATATCCAAAACTCTTCTCCTTGTTTACCGCTTGTTTTTTTTCTTGGAGCTCGATTTGTTGAACTTTTGAACCTTGTATTTCCTAAGCCACCTTCTCCTCCGGTAGCAACTACAAATTTTTCATTATTTTTAGTTAAATCATATATCAAAGTATTATTATCTTCTTCGTATATTTGTGTTCCAATAGGTACTTTTAAAATTAAATTTTCTCCACCAGCGCCAGTTTTATTTTTTTTGCTACCGGATCTTCCATTTTCAGCTTTAAAATGTTGCCTATACCTAAAATCAACTAATGTATTTAGATTACGTTCTGATTCTAAAATAACTGACCCCCCATTTCCACCGTCTCCTCCATCAGGTCCTCCAAACTCAACATATTTCTCTCTTCTAAAGCTCGAAGAGCCAGAACCACCATTACCAGCTTTAATATATATCTTTGCTTGATCTAAAAACTTCATTTTTTATAAATTGAGTTAATTAATTAAATTTATTTGGGAACTACAGATACAAGAGTTCTGTTTGATCTTGATTTTTTAAATTTTACTTTCCCACTTATTAAAGAATAAATTGAGTGATCTTTTCCCATGCCAACATTAATGCCAGGATGAATTCTTGTTCCTCTTTGACGTACTATTATATTTCCAGGCTTTACTATTTGCTCTCCATATCTTTTTACACCTAGTCGACGACCAGCACTATCTCGTCCATTCTTCGATGATCCACCTGCTTTTTTTGTTGCCATAGAATTTTATTTTTTTTCCTTTGATTTTACAGTTTTTTTAATAATTTTTTCTTTTTTAGAAACTGTCTTTTTATCATCTTTTTGTTGATTAGATGTTTTAATTGAATCTTTTTTCATTTCAGAAACAATTTTACCATTTTTAGAAAGAATTTTTGTAATTTGAATTTTTGATAAAGGCTGTCGGTGACCGTATCTTTTTCTTGAATTTTGTCTTCTTCTTTTTTTAAAAACTAATATTTTTCTATCTTTAATATTATCTAAAAGCATGGCCTCAACCACTGCTCCATCGAGGGTTGGATTTCCAACTTCTGTTGTCTTGTCATCATTAATCAATAAAACTTTTTTGAATTCAACTTTTTTGCCCTTTTGAATATCTAATTTTTCAACCTTGAGTATGTTGCTAGCAGATACTTTGTACTGCTTACCACCGGTTTCTATTACTGCAAAAGACATAAATTAACCTCTATTAAAAATTAAAGGCAATATAACCCTGTGCTTTATCAAGTCAAGTTCAATGATACTAAAATTGATCTTTTAAATTCCTTAATTTTGTAAAAACTTCTAATTTTGAGGCATTATTCATTTTAAGTTTATTTTTTACTTTATTGTCTTCAAATCTAAAAAAAATGTTCGTTTCTAATTCTTCTCCTAAAGTAATCGGAATACTTGGAAGATTTATTTGCAATTTATTATCTACATTTTTTATTCTTTCTTTAAGTTTAATATTTGTCTCATCGATGCTTAAACAAAATTCACCATTTTTTTTTGTATATTCATGCCCACAATAAACAAGAGTACTTTTGGGTAACTTCATAATTTTTTCAACAGAATTTAGCATTTGTAGATGTGTTCCCTCAAAAATTCTTCCACATCCAAGAGAAAATATAGTATCACCTGTGAATATAATTTTAGAATTTTCCGAATAAAACGCTATATGCCCCAAAGTATGACCAGGAACAGAAATTACTTGAAATTTAGTTTCACCAATAAGAAATTCATCTCCTTCATTTTTTTTAATATCAGCTCCAGGAATTCTTTTTTCATCTAATTTTGAGCAAATAATTTTTGAATTATATTTTTTTTTTAATTCTAAATTTCCTCCTACATGATCATTATGATGATGTGTATTTAGAATGAAGTCTAATTTTCTATATGTTTTTTCTATTTTTAAGTTTACAGCTTTAAATTCAGATGGATCGATAACTCCAACAGTATTAGTTTTCTTATCTCTAATTAAATAACTATAATTATCATCCAAACAATTTATAACTAACACTTCAAGCATTTTAACTTAATAAAAATATTCCCAGTCTAGAAAATAGATTTTTTAATTCAAGGTTACTTTTTTTAATCTCAGAAGTTGAGTTTTTGTTTATTCCTATCGCTCTATCAATTTTAATATTTTTTTCCAAACAAAAATGAAATAAATCTTTAATCGTACACATATGAAGATTTGGTGTATCATACCATTTATTTGGTAGTGTTTTAGTAACTGGCATTTTTCCAAAAAAAAGAAGGCTAGTTCGAACTCTCCAGTATCCAAAATTAGGTATTGATATAATTACAGATTTTCCAATTCTTAACAAATCTTTTAAAACTTTTTCTGGATTATAAAATGCCTGAAGTGTTTGACTCAAAATAACAAAATCAAAAGACTGACTTGGAAATTGATGAAGTTCAGTTTCTGCATTACCTTCTATTACCGAAAGTCCTTTGTATATACATTTTTTTACATTATCCTCTATAAGCTCTAAACCACGAGCCTCTATATTTTTTTCTTTAGTCAAAAGGCTCATCAATGAACCATCCCCACAACCAACATCAAGGACTCTTACATTATTGGGTAATAAATCTGCAATTACTTTAAATTCTTTTTTCATTTTTAAATTTTGTGTGCATTGAGTCAATAAATCCTTTTAAAGTTTTTAAAAATTCAGGTTCATTTACTAAAAAAGAGTCATGACCTTTATCTGTTTTTATTTCAGCAAAGGAAACATCCGCACCTGAAGCATTAAGTGCAATCACAGTATCCTTATTCTCTTTTGTCGTATAAAGCCAGTCAGATGAAAAAGATATTACTAAAAATTTTGTTTTTTGATCTTTAAATGCTTCGACAAGCCCACCTTTAAATTGTTTACCTAAATCAAAATAATCCATTGCTCTTGTAATATATAAAATTGAGTTTGCGTCAAACCTTTCAACAAATGCAAACCCTTGGTGCCTTAAATAACTTTCAACTTGGAAATCAGCGTTAAAGCTAAACTCATAATCAGCTTTTTCTTGAAGCTTTCTGCCAAATTTTTCCTGCATACCTTTTTCCGATAGGTAACTTATATGCCCTACCATTCTTGCAACTGCTAATCCATTTTTAGGTTGAACATTATTTTTTAAATATTTTCCATTATTCCATACAGGATCTGCCATAATAGCCTGTCTTGCTAATTCATTTAATGCTATATTTTGTGCACTGTGACTCGTGCTACAAGCAATAGGAATAGCGGAAAAAGTTCTATTTGGAAATGTGGAGCAAAATTGTAACAATTGCATTCCGCCCATAGAACCACCAGTGGCGCATAAAAGTTTTTTTATTCCCAAATAATCTAGAAGAGTTTCTTGAGCTTTAACCATATCTCTTATAGTTATAACTGGAAAATTTAAACCATAGGACTCATTGGTATCTTTGTCTATTTCTTTAGGACCCCATGAACCCATGCATCCACCTATAACATTAGCACAGATAACAAAATATTTATTAGTATCTATAGCTTTACCTGGACCTACAGCTGTTACCCACCAACCGTCTTTTTTTGTTATTGGATTTATTCCACTTACAAATTGATCGCCCGTCAAAGCATGAAAAACTAAAATAGCGTTATCTTTAGAATCATTCAATTTTCCATAAGTTTCATAAGCCAAAGGAAAATCTTTTATAGTTTGCTTACAATCAAGCAAAAGAGGTTTTGATATATTTAATTTTTTAATATTTTCTAGTTTATCACTCATATAAAAAAAAAGCCCAGCTAGACTGGGCAAAAACCCTGTTTAGCTGCATTTACTTAGCGCTCGCAATTCGGTTAAATCAGCGCTATGCGGATATATACTAAATCGCCACAAACATGTCAATTTATTCAAATAAATTTATTTCCATTATACAAATGAAGTCTCTTTTAATATAAGACTTCTAAAATATTATGAAATTACCTAAACCAAGAAAAATTATAGCAGAAAAATATGTTGCCGGTTTAAGTCTATTCAAAAGTAGGCGAAGTCCGATAAAGCTTTCTGCAAATGAATCGGCATTAGGACCAAGTCCAAAGGCTGTAAAATCTTACAGTTCAATCGGAAAAGGTTTTGTAAGATATCCTGACTCAGACGGAACATTTTTTAGAAAAATTTTAGCAAAAAAATTTAAATTGAAAAGAGATCAAATTATTTTAGGATCAGGTTCTGATCAAATTTTTGAATTAGTTTGTAAACTTTTCCTAAACAAAGGTGATGAAGTTATCGTTCCAGAATATAGTTTTATAATTTACAGAATTTATAGCCGCATGTTTGGTGCTAAAGTGAGATACGCCAAAGAAGAAAATTTTGCTGCATCGGTTAACTCAATTATGAACTGCGTTAATAAAAAAACAAAAATTGTTTTTTTAGCTAATCCAAATAATCCTACTGGAACTTATTTAAATAAGAATGAAGTTTTAGAGTTAAGAAAAAAACTTAGAAGTGATATTCTACTAGTAATAGATGATGCATATTTTGAATACATCAAAGATCCTGAATATGCTTCAGGTATAGATTTATTTTCAAAATCAAAAAATGTTATAGTTACAAGAACATTTTCAAAAATTTATGGTTTAGCTGGATTAAGGATCGGTTGGGGTTATGGTCCAAAAAAATTAATACAAAAACTATATGAAATTAAGCCACCGTTTAATGTGAGCAGGCCAGCTCTTTTTGCTGCTACAAAAGCTGTACTAGATACAAGATGGCTTAATAAAGCCATTCAACATAATAATTTTTGGGCTGAAAAAATATTTAATCTCATTGATGAAATTGGAATTGCTACAAACAGGACCAATGTAAACTTTTTTCTACTTAATTTTGATTCTGTAAATCAATCTGCATCTAGAGTATTTAACAAGTTAGCAAATTCAGGAATATTAGTAAGGCAAATGGATGTTTATGGTATCAAAAATTCATTGAGGGTCACAATAGGAAACAGCAAAGAAAATAAAAAATTTATTTCAGTTTTGAGGGGAATTTTCAATGTTTGATCAAGTTTCAATAATAGGATGTGGTTTAATTGGATCTTCAATTTTTAAAGGATTGAAAAAAGCTGGATCAATTAAAAAAATAATTACATATGATAAAGATAAGGCAGTTACTGAAATAATTAAAAAAGATAAACTCTCCGATGAAATATTTAATAATGCGGGTGAGGCAGTAAAAAATTCTGATTTAGTTATTATAGCAACCCCTATTAGTAGTTTTGAGTCTGTATTAAATTCTATTAAAAACAATTTGAAGGCTGGTTCTATTTTAACAGACACTTGTTCAGTAAAAACAGGAGTGGGTAAAATATTAAAAAAAATAAATTTAAAAAATTCTATTTGTATTCCTGGCCATCCAGTTGCTGGAATAGAAAATAGTGGACCAAAAGCTGGTATTCCTGACTTATTTAAAAATAGATGGACAATACTTACACCTAACAAAAATATAGATGAAAAAGCTATCAAAAAAGTCTCCAAGTTCTGGGAGTCCATGGGAAGTAAAGTTAAAATAATGTCCGACGAGGATCATGATAAAATATTATCTTTTTCAAGTCATTTGCCTCACGCTATAGCATACAATATTGTACAAACATCAATGTCTAATGAACAAGAAACAAAAGAAGATATTATCAGATATAGCGCTGGAGGATTAAGAGATTTTACAAGAATTGCCGCCTCAGATCCTACTATGTGGAGAGATATTTTTATTGATAATAGTACTTTGATTATAAAAGCTATAGATAAATTTATTAAAAATTTAGATGAATTTAAAAAAGCAATTTTAGAGAAAGATAGTAAAAAACTTTTAGAAATTTTTGAAAAATCAAAAGATTTCAGAAAATCAGTTATAAAAGCCGGACAAGATACAGATAAACCTGACTTTGGAAGAAAATAATCAGCCTAACAAATCAATTTCGTTATAAATAATTTGCTGCAATCTTTTTAAAAACTCCTCTTTATTAAGACCTGGTTCAATAGGACTAAGAAATGATATTGTTATTTTTCCAGGGTATTTATTGAAACTATTTTTAGGCCAGACCTTTCCAGTGTTAAGAGCCACAGGTACACAAGGCAATTTTAAAGACTCATAAATTCTTGCAACTCCTTTTTTAAAATCAGGTCTTTCTTTATAAGGTACCCTCGTTCCTTGAGGAAAAATTAACAATGGTCTTTTATTTTTGTTTATTTGATCTAGTATTTTATCAAAAAAATTTAAGTTCTCTTTTGTAGCTGTATCTCTCACAATTGCAACTGCACCGATTTTTTTTAAGCACCAACCAAAAAAAGGTATTTTCATTAACTCTTTTTTTAAAATAAAAACTGGCCCCGATATAACTGTTTGAAGGGCAAATGTTTCAAACATAGATTGATGAGCCGAAGCAACAAAATATTTATCAAATTTTCTAAGATTTTCTGCACCTTTAAAATCAATTTTAACACCAATGATTATTTTTAATAAAAACGCAACATATATAGAAAGAACTTTTCCAGCACAAATCATGTGCTTGTCTCTAATAAATAAAAGAGGAAATGTAATTATACAGGCAAAAGCTATGCCTCCGAATAATAAAATATTAAAAAATAATGATCTTAAAAATATCATTTACTAAATGATTTCAGAAATTTTTTGTCTTTTTCGTATTATTTTTATTTTACCTTTTTTTACAATAATCTCAGAAGCTAATGGCCTCGTATTATAATTTGATGAAAGAGTAGAACCATATGCACCAACATTTGTTATAGCTACATACTCTCCCTCTTTTAAAAAAGAAAAATTTTTATATTTTAGAAAAGTGTCAGTACTTTCACAAATTGGTCCAACAAATTCAATATTCCCATTAATTCTTTTTTTAGACTTTGAAACAGAAATAATCTCATGTTTTGCATTGTATAAAGCAGGCCTCATAAAGTCATTCATGCCTGCATCTAAAATTACAAAATATTTATTACCATTTTTTTTAATAAATACAATTTTAGAAACTAATGAACCTGTATTTCCAACGATGTATCTTCCTGGTTCAAAGATAATTTTACAATTAGTATCTTTCTGAAATTTTTGAACTAGAGCAGAATAGTTTTTTATATCAATTTTTTTATCTTTACTCTTATATTGAATACCAAATCCACCACCAAGATCTATATAATCAAAATTTATTTGACTTAATTTAATAATTTTTCTTATAGTGTCCAAAGTTCTTTTGTACGGTGCTACAGATGTAATTTGACTTCCAATGTGGACACTAATTGCACTAATTTTAATATTTTTAAGATTTTTAGAACTTTTACAAAATCTTAAAAAATTTCCACTTAATAGACCAAATTTACTGTCAAGTTTGCCAGTTGAAATTTTTGAAAGAGTATTTGCATCGACATTTGGATTTAACCTAATCCCAATAGAAGTTACTCTATTCATTTTTTTTGATATTTTATTTATTAATAAAGCTTCACTTTCAGACTCAATATTAATAAGTAAAACTCTTTTTTTAATAGCTAATCTTAATTCGCTATCTGTTTTTCCAACACCAGAAAAAACAATTTTTTTTGGATTAATTCTTGCTTTTAATGCTTTTAATAATTCACCTTCTGATACCACATCAGCACCAGACCCTAATTTGCCTAACTCGGTCAAAATAGAAACGTTTGAGTTAGATTTAACAGAAAAACAGACCAGGGGTCTTAACTTTTTAAAACAATTGTAAAAATCTTCAAAATTATCTTTTATTTTTTTGTAAGAATATACATAAAAAGGAGTAATATTTTTGCTTGTAATACCTTTAATAGATATATTTTCAATAAATAGGTTTCGTCCTTTGTAATTTAGACTCATAAATTTATGAAATTATAATAATATTTTCTTTTTGATTTTCAGATTTATATACTGGTGCAGATTTTTTTCCACAACCGGATATAATCACACTAATAATAATTATAAATAAAATCTTATTCATTTTAATTCTTTTCTATATTTTTTAATCATATTTTTAATATTTTTAGTAGCTGTACCTCCATATGATGTTTTAGAGTTCATTGAACTAACCACATCAAATATTTTGGTATTGTTAATTTCATTTTTTTTTAGAAATTTATTTATTTCTTTCAGCGAAAGCTCATCTAATCTCACTCTCTTTTTTTCAGCATAGTTAACAAGTTTAGATGAAGTTACGTAGGCTTCTCTAAAAGGAAAATTTTTATTCTTTACTAAATAATCAGCAAAATCGGTTGCGGTTGTGTAACCCTTTTGTGCCATTTGTTTCATATTTATTTTATTTGTATTGAGATTAAAAATAAGCTCATTTGCCATAAGCAAAGTATCTTTTAAAGTATCATAACTATCAAATACAAGAGCTTTGTCATCTTGCAAGTCCTTATAATAAGAAATTGGTAACCCTTTCATAATTGTAAGCATTGAATTTAATTTTCCATAATTAATTGCAGTTTTACCTCTTATTAACTCAGCTGGATCAGGATTTTTCTTTTGAGGCATTATAGATGAACCTGTAAGGACTCTATCACTGAATTTCAAAAAATTAAAAGCTTCCGAATTAAATATAATAAAGTCTTCTGCTAATCTTGACATATGCATTGCACACGTAGCAGCGGCTGATAAAAAATCTATTGCAAAATCTCTATCACAAACTGCATCAATAGAATTACCAGTAGGTTTTTTGAAACCAAGTTTTTTTGCAGTAAATTGCCTATCTATTTTGTAGGATGTGCCAGCTAATGCTGCAGATCCTAAAGGACACTCATCTATTAGATCTATATTATTCAAAAATCTTTTTTTATCTCTATTAAGCATTTCAACGTAGGCCAATAAATAATGTGCGAAAGAAATTGGTTGTGCATTTTTTAAATGTGTAAAACCTGGCATAACTGTATCTATATTTTTCTCCGCTTTTTTCAAAATAGATTTTATTAATGAATTCAAAATATCATTAATATCTAATGATGCTTTTTTTACCCAAATTTTAAAATCTGTTACAACCTGATCATTTCTTGATCTTGCAGTATGTAAATGTCCTGCAGACTGGCCAATAATTTCAAAAAGTCTTTTTTCTATATTTTGATGAATATCCTCAAATCTTTCTTTAAATTTAAATTTATTTTTTTCTATTTCTTTCTCTATTTTTTTTAGACCTTTTATTATTTTTGTGCCATCTTTTTTTTGAATAATTCTCTGTTTAACAAGCATTTGTGCATGAATTATCGATGCAAAAATATCTTCTTTATAAAGTCTTTTATCAATATTAATTGATGACCCAATTCTTTGAAAATTTCTAGAATTTCCTTTGCTAAATCTATTAGACCAAACCGTCTTATTTTTATTTCTCATTTTATATGTTAAACCCTTTTATATATGAATATTTCAAGGTTTTTTTTATTCCAATTAGTTTTTTTTACTTTTTTAAAGTTCAATTTTTTATCTGCAGCCGAACCTTTACCATTCAATAATATAGTTCTTCACAAAAATCCATTACAAGTTTCTCAAGTAAAATTTAAGGATTTTGACTCAAAAGATATTGTACTGAATAAAAATGATGGCAAGATTAAGATACTAAACTTCTGGGCAACATGGTGTGCCCCTTGTAAAGAAGAAATGCCTTCACTTGATAAATTCAATGTAAAAAATCCTGATTTTTTAGTTTATCCGATTAATCTGGAAAAGATTAATCAAAAAAAAACAAAGAAATTTTATGATGATTTAAATATTCAAAATCTCAAAATTTTCTTTGATCCAGAATTTCAATTAGCAAAACAATTTAAACTTCGAGGTGTTCCTACAACAATATTTATAAATCAAAAAGGACAAGAGTTTGCTAGGGTGATCGGTGATATAGATTTTAGTGACAAAAATTTTATAAAGTGGTTAAATAATTTTTATTAACTTTTATGAATTATAGTTTAAATTCTGTTTTAATTGAACCTAGCTTAAAAACTTCACCAAAAAGTGCAGTTATACTCTGTCATGGATATGGTGGAGATGGAAATGATATATCTATATTAGCAAACTATTGGAAAAATTTTTTACCTAGTACATTATTTCTTTGTCCAGATGCCCCAGAGGTTTGTAAAGTTAATCCAGTCGGATTTCAATGGTTTGATTTGATGGATCAAACAGAAGACCAGATATTATCCAAATCACTAATAACAGAAAATAAACTTAATAACTTTATAAATGAAGTTATGGATAAAAATAATCTAAAAGCAGAACAAATTGCCCTAGTTGGCTTTAGTCAAGGCTGCATGATTTCAATTCAAGTTGCACTTAAAAGAAAAGAGAAAATTAATTGTTTAATTGGGTATTCAGGAAAAATTATTAATACCAAACATTTAAGTAAAAATATAATTTCTCGACCTGAAATTTATTTGATGCATGGGGATGCAGATGCTGTAGTACCGTTAAATTCATTTTTGGAGGCTAAAGAATTTTTTACTAAAAACGACTATATAATCAATACAAAAATATTTAAAAATTGTGAACATAGAATTCCAACTGAAGGTTCAAGTATAGGTCTTCAATTCTTAAAAAAAAATTTATATAAATAGATAGTCTAACTGTTACAAAATTATAACTTGATAATTATTTTTCTATAAGTTAGCATTAAAGTATGATTATAGCTTCAAGTGAAAAAGTTCCTTTGGAAAAATGTCCTGCACTTGTTTTAAATGCAGATTTTAGACCTTTGAGCTACTATCCTTTATCCTTATGGTGTTGGCAGGATGCAATTAAATCTGTTTTTTTAAATAGAGTAAGTATAGTTTCTTCATATGAGAGAAAAGTAAGAAGCCCTTCTTTTGAAATGAGTTTGCCAAGTGTTATAGCTTTAAAAAGTTTTGTAAAACCTTCTACTCATCCAAACTTTACTAGATTTAATGTTTTTTTAAGAGATAAGTTTACATGTCAGTATTGCGGTGACAGAAGTGACTTAACTTTTGATCATTTACTTCCAAAGTCTAAAGGTGGACTTACTGATTGGGAAAATGTTGTAACTGCTTGCTCAACTTGTAACGTAAAAAAAGGTGGAAAACTTTATACAAATTGTGACCTTCGATTAAAAAAAATGCCATTTATTCCAACAGTTGATGATCTTCACAAAAATGGGAGACATTTTCCACCAAATTTCTTACACGAAAGTTGGATGGATTATCTTTATTGGGATATAGAATTAGAACCTTAATTATATTTTTTCAGAGACTTTAATTGCCACTTTGGAAGTTGTTTGTATTACTTTATCAAGAAGAAAATACAAACCTTTTTTTGTAGCTCCCTCATTATAAGCTATATTTTTATGATCAATTTCATCGTCTCTAAATTTTTTTATGGATTTTTTTAGAGATTTTTCATCATCACCAAGTTTGTCTAGCTGACTTTTGTAGTGACCATCAATGACTTCTTCAACTGATGCAGTACAAAGCATTGCAGCCTTCTCACCTAACATAGTTGTGCCAAAACCAAGAGTCACTCCAAGCAAATCCCAGATTGGTAAAAAAATTGTTGGCTTTATATTTCTTGTTTGGATTTCTTTGTCGAAATATTCAAAATGTTCTTTTTCGTGTTCTTTCATTTCCTCTATTAATTTTTTCAGTTTGTCATTTTTTTTAAAAGTATTTAAGGCAAGTAATTGTCCCTCATAAATTTTTATTGCACCACGCTCACCGGCATGATCAACTCTAATAATTTCCTCTAAAGTTTTTTTATTTGTTAATTTCATAATTTTTATACATTTTTATAAATATATATGATAATGCAAATGAAAAAACTGCATTTATTGAAGCAAGGGATAACCCAAAAACTCTGAAAGTTACCTCTTTACAACTTACAGTATTTTTCTTTAGCTGTTTTAATATATCCTCTTTTGATAAATTTCCATTTATATTCTGAGTTTCACAAACAACCGACTCATTAAAAAAACCTTGTTCTATACCAAGATGGTAAAAAGCAATAGTCCCTCCAATCAATGATACTATACTTAATAATATTAAATAGATTTTTAT
This sequence comes from uncultured Pelagibacteraceae bacterium, assembly GCA_902530635.1. GTDB lineage: Bacteria > Pseudomonadota > Alphaproteobacteria > Pelagibacterales > Pelagibacteraceae > Anoxypelagibacter. Next base: position 737 of record CACABC010000014.1, on the reverse strand, counting down.
ATTTTTTTTAAATATTAAAATACTCAAAAGCAATACAATTGATACTAAATATGGATATCTCTGGTAAATACAAAGTTTGCAAGGTTCATGACCAAGTCCATATTCAACAATGAAAGCTACAATAAGGGATAGCGTTGCAAAAAATAATATTACAAATAAAATTAAAGTATTTTTTTTATCAATCATTTATTCATTACTAGAAAAATTATTCCACCAATTATTAAAATAAACGCAGTTATTAAGACAGACCATTTAGTTCCTTTTTTTTCTAAAAAGGGACCAAATTTTTCACCAAATTTGTACGTTAAAAAAGCTACTAAAAAAAATCTTGAGCCCCTTGTTAAGACACAAATAATAATAAAAAAAATTAAATTGAAATTAATAAATCCACTAGAAATAGTAAGTAGTTTAAAGGGTAGAGGAGTAAATCCTGCTGTTACCAATATTCCAAGCCATGAAAAAAAACCACCTTTTGTAGAAAACTTGTCTTTTAAAAAATTAGGATCTTCATAACCATAAAGTTCAAATATTTTTATTCCAATTTCATTAAAAAAAACATATCCAATGATATATCCAAAAAGCGCGCCTAAAACAGAAAAAATTGTTGCGATTAAAGCTATTTTAATAAAATCTTTTTTTCTTGCGATAACCATTGGAACTATCATTACATCGGGGGGTATTGGGAAAAAAGAACTCTCAATAAAAGATTCTAACGCTAATAATTGTTTTGCGTATTT
>CACABC010000013.1 GCA_902530635.1 uncultured Pelagibacteraceae bacterium | reverse complement strand
AACTAGTGGTCTTGCATTTCCAATATGAGGAAAATCATACACAGTGGGTCCGCACACATACATTCCAACTTTTTTATTATTGATAGGAATAAATTTTTCTTTTTTTCCTGATAGAGTATTAAATATATTTATTTGTTTATTCATCATCCATCATACAAACTGGTATAGGGTTCATCTTGTGTAAATTTTTCTTTCTTATTTCAAGATACTTACCATAACTCTCACTATTTTTATCAATCATAGCTTTTTCAAGCTCATTATATGACATACCTAATTGATTGGTGTCTGTTCTTCCATCATCCCACAGACCATCAGTTGGTTCTGCTTCAATTATTTCTTTAATGATACCTAGTGATTTTCCCATCTCCCAAACTTGAGTTTTTGTACAGTCAGCTATTGGAGAAATATCAACTCCTCCATCACCATATTTAGTATAAAAACCAACCCCAAAATCTTCTACTTTATTGCCTGTTCCAACTACTATTCCATTGTTAGATGCAGCAACTTGATAAAGAGTTGTCATTCTCAATCTTGCTCTAGAATTAGCTAATCCATGTTCGTTTTTAAAATTCGACAAACTGCTTTTAAAATTATCAAAAACATTATCAAGCTTAACAATGTGTCCTTCCACATTTTTAAACTTAGATTTTAACCACTCTTGATGTTTTAGACTAAGATTATGCTGGTCTTTAATTTGGTTGATAGGCATTGAAAGAACAATCGTTTTTTTACCCGTTAAAGCACAAAGTGTACTTGTAACTGAGGAGTCTATACCACCAGAAATTCCAATAACTAAAGCTTTCGCTTCAGTTGGCATATTTTTACAGTAATCAGAAATCCAGTTTTTGATACGATTTATTCTTTCTTTAGTTTGCATAATGTTACTATCATCTAATTAATAGACCTTAGTAATTTTTTTTCAATTACTAAGATGCCGCTTGAATAATATTTTTTGAATATTGAGAATTTTTCTTAATTTCATCTGAAATTAAAAAAGCAAGTTCTAGCGCCTGACTTGCATTAAGTCTAGGGTCGCAATGAGTATGGTATCTATGAGAAAGATCTTTTTCGGATATCTTTTGAGCTCCACCTGTACACTCTGTCACATTCTGTCCTGTCATTTCTATATGTAAACCACCAGCATAGGTACCCTCGGACTGATGGATGGCAAAAACTTTTTTAACCTCCTTAACTATATTGTTAAAAGGTCTTGTTTTAAATCCTGTAGAAGACTTAATTGTATTGCCATGCATTGGGTCACATGACCAGATAACATTTAATCCCTCTTTTTTAACTGCCTTAATAAGTTTTGGCAAAAATTTTTCAACATTTTCTGCTCCAAACCTTGAAATTAATGTTAATCTTCCTGGGGCATTTTCAGGGTTAAGAATGTTACAAAGTTTTATAAGTTCTTCTGGTTTTAACGATGGTCCACATTTAAGTCCTAAAGGATTTTTAATTCCTCTACAAAATTCAACGTGACCACCATCTGTTTGTCTAGTTCTATCTCCTATCCATACAAAGTGAGCAGAAGTATCGTGGTATTCTCCAGTAGTTGAATCTACTCTTGTCATAGATTGTTCGAAAGGTAAAAGTAGAGCTTCATGGGAAGTATAGAAGTTAACCGTTCTTAATCTTCTATTGCTTTCAGGATTAATTCCGCAAGCCTCCATAAAAGAAAGCGCATCACTGATCTTATCTTCTATTTCTTTATATTTTTTTCCCTGAGTACTACCTTTGACAAAACCAAGATTCCATAAGTGAACTTGGCGTAGATCTGCGAAACCACCTTGTGAAAAAGCTCTAAGTAAATTTAAAGTTGAAGCTGCTTGAGAATATGCTCTAAACATTCTCTTGGGATCTGGGTTTCTTGCTTTTTCAGAAAATTCTATTCCATTTATATTGTCGCCTAAATATGTAGGAAGTTTTTTTCCGTTCTTTACTTCAATAGGAGAACTTCTTGGTTTAGAAAATTGTCCAGCTATTCTTCCAACTTTAACTACGGGTAAAGATGCAGATGAGGTCAAAACTAAAGCCATTTGTAAAATAACTTTAAAAGTATCTCTAATATTGTCTGGATGAAACTCCGCAAAACTCTCTGCACAATCTCCACCTTGTAAAAGAAAACCTTTTCCTTGGCACACATCAGCTAAATTTTTTTTGAGTGAACGTGTTTCTCCTGCAAAGACCAAGGGTGGAAAACCTTGTACTTTTTTTAAAACGAGATCTAACTCTTTTTGGTCCTGATATTCAGGTATATGTTTGACTGGATAATTTTTCCAGCTATTTAATTTCCATTTTTTCATATTCAACCTGTGCTATATATATATTGGTCTTTGGAAATTTCCAAGATGCTTTTAGTTATTAATTGTTAAAATTATGAGAATTATAAGAAAAAATAGTGAAAAATTGCTCATAGAGTCTTTTATACGTGAATTCAAAAAAATATGCAAAAATAATGAACTGAAAAAAAAAAGATTGAGTTTTGTTTTAACTGGAGGCTCTAGTCCAATAAATCTATATAAAAAATTATCAAAAATAAAAGTAAATTGGAAAAATATAGATTTCTTTTGGGGAGACGAAAGATATGTCTCAAACAAATCCGTTAATTCGAATTATCATTTAGCTAATAAAACTTTTTTAAAATATATAAATATTAAAAAAAAACAAATTTTTCCAGTTAATACAACTAAATCTTCGGCTAAAAAATCATCATTAGATTATTCAAATAAAATCAAAAAATATTTTGGAAAAAATAAGATAAGTTTTGATATTATTTTACTTGGAATGGGCAATGATGGTCATATTGCCTCAATTTTTCCAAATGATCTTCAAAAAAAAAATAATAAAATTACAAGAAATGTAATAAGAAATGATTTTGAAAGAATAACTATAAATTTAAAAGAAATTAATAACTCTAAATTTATTTTTCTTTGGTTGAATACAAAAAATAAAGCAAAGAAATATTCACAAATTCAAAATAATAAAAATAAACAAATACCAGTTAATAATATTAAAAGAAAAAATACTGTTCTCTTTTTGCTCAAATAGAATTTAATCTAGATATTCTTCAACTTTAGAATTTACAAATTCGGCTATTATTTTATGAGCCTTATCATTCGCATGGGAATCAGCTTTTGTTACCCAAAGATCACTTTCATTATAATTTATTAATGCCTCATGAGAGTTTATAAATTTTATATCATTATTATTCGAAAATTCTTTTATGATACGTGTTTCATTTTCGAATTTATAATTTTTCAAATCTCTTAATTCAGGAATATTATGTATAATGAGTCTAATATTATTTTGATCACAATAATTTTTTAGTTTTAATATTTTTTTAAAAACTTTTTCTTTGATTTTTTCATTTTTATATGAATCAGAATAAAATTTATCCCATTTTTTATTTATTTCAAATTTAATTAATATTGTATTCAAATTGTTTAAAACGTAAGTATATAAGAAAGAATATCTTTGAAAAAAATTTGGCTTATTTATTTTTATATCTTCAAAATCATTTATAAAAAAATTTAAAATAATTATTTTATAATCGTACTCATTTTTAAAGTTAATAAAGAAGTTTTCAATTTGCATTATTGTATTTGTATTTCCAATGCCAGCATTTATAACTTCATAATTAATAAATTTATCATTTAAAATATTTGGGAAAGGTGCTCTTGCACCCCACCCTAATGTCATCGAGTCACCTAACATTAATATTTTTTTTGAATTTTTTTTGAATTCTTCATTACTCCTAAAACCTTTTGAGTTAAGGGTTAATTCTACTCCCATATAAATACCTTTTTTATTTTTTTTATGCTCAATTCCTATGTCTTTATTTTTAGAAATAATCTTAAGTTGATTTGCATACTTCATCATTTCAATTTCATAATTCAAACCATCATCAATATAAAATCTTACAAAAAATTCTAAAAAAAGAATTGAAATTAATATTGATAAAATTAATGAAAAGTATTTCACTTTAAATCATTTGCTATGTAATTGGCCAAAATTTCATGACCATAATTGCTTAAGTGTGCAGGATCTAAGTTTAAAAAAATTTTATCTTTTTTATCATCATTACAGAATAAATTTTTAATTTTATAAAATTTAATATTTCTCTTTTTTAGCTCATTCATAATTATATTTTCAGCATAATCATCTGATTTGCAATTTTGATCATTTATTTGATAGCTATAAGGTATTATTAGAAATACAATTTTATTATTAATTGAATCATTATAACTTTTGATCATATCTAGGTATTTTTTCATATAATCTATATTTTCTGTTTTTTTAAATGTTTCATGCTTCTCAATATAATGTCCCTTTTTAGAACCTAAAATAAAACCCTTAGTAGCAACATAGAGTACAGATTTTGACCTTATAAAAATATTAATATTACGAATAATTTTATTATTTTTAATTTTTTCCATAAAATTATTTTTTTGTGAATTATTCATATGTTCTTCTGATACATTTACTAATATTTCTGAAGAAGAAATATCATCTAAAGAAAAATTAACATATATTTTTTTCAAGTTTTCAGTTTTTATTTTATTTTTAATAATGAAATAATTATTTGCAAGATTACTTCCCATTACTCCTGCATTATAAATATTTATATTTTCAAATTTTTTATTAATAATACCTGAAAATGTTTTTGTTTGATTAACGCCACTTCCAAAAGTTACGCTTCCTCCTACAAAATATATATTTTCCTGATTTTTTTTATATTTATTAATTTTTTTATTTTTAGTTACTCTAAAACCATTTTTGTCAGTGAAAACTCTTTTGCCAAAAATTTTTCCTTTTTCAACATTTGAATAGTTGAAAGTAGGTTTAGATGAATCTTCATTTATTATACCACTTGATATACCTTGGGGAGTGATATTTAAAAAAAAACGAAAAAAAACTTCTATTGATAAAATGATTAAAAAAAAGATTATAAAATTTATAAAAATTATTTTTTTCAAAAATTTATTCTACTGTAACAGATTTAGCTAAATTTCTAGGTTTATCTATATCGCACTTTTTAAACATTGCAACATGATAAGATAGGAGTTGTAGAGGAATAGTAAATAAAAAGGGTGTAAGAGTTAAATCTGCATCTGGTAAATTAATCTGAAATCTTATATTTTCACTTATAACTTTGCTGCTTGAGTTGGTTAATAATAAAACTTTTCCTCCCCTAGCTATAACCTCTTGCATATTTGATAACGTTTTTTCAAAATATTTATCTTTGGGTGCTATAACAACAACTGGTAAACCATCTTCTATTAGTGCTAATGGTCCATGCTTCATTTCTCCGGCTGGATAACCTTCAGCATGTAAATATGAAAGTTCTTTTAATTTTAACGCGCCTTCTAGAGCAATTGGGAAGGAAGATCCTCTGCCAAGAAACATTGAGCCTTTAGATTTATAAATATCTTTAGCAATCAATTGTATTTTTTCTTCTTCTTTTAAAGACTCTGCTATTAGTTTTGGTATTTTTTTTAATTCACCTATTTTTTTCTTGTATTCTTTGTGCTCTATATCATTTCTAATCTCAGAAATTTTAAGAGAAAGTAAATACAAAACTAGCATTTGACCAAGAAATGCTTTTGTAGAAGCCACACCAATTTCTGGTCCAGCATGGATTGGAAGTACACAATCAGAATGTCTGGCAATTGAACTCTCCACAACATTTACTACCGAGCATGTTTTTGCATTTTCTTTTTTACATAGATCCAAGGCTGCATAAGTGTCGGCTGTTTCTCCTGACTGGGAAACAAATATATACAAATTATTTATATCAAACTTAACTTTTCTATATCTAAATTCAGAGGCTATATCAGCTTCAACATTTAACGTAGTAAGTTCTTCTAGCCAATATTTAGCTACTAAGCATGAATGATAAGCAGTACCGCATCCAATTAGAACTACTTTATTTATTTTTTTGGGGTCTACAGGGAGATTGTAAAAATTAATCTCTTCACGAATTTTATCAATATATTCTTTCAAACAGGTTTTTGTTGTATTAGGCTGTTCAAAAATCTCTTTTATCATAAAGCTTTTGTAATTTCCTTTACTTACAGAGGATTTATCTTCTGAAAGGGTGAAAATTTCCTTATTAATTTTATCTTTATTTGAATTATAAAATTTTACATCATCTTTAGATAAAACACATACGTCTCCATCATCTAAATAAGAAATCTTATTTGTCATAGATTTTAAAGCATAAGAATCTGAGCCCAAATAATTTTCACTATTTGAATACCCCACTGCAAGAGGACTTCCTCTTCTTGCTCCAATTATAAAATCTTCAAATTCTTTAAATATAATTCCTAGAGCAAAACTTCCTTTCAAAGTCTCTAAGGTCTCAAATACTGCTTTTAAAGGTTCTAATTTTTTTAATTTTTCAGTAAGTAAAACTGTTATTACTTCAGTATCAGTTTGTGACTTAAAAGTTTTCCCGGATTTTTCAAGTTCTTTTTTTAACTCATCGGAATTTTCAATTATTCCATTGTGAACTACAGAGACTATTTCACTTGAATGTGGATGTGCATTGACTTCGTTTGGTACACCATGTGTAGCCCATCTTACATGTCCTATGCCTAGATTTCCTCTGCTAGGTGTTTGAAATAAAATTTTTTCTAATTTTTCAACTCTACCTGGACATTTTTTTTCGTTTATTTTACCATCGCTAATTGTTGCTAAACCCGCTGAATCATAACCTCTGTACTCTAATTTTTTTAAAGAATTGATTATATTCGTTGAGACCGATTTATTACTTACTATACCTATAATTCCACACATTATTTTTTTCTCTTATAGTTTTCTATTTCTTCTTGCTCTGATCTTTCTATAGCTAAAGAGTTTTCTTTTACGTCTCTTGTTATTACTGAACCAGCTCCTATAACTGATTTTTTTTTAATTTTTATTGGAGCAACTAAAGATGAATTAGAGCCTATAAAAACATTGTCAGAAATAATTGTTTTATTTTTTTTAATACCATCATAATTACAAGTAATAGTTCCAGCTCCTATATTGGTATTTCTACCAATAGATGTGTCTCCAATGTAAGATAAATGATTAACTTTTGAATTAGATTTAATTTTAGATTTTTTCGTCTCTACAAAATTACCAATTCTAACACCTGTCATTAAATGTGTTCCCTCTCTTATTCTTGCATAAGGGCCGATTTTAACTTTGTTCTCTATTTTAGCTCCCTCAATGTGACTAAATGATAATATTTCTACATAATTTCCAATTTTTACTTTTTTTCCAATTACTACGTAAGGATTAATTGTTACATTTTTTCCAAATTTTGTATCGCTTGATAAAAATATAGTTTCTGGTGCAATTAGATTAACTCCGGACTTTAGTGCCTTTTTTCTAAGTTTATCCTGGTTTAACTTATTGGTCTTTATTTTTTTAAAATTAGAATTTGTCTTCATAAAAAATTCTCTTTACATTAGATTTATAATGGTAATAAGTCACAAAATATTTCTTTATAATACTTATTAAAAATGACTCAAAAATTAACAATTTTATTCGATTTAGATGGAACATTAGTTGATACAGCACCAGATTTAATGGGAGCACATAATCATGTTATGAAAAAGTTTGGTTACCCTAAAAAGACTCTTGATGACATTAAACATATTGCTGGGCGAGGAGCCTGGATAATGATGCAAAGAACTTTTAGAGATGAAATCAAAGATGAAAAATTAAAAAAGGAAATGGTTAAAGAATTTATAGATTATTATGCAAAAAATATTGATAAAGGAAGTAGGCCAATTAAAGGTGTTATAAGTTTTCTTGAATGGGCAAAATCAAAACAAATTTTGATGGGCGTCTGTACAAATAAACAAGAAAGACTTGCGATTGATTTACTTAAAAAGATTAATCTGTCAAAATATTTCGAATATATAGCTGGATGTGATACTTTTGAGTTTAACAAGCCTGACCCACGGCACTTAACAAGTGTTATTGAAATTATTGGTGGAGACATTAAAAAAAGTATAATGATTGGAGATAGTGAGGTTGACTCACAATCAGCATATAATGCAAAAATTCCATTTATCTTAGTTGAAGAAGGATACACAGAAAAAAATATTAATGAAATTCCGCATAAAACTTTAATTAAAGATTTTTTAAATTTTGAAAAAATTGTTGAACAATATTTATGATTGATCTTCAGTTATTTAGTGCTCTGGTAACTTATTACTTCATAATGTTTGCTACACCGGGTCCAAATAATGCAATGTTAACTGCATCAGGATTAAAATTTGGGTTTCTTAAAACACTTCCTCACTTAGTTGGTATCCCGCTTGGTCACATTTTTCAAATAGGATTGGTTTGCTTTGGTCTTGGTAATCTATTTTTAGTTTTTCCACAATTACAATTTTATATGAAAATCTTATGTTTTATTTATTTGCTTTATCTTAGTTGGAAAATATTAGGTTCTTTTAACCTTTTTGAAAAAGACACTAAAGCAAGACCTTTAAGATTTTATGAGGCATCTTTGTTTCAATTTATTAATCCTAAAGCATGGACTGTAGCTATCACCGTAGCATCAGGTTTTTTTCCAACAGAGGAAAATTTTTTAGTAGCTACAATGTTTATAACAATTACAGCTGCTGTGGTTTGTTTTCCATCTATATGTATTTGGGCAGTATTTGGAAATAGCTTACGAGTTTTTATTAAAAATGAGAAAGCTAAAAAAATAACTGAATATATCTTAGCTTTATTGTTGGTTTTAACTGCTATAACAATACTTTTAAAATAATCTTTGATTTTATATTTTTGTTTTAATATAAAAACTTAATGCATTTTACAAAAAAAAATGCTGGGGAGAAAAGAAAAGATTTAGTAAATAATCTTAAAGAAAAAACTACTTAGATTTCCTGGCGCATATAATCCTTTGTGTGCAAAATTGATCGCTGAGATTGGTTTTGATGGTGTTTATATTTCTGGAGGAGTAATGTCAAATGATCTTGGAATTCCAGATATAGGTCTTACTACACTAAAACATGTTGGCTACAGAGCGAATCAAATAGCAAAGGTGACTGATTTACCCTCGATAGTTGATGCGGATACTGGTTTTTTAGATTGCAAAAATACCATTGAAACTTTTGAAAGTTTAGGTCTTGCTGGCTGCCATATTGAGGATCAAATAGCTGAAAAAAGATGTGGGCATTTGGAAAACAAGGAACTCATTTCTACAAAAGAAATGGTAAAAAAAATAAAAGTTTTAGTCAAAGCCAGAAGGGACAGGAACTTTTCTATAATAGTTAGAACAGATGCCAATCTTGTTGAGGGAATAGAAAAAACTATAAGGAGAATCAAAGCTTATGAGGATGCTGGTGCAGATATAATATTTCCAGAATCAATGAAAGACGAAAAAGAGTTTGAAAGTGTTAGAAAGAATTCTAAAGTTTATTTGCTTGCTAATATGACTGAGTTTGGAAAATCAAAGTTATTATCAACAAAGGAATTAGAAAATTTAGGCTATAATATTGTAATTTACCCTGTAACTACCCAAAGATTAGCAATGAAAAGTGTTGAGGATGGCTTAAAGTCTATTTTTAAGGATGGACATCAAAATAACATTATAGATAAAATGCAAACACGTAAAAGATTGTATGAACTTGTTGATTATGAAAAATATAATACTCCTGACAAAAAAATTACAGATTTTAAAACTGAGGGGCACGAATAAATTATGAGCGACGAAGTAAAAAAAGGTTTAATGGGGATTGTTGTTGATGAAACAACAATTTCACAAGTGATGCCTGAGATAAATTCACTTACATATAGAGGTTATAAAGTACAAGACCTTTGTGAAAAGTGTATTTTCGAGGAAGTTGCATACCTCGTTTTAAATGGAGAACTTCCTAGATCAAAAGATCTCAAAAAATTTATTAATGAGGAAAGAAATAATCGCAAATTATCTAAACAAATTTTAAATGATATCAAGAATATGCCAAGGAAAGCACATCCAATGGATGCTATTAGATCTGCGGTAAGTTTAATGGGACTTGAAGATAAAGATTCAAGAGATAACTCTCCTAAAGCAAATATGAGAAAAGCAATGAGAATTTTCGCACAAACACCGACAGCGGTAGCGGCATATTTTAGAGCAAGAAAAGGTAAAAAATTTATTCCTCCAAACAAAAAATTATCATATTCAGAAAATTTCTTTCACATGATGTTTGGAAAAGTTCCGAGAAAGGAAATAGTTGAAGCCTTTGATGTGTCAATGATACTTTATGCTGAACATAGTTTTAATGTATCTACTTTTACTGCTAGGACTATTACAAGTAGTTTGTCAGATATGCATGGAGCGATTACAGGAGCTATAGCAAGTCTTAAAGGACCTCTTCATGGAGGAGCAAATGAAGCAGTGATGCACATGTTTAAGGAAATTAAAAATCCTGATAAAGCTAAAGACTGGATAAACAATGCTTTAGATAAAAAGAAAGTTATTATGGGTTTTGGTCACAGAGTATATAGGAGTGGTGATTCAAGAGTTCCTACTATGAAAAAATATTTTTTAGAAGTTGCTGAGATTGTGAAAAATACTAAATATCCAAAAATGTATGAAATATTAGAAAAAGTTATGCTAGAAAAAAAAAATATTCATCCAAATGTGGATTACCCTTGTGGGCCAACTTATCATTTGATGGGAATTGACACTGATTTTTTTACACCAATATTTGTAATGGCGCGTATAACTGGTTGGTCAGCACATATTATGGAACAACATGCGGCTAATAAATTAATCAGACCTCTGTCAAAGTATAAAGGTAGCGAACATAGAGAAGTGCTTGCTTTAAATATAAGATAATTCACCTAAAATTTGAAAAGTTAACTTTATAAATTCCTTTTTTATCTGCCGAAATATAAATATTTCCATTTTTATCCTCGTACAATTCATTTCTTTTATTTGTAACAAAATGTCTTAATTTTAAATTTCCAAGATAAATTTTTTCAATGGAATTTATTTTTTTCATTTCATTATTGAGTAAAAAAATAATAAGAGATTTACCAGTTCTTAAATTATTGCCTCTTAATGATAGAGCCAAGAGACATGGGGTTTTGTAATACTCTATCAATGTTTTTGGACAATTATTTAAACTAGAAATACCAATAGATGGAACAAATGCAAATAAAGGTTCTTCAAATTTATTTGTTGAATGATTAATTTTATAAGACTTACCGTCTCCACCACTATCTTTTAAATAATTTGTTCCATAAGATACAAAGGGCCAACCGTAGTTATTTCCCTTTTCTAATTTATTAATTTCGTCACCACCTTTAGGACCATGTTCAACATTAAATAAGTTTCCATCAAGTTTAGCTAACCCCTGGGGAACTCTATGACCAGATGTAAATACAATAGGTTCAATTATATTATTCTGAATATTCTTAATTTCAATTTCTAAAATTTTTCCAAATATTGAGTTTGGGTCTTGAGCAAGTAAACTATTTTTACTAGCATGTTTTTCTGGAGTGCCAACTGCTAAATAGATTTTTTTATTGAAGTGCAAATTGCTGCTTCCTAATCCATTAAAATCAATATTCTTTGGTATTTCTGGTAAACATTTGCTTTTGAATACTTCATTTCCATTAGCAAGATCTACTATTACAGCATAATAACAATTATTTTTTTTTGCAGATATAAATCCAAAACTTTTATCTTCTGTAAAAATCACAGTTTTTAAACCTCCATTTCTTTGTAAGGTGAATTCTTTTGGTAATTTAATTTTTGTGGATTTTAAATTCTTCATTACAAAACCATTTTGGCTATAAATAACTAGTTTTTTAGGATCGAATTGTTCTTCTTTATCGGGGTAAAATATAAAAGCAGTTTTTTCAGATAAGGATACTATTTTAGATAACTTTACTAAAAAAGAATTTGCTACTATTTTTTCTTCATTGGGATCTATTTTCTCCGCTTTAATTTCTTTATTTTTTTTAATGTAGTTTTTTAAATATTCGATATTTTCAGGATTTTCATAGGTCCATATTGATACAAAAATTACTGACATTAACCAAAGTGAAAGTATTATAGCTGTTCTTTTCATTTTTATTAAATAATAATTTTTGCAAATCTACTTCTTATTACCTCAAGTTTCAAATTTTTTTCATTAACAAATTTGTCTACTGCCTTTTTAACTCCAGTTATATAACTAGAGTCATCATAGTCATCACACAACAAAACAGAGCCTTTTTTATTACATATTTTTTTGTAAATTAAGTTTAAATCTTCATATACGGTTTTAAAACTATGCCCCCCATCTAAAAAAACAAAGTCTATATTGTTTATTTCAAGATTTTTCAAAACAATGTTAGAGTTTCCTTCAATCAGAGTGATGTTTTTTGAAAATTTTTTTAAAAATTTTTTTACACTTTCATAAGAGTTTAGATTCTCTCTTAAAATAAAGTTGTAAAAAAAATTTTTTAGAGGATTAGAAAACTTTTGTTTTTTAAGATAGTCAGGTACAACTTCGTCTTCGGATGACTTCTGGCCAAATAAATCAATTCCCACATACTTAAACTCATTTTTGTTAATTTCTCTAAGTAACTCACAAACGTTTCTTGCTGTGACACCACAAAATACCCCTACTTCTAAAAATACTTTAGGTTTGTGTTCGTTAACTATATTCAAAAAGACTTGTCCCCAGTCTTTTTTTAAACCAGTTTTTCTCCAATAAGTTTTATAAGTTATTTTCAAATATTAAGAAAAAGCTTCTGCCCAAGATCCTTTTGTTGAAGCTTTAGAATATTCAGTGGCTCTACCCTCAAAAAAGTTCATGTGTTCAACGGCATTAAGCATTGTGTCTAGCCATGTGAGTGGATTTTTATCTACTTTGTAAATTGGTTCTAGTCCTAACTGTATTAACCTTCTGTCTCCTATCCACCTGATATATTTTTTTACCTGATCAGCAGTTAAGCCTTCTATGGGTCCCATTTGAAATGCTAAGTCAATAAAAGAGTCTTCGTGCGCTATGATAGTTTTGCAAGCATCATAAAGTTCTTTTTTTAGTTTGTCATTCCAGATTTCTGGGTTTTCTTTTATAAAAGCTCTAAACAATCTTATCATAGAATTGCAATGAAGGGTTTCGTCTCTAACAGACCAAGTAACAATTTGGCCCATACCTTTCATTTTGTTATGCCTTGGAAAGTTAAGTAGTATTGCAAAACTTGCAAAGAGTTGAAGTCCTTCTGTGAAAGCACTAAACACAGCAACTGTTTTTGCAATATCGGCTTTTGAATTTACATTAAATCCCTGCATATAATCGTATTTGTCTTTCATTTCTTTATATTTCATAAAAGCTGAATATTCTGACTCGGGCATACCAATTGTATCCAGCAAATGAGAATAGGCAGCTATGTGAACTGTCTCCATAGCAGCGAAAGCTGTCATCATCATTAAAACTTCTGTTGGTTTAAAAACAGTTGTGTAATGCCTTAAATAACAGTTATTAACCTCAACGTCTGCTTGGGTGAAAAATCTAAAAATTTGGGTTAAAAGGTTTTTTTCTCCCTGTGATAAATTTTTTTGCCAGTCTCTAACGTCATCACCTAATGGGACCTCTTCTGGCAACCAATGTATTCTTTGTTGTGTTAACCAAGCATCATAACACCATGGGTATCTAAATGGTTTATAGACCGGATTTTCAACTAATAAACCACCTTTAAAAACTTCTTTATCTTTTTTTAACTTAACTACTGACATGATAAACACTCCTCATATTTATTTTCTTCATTACTTGATTCTTTTTTGTTTGAATAAACGTTCTTTGTCACATCTGTTGATGAACCCTCATTTATATTCTCTGCTCTCTGAATTGATTTAGATCTGCAATAATAAAGGCTTTTTAGACCCTTTTTCCATGCCTGAAAATGTAATTGATGAAGATCTTTTTTGTGAACATCAGCAGGAACAAATACATTGATTGATTGAGCCTGTGATATATGTGGTGTTCTATCTGCTCCCAACTCCACGATCCATCTTTGATCAATTTCAAACGCAGTTTTGAATGTGTCTTTTTCTTCTTTGGTTAGAAAATCTAGATGAGAAACA
>CACABC010000012.1 GCA_902530635.1 uncultured Pelagibacteraceae bacterium | reverse complement strand
TGAGGGTAAATTAGTTTCTAGTTGTAAGGATATAAAATTAACAATTTATTTATTTATAAATTTAGATAGAAATTTAGAAAATTCTTATGTTTTAACTTCTCTCGAAAATGACAAGCTAAAATTATTTGGTGACATCACCTCTTTTGCTGGAAATACCAAAGAAATCCACATAAGAGGAAGCTTGGAAAAATTTTAGTCGCCTAATTATCGCTCAATGTTGTATAATGTCTTAAAACGAAAGGAATCGAAATGAGCGGATGGGAAATATTAATTGTTGTTGCTGTAATTTATGCAATAGTTAATTAAATTTTTTTATGGGGTTCGGGGCACCTGGCAACAGAACGCCCCTTTTAATTTTTAGTTCCAGTAAACGAACCTTTTACTCCACCATTATACGCAGATACAAAATAACCTTCCATAGTGGAACCGTCTATAATTGCAGTTCTAATATTAAAAAAATTATTCGTATGAAAAACAATTACATTTCCATTTTGTGACCACTCACAATTGTCATAGATTTTTCCTTCATTCCCAGAATAATTTTTTATATTAGCATGGGTACATTTATTTTCTTTATTAAATTTAATTATTTTTATATCTCCATCCGATTCTGTGATTTTCCACGAACTTCCTATTATATTTTGTTCTTCAGTAATCCCAATGTTACTCCACATCAAAATCAAAAAGATACAAAGAAATAGTTTTTTCATAAAATCAGTTTAATCAAATATTGCTATGTACCTCAAACACAAATCTATTACAAAAAAACCTTAAATTACTATGTACCTAACTATGTACCTCTTCAAAAAGATATATTTTATGGTACTATCTGACCGAGAGCGGGATACAGAACGTCCCTTATAAAAATAACCGAAGTTATGTTGAAAAGTTTATTTAAAAAAATTTTTAATATTTTTAACTATGAAATAGTTAAAAAGAAATATAGTGGAATTATAGATAAAAGAGAGTTGATACCTTTTCAATACTCAAATGAAGATTACAAGCTTTATTTTGAAGGTTTAGAAAAATCAAAAAATAAACAAACTGATAATTTCCACAAACAATCACGGTTGCTAGATCTTATTGGACTTGTAAAAGTAGTTCTTAGACAAAATAAGGTTGAAGATTTTGTTGAGGCTGGATGTTGGAATGGGCATTCTTCATATTTAATTTCAAAACTAATATCTAATCAGAATAAAAATATTAAATTACACATTTTCGATAGTTTTGAGGGTTTATCAAAACCATCTAAGGAGGATAAACAGTTTAATAAATTTAAACCTAATGAGATCGATAGAATCAGAGTCCAATTTTCATCTAATGAGGATTTTGTCAAAAAAGATGTTTTGGGAAATTTTAAATTTGTTGAAACCTATAAGGGATGGATACCTGAAAAGTTTTATCTTATTGAAAATAAAAAATTTTCTTTTGTTCACGTTGATGTAGACTTATACGAACCTACATTTAAAACCTTAGAGTTTTTTTTCCCACGACTTGTAGATGGTGGAATCATCTCTTGTGATGATTATAATTCAAAAGCATTCGATGGGGCTAAAAAAGCTTGGGATCAATATTTTTCTAATAAAAAAGTGAAATTTAATTTTTCTCCAGCCATGGGTGGAAGCTTTATTGTTAAATAGTTACTCAACAAATTTTTTTAGGTTAGGTTCAAAATATTTAGGACCCTTCATAACTTTTCCATTTTCATTATAAATAGGTTTTCCATCTTGACCAAGTTTACTCATATTTGATCTTTGTACTTCATCAAAGCACTTATCCAAATCAATGCCAAAAGCAATTCCCGCTCCATAAGTTACATATAAAATATCTGTAAGTGAGTCTGCTACTTCTAATATGTCTTTATCTTTAATAGCCTGTGCGAATTCGTCTAATTCTTCTTTTATTAAATCATACCTTAATTTTACCGTTTTATCTGATGGAAACTCTGGTTTTGTCTTAACTTCTTGGCCAAATGTTTCCATGAATTTTTTTACACTAATAAAATTTGTCATAAAATCCCCACAGTTAATTTATAAATTATTTACAATTTTATATGTTTAATATAACTTGGTTATATCAATGAAATATAGAACGGAATTTGATTCTTTAGGTAAAATTAAAGTTCCTGGTGATAAGTATTGGGGCGCCTCAACTCAAAGGTCCAATAAATACTTTGATATAGGTGATTTTCTTGTGAGGCCAATATTAATTAAATCAATAGCAATTATTAAAAAGGCTGCAGCAATAGTAAATGCACGAAACGGCGATTTAGAAAAAAAAATAAGTAAAAATATAGTCAGGGCTTCTGAAGAAGTGATAAAAGGAAAACTTAATTCTCACTTTCCACTAAAAGTTTGGCAAACAGGTTCGGGTACTCAAACAAATATGAATGTGAACGAAGTGATTGCAAATAGAGCAATACAAATGATGGGTGGCAAAATGGGAACTAAAAAACCCGTTCATCCTAATGATCATGTGAATAAATCACAGTCTACTAATGATGTTTTTCCAACAGCAATGCATATAGCAATTGCCATGAAAGCTAAAAATAAATTATTACCTTCATTAAAGTTATTAGAAAAGGAATTGAGTAAAAAGGTAAAAGAGTTTGCTAAGATAGTAAAATTAGGAAGAACACACTTGCAAGATGCTACTCCTCTAACATTAGGGCAGGAATTTTCTGGTTACCATTCTCAATTAAAGAAATGTATTGAAAGAGTCGAAGGAGCATTAAAGGAGATATACTTTTTAGCTCAGGGTGGAACAGCTGTAGGTACCGGTATAAATACAAAAAAAAATTTTGATAAAAAAATTGTTAATGAAATAAAAAAAATAACAAAAATACCATTTAAACCTGCAAAAAATAAGTTTGCTGCTCTAGCTGCACATGATGCAATAGTAAATTTTTCTGGAACCATGAACACAACTGCTGTTTGTCTAATGAAAATAGCAAATGATATTAGGTTTCTTGGCTCTGGACCTAGAGCTGGATACGGAGAATTAATTTTACCTGAAAACGAACCTGGATCTTCCATTATGCCTGGTAAAATTAATCCCACCCAGTGTGAAGCGGTCACGATGGTATGTGTGAAAGTAATTGGTAATCATAATGGTATAACTATGGCCGGTTCCCATGGACATTTTGAGTTAAATGTTTTCAAACCATTAATAATACACAATATACTTCAATCAATTAATATTATGTCTGACTCTTCGAAAGCTTTTGCAAACTATTGTATAAAAGGTTTAAAGGCAGATAAAAAAAGAATAAAATTTCTTCTTGATAACTCATTGATGTTAGTTACCGCACTCTCTCCAAAGATAGGTTATGATAAAGCAGCAATGATAGCAAAAAAAGCACTTAAAAATGGTACCACTTTAAAAGAGGAAACTTTAAAAACTGGTTTAATCAATGAGAAAGAATTTTTAAAAATTATGAACCCCATAAAAATGATTAAACCAAATAAATGAAATTAAAAATATTATTTAGAAATTTCTTTAGAAAATTTTTTAATTTTAAAAAAATCTAATATTCCAAGTACACCGTCATCTAGTACAAACTCATTAAAATTTTTTTCTAAATTTAAAATATCTCCTTTGCTTAATTTTTCTCTACCATCCACTACAGCATTTTTAATTCTTAATTGATTTTTAAATAAATCAATTCTACCATCTAATGCAAGGGATGTTTTTTTTTCCTCAAAATCGTAAATATTAAATTTTCTAAAAAATTTATCTCCATTATTTGAATAAAAGTTTAAAGAAAAATCCAAAAATTTTTCTTTTTTAGATCCAGAATGTAAAATATTAAAATTTACTTTACTATCATGAGGTAAAATAGCAGATCCATTTTCTATTTTCATATCCCCATTTTCAAAAACTAAAAACATTTTAATATTTTTTATTCTACCAATAAAGGAATTTGTATTTTTAATATATATATTAAATTTTCCATTAATTTTTTTACTTATCCCAGAACTTAAAAAATTGTAACTTTTTCCAGGAGAGAAATAATATAAAAGTAGCTTTCTAAGATTTATTTGATTTACATTTAAGTTTAGATCAAAAAAAAAGTTTTCTTTAAATGTTAAGAAACCATCTACTTTGGAATTAAAAAATTTATTTCTAAAAAAAGACTCGTAAATTTCAAACTTTTCTTTGGCTTTAAAATTTACGGTAAGTATACTATCAAATAATTTCATTTGTGATTTTCCAGTGGTATTTTTTAATGTGCTTGGGCTATCAAAAATTACATTTAATGATACTCCTAAACTAGGAATTTTAAACTTTAGGTTTTTTTCACTGTTTATTTTATCTACAAAATTAAATTTTATTTTTTTATTAGAAAAAATACCTTTAAATTCTATTTCGTGCTCAGTTTTATCAAATTTTTCGTTAAAATAAACCTTTTCAAATAAAACTTTATTTTTCTGTTCATCTAAAAAAAATATTTTTGAATTTTTTGAAAAAATATTGTTGTCTTTATTTAAAGTAAAATACCTAAAATAATTTTTAAATTCATCTGGTTGTATTTCCATCGTTTGTTTTAAGATTAACATTTTTTTTAATTTTAAATCTTTAGAATTTGTTATGCCAAAGGGAGATACTTTTATATAAACTTTTTCTAAAAAAATACCTTTTTTTGATTTGTTAAAATTAATATTTATTTTTTGAATTTCGATTCTAGGTGAAGGGAAAAGTTTATATGATATATCACCATTTATTTTTGTATTAATTTTAAAAGAATTCTTAATCTTTTTTTCTAAGATATTTTTTTCTGAATTATAATTTATAAAATATGGTTTGCTACAATAGAAAATTATTATCAATAAAAATGTCGTTATAATTGAAGCAATAATTGTTTTTTCATTAAGATTTCTTTTAAAATTGTTAAATTTTCTTTTACTTAATAAAGATGTGATAATTTTAATTGCTGGATTTTCCATAACGTTGTTTTATAAGCAATATAGAACTATAAATAAAGAATTTCATAATGGAAGATTTTTTAAAAATATTAAATGATGAACAAAAATCGGCTGTGTTAAACGTTGACGGACCGAGTTTAGTTGTCGCTGGTGCAGGATCAGGCAAAACAAAAGTTTTAACAACAAGACTTGCATACATTATAGAACAAAAAAAAGCTTGGCCTAACCAAATTTTATGTGTCACCTTCACAAATAAAGCCGCAAAAGAAATGCGTGAAAGAGTGATGAAAATTTTAGGGACAAATGCAAGTTCCTTATCATGGCTTGGCACTTTTCATTCGATGAGCGTGAAATTTCTAAGAAGACACGCTGAAGCAATAGGTTTGAAAAGTAATTTTACAATTTTAGATACCGATGATCAAAAAAAATTAATTAAAAATATTTGTAAAGGAGAAAATATCGATGCAAAAAAAATATCTCCTCAATTTATACTTGCTTTGATTGATCGGTGGAAAAATAAGGGTTTTTTACCAGATGAAGTAATTCTGAAAAAAAAAAATATTTTTGAGAGTCAAATACTAAAAGTATATAAAATTTATCAAAATAAAATTAAAGATCTTAATGCCTGTGATTTTGGTGATTTAATACTTTATTGTGTAAAACTTTTTGAAAAAAATTTAGATATAAGAAATATTTATTCGAATAATTTTAAATATATACTTGTAGATGAATACCAGGATACAAATTTTATTCAAAATAAGTGGTTGAATCTTATTGTTAATAAAAATAAAAACATATGTTGTGTTGGTGATGATGATCAATCAATTTATAGTTGGAGAGGTGCTGAAATTAAAAATTTTTTAGGATTTGATAAAGTTTACCCGGAATGTAAAATTTTTAGATTAGAACAGAATTATAGATCAACCAAAAATATTTTAGATGTAGCTTCCTTTTTAATTTCACATAATAAAGATCGTTTGGGTAAAAAACTTTGGTCTGATGGACAAAAAGGGGAGTTGGTTAAACTAAATTGCTATAAAAATGGAAGAGAAGAAGCGCAGGGTATTGGTGATATCATTGAGGAAAATATTAAAAAGAAAAATTCTATAAATAATATTGCAATACTTGTTAGAGCTATATACCAAACTAGGGAATTTGAAGAAAGATTTTTGAAGATAGGAATTAATTATAGAATTATTGGTGGCACAAAGTTTTATGAAAGAGCAGAAGTTAAAGATGCCACTTGCTATTTAAGAATTATAAATCAAAAGTTTGATGATTTAGCTTTTGAAAGAATTATAAATACACCGCGTAGAGGTTTAGGTGAGTCAACAATCAAGCAGTTACATGAATTTTCGTCTAAAAATAAAATTTGTCTTGAAGACTCTGCTCACAAACTGCTTCAATTAGATAAATTCAAACCAAAAATAAGATCTACTATAAAACATTTTTTAGAACTACTAATAAAATGGAGATCTGATTTAAAAAAAAAGAAACACTACGATTTATTAAAAATTGTTTTAGACGAGTCGGGTTACTCGGCAATGTTAAAAAATAAAAAAGATCTTGAAAACGAGAATCGTCTAGAAAATCTAAAAGAACTTTTAAGAGCAATGCATGACTATGATAATTTGCAGGGATTTTTAGAACACGTTGCCTTAGCAACTTCTATTGATCAAGAATGGGAAGACGAAAAAGTAAATATTATGAC
This sequence comes from uncultured Pelagibacteraceae bacterium, assembly GCA_902530635.1. GTDB lineage: Bacteria > Pseudomonadota > Alphaproteobacteria > Pelagibacterales > Pelagibacteraceae > Anoxypelagibacter. Next base: position 11,761 of record CACABC010000012.1, on the reverse strand, counting down.
AATGCACGCTGCAAAAGGTTTGGAGTTTGAAACGGTATTTTTACCTGGATGGGAAGAAGGATTATTTCCACATCAAAAATCCCTAGAAGAAAAAGGAGATTTAGCATTAGAAGAAGAAAGAAGATTAGCTTATGTGGGAATTACTAGAGCTAAAAAAAATGCCCACATATCTTTTGCCATGCAAAGATCTTGGCATGGTGAATGGATGGACAGTTTGCCCTCTAGATTTGTGGGTGAACTTCCTGAAGAAGGTATAGAAAAAAATGAAGAGCCAACTAAAGAAATTTCTGATGATTTTGATTTCAACCAAGATAATCTTATAGATAACAATAATGAATATAGAAGTCCAGGATGGGCAAGATTAAAAAAAAAATTAATTAAATAATAATGAAGACTTTGAAAAAGTTATTTAAAAAACATGGAATTCATGGATATATAATTCCCAAAAATGATGAATATTTTAATGAATATGTGAATTCATCAAGAGATAGATTAAAATTTATATCTAATTTTTCTGGATCAGCAGGATTTGCGTTAATTTTAGAAAATAAAAATTATCTTTTTGTAGACGGAAGATACACAATTCAGGCTCGCTATCAATCAGGTAAAAAATTTAAAATTATTACTATACCTAATAAATTTCCTAAAGATGTATTAAAATTTAAAAGAAAAATTATTATTGGCTTTGATCCAAAATTACATACTGAAAAACAATTAAATATCATGTTTAAAATTAAAAATATAAGCCTAAAATCTATAAACTCAAACTTAATAGACTTGATTTGGTCTAATAAACCAAAAGAAACAGTAAAACCTTTTTTTTTACTCTCACAAAAAAATACTGGTGTAAGCAGTTCAAAAAAAATGAGACAAGTTAAAGATATTCTTTTAAAGAATAAATCCGACTACTTATTAGTAACTGCGCCAGAAAACATTGCCTGGATATTAAATATAAGAGGTCATGATTCTTCATGCTCTCCGATTCCTAATGCAAGATTATTAGTGAGAAAAAAAGGTCTTTCTCGTCTTTTTGCAAACCCAAAAAAAACAAAAAAAATTAAAAGTATTGAGGCTAGTATATATGATGAAAAAAAAATCGAAATTATTTTGAATAAAATATCTAAAAAAAATATTTGGTTAGATACTATGTCCTGTCCTTTTCTTTATAAAAATTTATTAAAAAGAAAAAATAAAATCATAAATAAAATAGATCCTATATATTTTTTAAAATCAATTAAAAATAAAACAGAAATAAAAAATATGAAAAAAAGTCATCTTATTGATGGAGTTGCATTAACTAAGTTTCTCTTTTGGTTAAAAAAAAATTTTAAAAAGAAAAAGATTACAGAAATTTCGGCCCAAAATAAATTAGAAAATTTTCGAAAGATTAATCCTTCATATAAATTTCCAAGTTTTAATACGATTTCAGGAACAGGACCAAATAGTGCAATTATACACTATAAGGCTTCTACGAAAACAAATAGAAAATTAAAAACAGGGGAATTATATCTTATAGATTCTGGTGGTCAGTATTCATTTGGAACCACCGACGTAACGAGAACTGTGTCTTTAGAAAACAAATCTAAATATATAAGAGAAATTTACACCCGTGTTTTAAAAGGTCACATTGCAGTTTCAAATTTCAAAATTAAAAAAAATTCAACAGGCTCTCAAATAGATCAAAATGCTAGAAAATTTTTAAAAAAAATAAAATTAGACTATCCACATGGTACCGGGCATGGGGTTGGTTATTTTTTAAATGTTCATGAGGGCCCTCAATCCTTATCTAAAAATAATAAAGTATTTCTTAAAGAGGGAATGGTTCTATCTAATGAGCCAGGATACTATAGGGAAGGATCTTTTGGTATTAGAATTGAAAATCTTATTTATATTAAAAAAAATAAATTTGAGGAACTCACTATAGCTCCAATTGAAAAAGATCTTATAGATAAAAAAATTCTAAATAAGGATGAAATAAAATGGATTAATAGTTATCACAAAAAAGTGAAAGAAAATTTATTTAAGTTTATGAATGTAGATGAAAAAATAGATCTAACAAAGGCTTGTTCACCTATTTAGTAAATTATACCAACTTTCTTCTGTCATAAGATCTATTTTAAGTTCTCTAGCCTTTGTAATTTTTTTTTTTGTCGGCTTCGAATTTCCAATTACGAGATAATCTAATTTTCTTGATACAGTACCAAGAATTTTAGCACCGTTTTCTTCTGCCAAAGCTTTTGCTTCAGATCTACTCATTTTTTTAAAGCCACCTGTAAACATAATATTTTTATTACTAAGTTTTCCTGTTTTAATATTTTTTTGATAATTTTTTATGTTAAGGAATGACATTAATGACTGTATGATTTCTGAATTTTTTTTATTGGAAAAAAAATCCTCTATAGATCTTATTTGTGTTTCACCAATTCCATCTAGTTCCTCAAGATTTTTTAAAATGTCTTTTCTTTTATTAGATATAAATAATTCAGAAAAATTCTGTGAATTTTTAAAAAAATTTGCCAAAATTTTTGCATTTTCTTGACCTATATGTCTAATCCCAATTGAATATATAAATCTATCTAAAACTATATTTTTTGATTTATTTATAGCATTCTTTAAATTTTTAATAGAAAGCTCTCCCCATCCCTCTAATTTTTCTATTTTTTTGTAACTTAAATTAAAAATATCTCCCGGTTCTTTAATAAATTTTAATTTCCAAAAATTATCTATTACTTTTTTACCTAACCCCTCTATATCAAAAGCATCTTTTGAAACTATATGTTTTAATTTCTCCTTTGCTGTATAATTGCATTCATATCCCCTTGTACATCTTCTTACCGAGTCTATTTTTTTCGTAGTCATACTAATTTCTTTTTTTGTAGTAAAACCACACAAACATTTATTTGGAAAAATAAATTTTTTACTAGTTTTGTTTCTCTTAGATATATCAACGGAAACTACCTGGGGAATAACATCACCCGCTCTTTGAATAGTGACTGTATCTCCAACCCTTATATCTTTTCTATTAATTTCGTCCTCGTTGTGTAAAGTGGCATTAGAAACAACGACTCCGCCAACAGTAACTGGATTTATCTTAGCAACAGGAGTGATTGCACCAGTTCTTCCAACTTGAATCACAATATTATTAATTTTTGAAGAAGCTTTGACTGATGAAAATTTATAAGCAATTGCCCATCTTGGAGAATTAGATGTTGAGCCTAGCCTTTCTTGAAAATCAAAATTATTAACTTTGTATACAATACCATCTACATCATAATTAAGTGTTGATCTTAAAGATTCAAGATCAGAGTGGTTTTTTTCAACTGCATCTATAGATTTCATTTTTTTACAATAAAAATTTACTGGAAATCCCCAGGATTTAAGTTGGTTTAATAAATCTGTTTGGTTTTTAAAAATTTGAGGAGATATTTCTCCGATACCATAGGCAAAGAATTTTAAAGGTATTTTTGAGGTTTGTGCAGAGTCTTTTTGTCTTAAAGAACCACCAGCAGCATTTCTTGGGTTAGCAAATTTATCTTTGAGTTTTTCAAAATCTTTTTTACCTATATATACCTCCCCTCTAATCTCAATAATTCTAGGTGGATTTTTCAAACTTCTTGGTATTTCTTTTATGGTCATTAAATTCTCAGTTATGTTCTCTCCAAAAATTCCATCGCCCCTTGAAAGCCCATAAACTAATTTACCATTTTCATATCTTAAAGAAGCTGAAATACCATCTATTTTAGGTTCTGAGGATAATTCAATTTCAGAACTAATATTTAAAAAGTTGTTTATTTTTTTTTTAAAGTCCAACATATCTTTTATCTGAAAAGCATTACCTAGAGAAAGCATTGGTTTAACGTGTTTTATTTTTTCAAATTTAGCTGAAGGTTTTGACCCTATAAGGTTATCTAGATTTTCAATTTTTTTTAAATATGGATTTTTTGCAGCTAATTCAATTAATTCTTCTTTGAGTTTATCAAAAACAGAGTCGGAGACAATTGGCGAGTCTTTTTCAAAATATGCGTTGTTAAATTTTAAAAGTTTTTTAATCTTTTCTTTATATAGATTTTTAATTTTTTCCTGATTTTTCATCAATAAATAGTATTTTTTTTATAGTTCTCTTAATGAGGCTGTCTTTCTCATTATCTTTTTTAATTATTGGTGACTTATAATTAGTGTTTAATATTTTGTAAGATTTTTCATACCATTCACCAGAATTATAATTATAACCTAATAAAGCCGCAGCAACTTTGGCTTCTTCCTCTAAACCTATTTTATAATATATTTCGACAAGCCTATGCAAGGCCTCTTCAACAAATATTGTTTTATCGTAATTTTCAACAACAAACTGAAGTCTATTAATTGCAGCAATCCATTTTTCAGTCTTAATATAATATCTTGCAATAGATATTTCTTTGGCTGCAAGTTGATTAATAACTAAATCTAATTTAAATCTTAAATCAATTGCGTAATCTGTATTTGGAAATTTTTTAATGAAATCCTCTATTTGTTTCTTTGAATTAAGTAAAGGTTGAATATCTTTATCTTCATCAAGAATTTGTTCGTAATAACTAATTGCTATCAAATAGTGAGCGTAGCTTACATGAGGACTTGCAGGATAAATTCTTATAAATCTTCTTAAGTTTAAAATAGCTTCATCATAAGAGTTGATATTGTACAAACAATAACTCGACATTAGTGCTGCCTTTGCAGCTGCATCTATTTCTGATAACATTCCTTCTGCTTCACTAAATCTTTTCGAAGCATAAAAATATTGACCAGATTTTAAATTGTTTAAAGCATCTTGATAGGTTTGAATTGCCTCTTCATTTGTGGAGGGTGGTTTCATAGCTTGGTCTCGATTTCCACCACATGAAGCTAGAAATAATATTAATAATGGAAAAAATATTAAAATTTTACGCATGGTTCTATTAATAACAAAAAAAACAGTTCGCGTAAAATATTGTTAAAATTTAAGCGTTTACAGCGGCAAGTCTCTTATTTAGAGGAAGGATTTTTCTTACATTTGATGTTGAAGATTGATTTTCTACAACTTCATAATTGCCTTTATCTGAAAAAATCTTTTTCAAAAATTTGTTCGTTAGAGCGTGTCCTCCATGTATACACTCAAGTGAACCAATTACTCTTGCACCTGATAACATAAAATCTCCAGCTAAGTCTAAGATTTTATGATTTACAAATTCTTTTTTTGATCTAAGTCCACCTTCATTTAGAACTTTATCTCCTTTAACCACAACAGCGTTTTCTAAAGATCCACCTTTAGCTAAACCAAAAGATTTGATTTCTTCTATATCCTCGTACAAACAGAAAGTTCTTGCAGAGTAAATATCCTCTATATTTTTATCTTCAAAATTTGTGTTATTTGTTTGTGTTTGTATAAGAGGACTTCTTTCGTATTTTAAAGTAAACTTAACATCAAACCTGTTGGCAGAGGGTGTTATGCTTATTAATTTTTCGTCATCTTTTAATTCTATTTTCTTTTTAATTTTTACAAATTTTCTTTTACCTTCTAAATTTTTTAAACCAGATTTTTTTATAATTTCAACAAAATCTTTTGCAGATCCATCCATTATTGGAACTTCTGGACCATCTAGGTTTACAATTAAATTATCTACACCACATATATAAAATGCAGCCATCAAATGTTCTATTGTTGATACGTTTGCTCCGGCACCATTGTCTATTTTAGTACATAATTTTGCTGAGGAAACATTCTTAAAGTTCGCTATTATTTCATTATTTTTTTCTAAATCAATTCTTTTAAAAATTATACCAGAGTTAGAATTTGCTGGTGATAGAGTTACGTTTACTTTTGAACCTGAATGTAAACCTATACCAGAAAAATTTACTTCTTTTTTAAGCGTTTTTTGATTTTTTTCCCACATAGAGAAAATATACAAAATTAAGAAATGTGGTTAAAAACAACTAATATTACAAAACACTACGGTAATTACTTTTCAGAAAAAACGCTCGAAAAAACCTGAAATTATCGACTTTTTCTTTAAAGAAAATGGTATTGCCTCCTTATGCCAACCTTTGAAAAGCAATTCTGCAGCACCCATGAGAGAGCTGAAATCATCCTGTTTATATGTTTCTATAAAAAGTTTGTTTTGTTCAATATTTATAGCTTTTTTAAATAAACTTCCTAAGTTTTGATGAATAATATCATTTTCAAAAGACAAATAAATATTAGAAATTTTGTTGTATAAATAACTTAAATTTCTATTTTCATTGAAATTGTAGTCAATTATTTCTTTTATTCTTGCATCAATTATATTTTGAAAGTGCTCAACACTTAATTTTTTATAGTCCGATACTGTAAAAAATTTTTGGTCTATATATTTATTTTTATTTTTTTGTAAATCATCTAGATTTAAACTGTTTATAATTAATTCTATTTCATCTTTTTTTAATGAACAAAGTTGTATTAAGTCCTCATAAATAGTATTAGATCCAAAAGGAAAAGTTTTAAAAAAAACTAATGAAGCATCTTCGTAAAGTGAAACAGTAGATAAATCATCACCTACATTAATGATTACAAAATTTTTCAAATCTTTTTTTTGATTAAGTAAATATATACTATCAGCAAAAGGTTTACTTACAATTCTATCAATTTTTAAATCATTATAATTTAGTACAGAATTAATATTTTTTAAATTATTATTTGGAATTGATATAAACGTCATATGCATACTTAAATGTTCCCCAAATAGATTAAGTGGAATTTTATTCTGCTTTATTTTATCTATAATAAAATTAGAATTTAATATGTGTAATATTGAATTTTTTTCTTGATTTTTTGATATAGAACTTTTGGCTTCATTTAAAATATAATCTAAATCTCTTTTTTCAACTTTTGATCCATTGAGTTTTTTAAAACCACTCAGGTTAGTGCAGAATATATCTTTCTGGTTAAGAACTACTGATATATTTTTAAAAACTATTTTAACTTTTTGTTCAATGTCTTGCAGGTCTTTATTTATTGTTTTAACTGTATAATCAAAGTTAATAATTTTACCTTTTTTAATTCCTACATTGTGTGAAAGTTTTTTTGTTAGTATACTATAATTATAATTTTCATCTGCTCTAAATACTGCATATTTAATTTGGTCGTTATTAATTTCAATTATTAATTTTTCTTCCATAAAATCTCTTATTGTATTATTAATTGATTCTTTACTCTAAAATCAAATACTTTAAATTTTTTAAATTTTTCTTTTTGGTAAATTGATAAAAATTTTTTTAAAGACTCGATTGTTCTATCACGTTCAGATGGTAATTTTACTAATTTTCCATTCTTTAATAAAATATCCCATCGGTTAGTCTCGTGATATTTAAAATTATCTACAATATCAGTCTGAAAATTACTTTCTTCAAGAATTGAATAAAATAAACTAAAATTCTTATTGGCATGTTTCCCATACACAAAAGGTAAATAACTGAACTTATCATTGGAACTTTTAAGTGCCCTATCATTCTCTAGCAAAATATATTTTGCTTCGTCATCTAGATAAATTCCTAGAGGTTTATATTCTTTAATTGTTATAATAATTTTGTCTGGATATATCTTTTTTATTTTAATGTCTCTTACAAAATCTAAGTTATAAATCTGATTAATTAATTTTTTTTGATCTATAAAAACTATGTTTTGCCCCTTAAATTTTTCTAATTTTTCTTTTATTGTAAATATTTCTGCATTTTCAATGCCATTTAATTCTATTTTATTTATTTTAAAAAATGAATTTAATGGTCCATTATTTAATCCGAAGTTATAAGTTGTAAGAAATATAAAAGTTAAAAGCCAAAAAAAAATATTTTTCCTTCTCATCTGTTTAAACTTGCATCGTTGACCATCCATTTAACCAGTTTGGTAAATGAAATTTTGTAATACTTTAATATTTCTGGAACCAATGATAGATCTGTCATACCAGGCTGTGTATTCAATTCTAAAAGATAAAAAGTATTTTTAAAAAATCTGAAGTCACATCTAACTACACCCTTGCATTTAAGTACTTTGTTAGCTTTACTTGCAATTTTTAAAGCCTGGATATATTTTTTTTTAGAAATTTCTGCTGGCATTACATGCAGAGTATTTGAGGACTTTTTATATTTTGCATCATAATCATAGAATTCTCTTTTTGGTCTTAATTCTATTGCACCAATAGCTTTGCCACCGATAACAGCAACTTGTATTTCTTTTCCAGGTATAAAGCTTTCAAAAATTAAATTATCGTATTTATTTTTGAGAATTTTAAAAGACTTCACTAGAGATGGAAATGTTTTGCAAATCTTTACACCAATGCTTGATCCTTCGTCATTCGGTTTGATTACTATAGGAAATTTAATTTTATTTTTTTTTATTTTTTCTTTTAAATTAACATTATAAAAATTATTTTTATTTAAAAAAAAATAATTAGGAGTTTTAATTTTATTTTTTATAAATATTTGTTTAGAAAAATATTTATTCATTGCAAGCATAGATGAGACAACTCCTGAGTGTGTGTAAGGTATACCCAAATATTCAAAAAAGCTTTGTATTTTTCCATCCTCTCCTCCTTTGCCGTGAAGTGCATTAAAAATAACATCAACCTTATTTTTTTTAATTTCAGTTATCGAAGAAAATTTTGGATCACATCTTGATACTTTATATCCAGATTTTTTAAGTGACTTTATACAAGTTGCACCTGTTTCTAAACTAATCTGTCTCTCTTTGGAGGTTCCACCTAAAACAACAAGAATTTTTTTTTTAGACAAATTTATTTTTTCCCTACTATTTTGATTTCTAATTCTAATTTGATGCCAGTTTTTAAAAAAACTTTATTTCTCACCTCTTCTATTAATTTTTCTATATCTGATGAACTCGCATTTCCATTATTTAAAAAGAAGTTACAGTGTTGTTTGGAAAGTTTAGCATCTCCCACGGTTAAATTTCTACATCCTGATTTTTTTATTAATTCCCATGCTTTATTATTTTCAGGATTTTTAAATGTACTTCCGCAAGTTTTTATTCTGCTAGGTTGAGTTTTTCTTTTTTGTTCAATAAACTTAATTTGTTTCTCTTTAATTTTTTCTTTTATTCCAATTTTTCCTTTTAACCTTACACTTAAAATAATTAAATCTTCACCAAAACTACATCCTCTGTAAAAAAATTTAACCTGATTTGGATTAAATGATTTTAATTCACCATTAAGTGATAATGTCTCAATAGATACTATATATTTTGATATACTATATCCATAACAACCGCTATTCATAGTAATTGCTCCACCGATTGTTCCTGGAATACAAGATAAAAATTCAAACCCTTCTATGGAATTCTCCATTGCAAAATCTGAAACCTTTTTATCAAGTGTTGCTGCACCGACTTCAATTATTCCATCTTCAAATACTTTAGTATAAGCAAATTCTTTTCCTAACTTTACTATTGTGCCATCAAAACCACCGTCTCTAAAAAGAGTATTTGAACCAGCGCCCAAAACATGAATATTTTTATTTAATTTATTATCATTTTTTAAAAATTCTCTAATATCAGATATAGATTTAGGTTTAAAAAAAAATTTTGCTGGACCACCTAGATTAAACCAATTGTACTTTGAAAGTTTTTCGTTGTTTAAAATAATTTTACTCATTTATATTTTCATCTGTCTAATCCATTGAGAAATAGATCCAGCACCCATACAAATAATTAACTCATTACTTATTAAATTTTTAATAAAAAATCTTCTTAGATCTTTTTCATCTTTGATTAAAATTACTTGAACCTTGGAATTTAAAGTAATTAATTTTGCAAATGCAATTTGGTCATAATTTTTATCAATTTTTTCTCCAGCAGGATAAACCGGACATAATATTACTAAATTTGAATTTTTGAATGAAGATGCAAAATCTTTTTTTAAAAACTTTAGTCTAGAATACCTATGAGGCTGAAATACAGCAATAATTTTTCTATTTTTACAGGTCATTTTGATGCTCTCCAATACAGATTTTATTTCAGTAGGATGATGCATAATCATCAAAAAATTCTTTATTATTTCTTTCGTGAACTTTTGTTAGTCTTCTTTGTATTCCAGTAAATTTTTTAAGTGAATTTTTTATAATGTTTATTTTTATTCCAATATGTAAACCTACAGCAATAGCGCTTACTGAATTAAGAACGTTATATCGACCAATTAGATTTAATCTGATTTTTTTAATAATAGTATTTTTAAAACCTTTGATGGATATTCTTAAGTCAAAATCTGAATAATTTTTTTTATAAATTGCATTAAAAATTCTAAAATTTGCTTTTTCAGAAAACCCATAAGTTAAAAAATTTTTATTTTTAATTTTTGGTATTAATTTTTTTATCACTTTATCATCAATACATAAAAATGCTTTACCTACAGCGGGTGTTTTGTTAATAAATTTTAAAAATGATTTTTTTAGATTTTTAAAATTTTTATAATAATCAATATGTTCTTTGTCTATATTTGTAATAACTGAATAATTAATTGGCAAATTTAAAAAACTTCCATCAGACTCGTCGGCTTCTAAGACTGCCCAATCACCTTTACCAAATCTAGCATTGTTATTTATGGAATTTATAACTCCACCATTAACAATTGTTGGATCTAATTTTGCCTCATGAAGTATTTTTGAAATTAAGGATGTACTAGTAGTTTTTCCGTGTGAACCTGTTATTACAATATTTTTTTTTAGTGAAACTACATTGGCTAACATTTCTGCTCTTTTTAGAATAGTTAGCTTTTTATTTTTTGCAGATTTAATTTCTGGATTATTATCTTTTATTGCTGACGATCTAACAATAATTGTTGAATTTTTAATATTTTCTTTTCTTTGCTTAGCAAAAACTTTGATACCAATTTTTTTACATCTATCCACATTTTTATTATTTGTTACATCGCTTCCCTGAACATTAAAACCCATATCTTTCATCACTTGGGCTAAGCCACTCATGCCAATGCCTCCAATACCAACAAAATGAATTCTTTCTCTAGGACCAATTTTAGATCTATACATTTAATAAACTCTCTATTAATTCTTTTGTTATTGGTAGAACTTCTCGGTCTGTATGCTTTGCCATTTTTTCTTTAAAATTAATTAATTTATTTCTGTCTTGATTAAGATCTTTAAGCGTTTCAAAAAGTTTTTCAAAGATATATTTTTGTTCAACTATTAAACAATATCCTTTTTGCTCAAAATACATTGCATTTTTAAGTTGATGATTATCTATTGAAGATGGCAGTGGTATTGTTACAAATGGAATTTTTAAATTCACAAGCTCAGCTAAAGATGAAGCTCCTGATCTAGTTATTGCAATATCAGTTCTTTCATAAAATTTTAATAAATTATTTGTAAAAGTAAATAGTTCAAAATCTAAATTTAATTCTTTATAAATTTTATCAAGCTTGTCTTTTTGATTATCTAAGCATTGTTGATATATTTTAAATTTGATATTGTTTTCACAACATTTTTTAATTATTTTCGGTAAATGTTCACCAAATACTTTTGCTGACTGGCTACCTCCAATGATTAAAATCGATAATTTTTTTTGTTTTTCATTTGTATATTTCTTTTTTATTTCAAAAACTTCTTTCCTTAAAAAGAATCCAGATAAAAATATTTTGTTTCGATATTTCTGCTTTATACCTTCTACACTTTTAGTTGAAACTAATATTTTTTTTGATATTGGCAAAAGAAATCTATTAGCCCTACCAATTACTAAATTATTTTCATAAAT
>CACABC010000011.1 GCA_902530635.1 uncultured Pelagibacteraceae bacterium | reverse complement strand
AAGAAATGGAAACCTTAATATAAAACAACAAACTTTCTATGCAGCTGAAACAGGAATAACTGAAGCAAAGAAATGGTTAGCAAGTGAAACATCTCTTGCTCCTGGTAGTGGACCAGGAAATAACTTAAGTTTTTGTAAAACTTCTTTTTTTCCTGAATTGTCTAATCCAAAATTGATAAAAGACAAAATTGAAAAAAAAGATTTAAGTGAATTGATAAGTGGTGAAACAAAACTATCTGATTATAGTTACGAGTATTTTATAACTTATACTCCAGATCAGAATGGAAATACACAAACAGCAAAAACTTCTACTGTATCTGGTGCCACAGGGGGTGATGTTTCTCAAGGTACGACTTACAAAAATACAGGAGCCTCAACTGCAACCTTTTACAACATTTACTCTTGTGGTTGTGATGCAAACAAAACATCCTGTAACTCAGAAAGTAATGTAATTACTGTATTACAATCAACAATTACATTAGTAAATTAAATGAAAAAAATATTTTTAATATTATTTATTTTTATTTTAAGTTTACAACCCACGAACGCATGTGATTTTAAAGTACTTAATTTTGGAGATAAAAAAGATAAACTTGTTTCAATAAGTCCAAGCGCACTGGTATTTGAAAACCAGTTCGGTGGCGAAAATGTAATAACCCCAATAACGGACGTTTGTAAAAACAATAAAAAACTACAAGGTACAAAATTAGATTATCTATTTATGGATAATAAATTGGTTTTAATAACATTTTTGAGAGGAAATATGGATGATACGGCCTTGTTAGATTTTGCTATGCTTAAGTATGGATCATTTAATCTTCCTATTGGAATTGAAAAAAAAAACTGGAGAGGTAGTTACGTCTGGGAGATTGGAAATGATATCATTAATTATATTCGATCAGATATACATGAAGGCAATGCAGAACTTTTAGAGGTAAGTAGCAAACTATACTCTTCAGAATTAAATAAATACTTAGACGAAGTTGGAAAATGGTTAGATACACAAGAATAATATTTTTTATATTTTTTCTAGTTGTTCCATTAGAACTTTTAGCAAAAAATCCTCCTCCTGGTACAGGTACCTCTGATGTTCCTGCAAATATTTTAATCATGTTGGATAATTCTGGAAGTATGAGAACGAGACTGTCTACTGCAAATAATCTCTATTATCCGGTAGACGTTGAAACTGATAGCTCAGGAAATATTTATGTTTTGGAATATGCTTATGACAGAATTAAAAAATTTGATAGTTCTGGAAATTTTTTAAGATCTTTTGGAAGATACGGAACTAGATGTGATCAATGGCGAGATGCAAGACAATTTCAAGTATACGGTGATCGAATTTATATAGCTGACCACACAGGTAATAGATTAGTAGTCTTAGATTTAAATGGGGGTTGCGTTGCAACTACAACAACAAGGTTTTCAAGACCGAATGGAATAGCTGTAAATAATAATTTTGTTTTTGTTGGAAATACCGGCTCAAGTATTGAGACCTTTAATAGAGGAACTAATACTCAACACAACTTCACAACACATAACTCGGATATTAGCTACGCGTGGGGAATGTCTTTTAATAGTGCAGGTAATAGATTAATTGTTTCAAGTTTTAGAGGAATGATTTCTGAATTCGCTACTAGTGGGGATGGTAGCTCCTTAACTTTACAAAGAAAAATAAGCAGAAATCGATATATTACTGACAGTGGTTTTGATAGCAGCGGTAATATTTACGCTACTGAAATCACCAGGCTACGTAAGTATAATTCTAGCTTAACTTATTTATCACAAAAAACAGGTTTTCGAAATCCTTATGGAATGCACACTGATTCAAGTGATAACATTTTTGTTTCAGATTATCGTGGACACCGTGTGGTAAAATATGACACGAATTTAAACCAATTAATGCAAATAGGTGGTGGTCGCTCTGCTACAAGAATATCAGCCGCAAAAAAAGTTATCAGACAAATAGTTTCTAATACTGATCTTACTTCAGGAGCGAATTTTGGTCTAATAGAATGGGGATCTCCTAATAGATTAAGACTTCTTGTACCTATTAGTGATACTGGAGCAACAAGAATATATAACAGTGTTGGTAGAGTATCAGCAAGAGGTGGGACTGATCTTAACTATGCATTAAACTTTGCTAGACGATACTATACTGGTCAAACACAACATGGCTCTGTTCCTAATTATGGTCAAGACTGCGCTCAAAATTATATAATTGTGATAAGTGATGGTATTTGGGGAAATCATGGAGGAGTAATAACTCAAGCTGCTGCCTTAAAAGACCAACACAAAGTAAAAACTTTTGCTGTTGGGTTTGCTTTAAGTGGAGCAAATTCTAGATACGCAACCTTAGCAACGGCTGGGGGCACTACTACTCCACTTTATGCGGACAATGAAACTCAATTATTAGCAACATTAACCGATGCTATTAAGCAGGCTATATCAGGAAGGCTTACCTTCACAACACCTGCAGTTATGTCTGATGTGCAAAAAGGAGATTTTGTTTACCAGGCAACTTTTGAATACGCAAATAATAAGCAATGGGAGGGTAGTATTAAAAAACATAAATTAAATAATAATGGAACTCTTGGTGCTGTATCATGGGATGCAGCAGAAAAACTTAATAACAGAACATCTGAAAGGAATATATGGACAACTGGTATTGCATCTTCTGGATTAAATAATTTTGTAACTAATAATAGAGATGAATTAGCAAGCTTAATATTCCCAACATCTACACCAACGAATACTCAATTAGATAATTTAATAAATTTTATAAGGGGTATTGATACTTACGATCAAAATGGAGATGGTAGAACTACTGATAACATACATAAACTTGCAGATATTTACCATTCTAACCTTGTTGTAGTCGGAGCTCCTGAGGCTTCTTCTACAGCATCAAATACATCAAATTTTGATAAGACAGACACAAAATATAGAATTGATAATAATTACGATAATTTTAAAATTAATAATTCCTGTGGAGTGACATGCACTAACCGAGAAGAAGTTATTTATGCAGGGGCAAATAATGGTATTCTACATGCCTTCAAAACATCTGATGGTGAAGAACTGTGGGGATTTATTCCTCCCGCGGTGGCTGGAAACTTAGAACGTATTCCATCTACTAAAGCAAACGCAACTAATCCTATTTATGGCGTGGATGGATCGCCTATTGTCAAAGATATATATTACGATGATACACCAAATGATAATATTTCAAATCCAAGATGGAGAACAATTTTAATTAGTGGTTTAGGTGCAGGAGGAAATGGTTTTTTTGCCTTAGATGTAACTAATGTTAATAGTCCAAAACAAATTTTTTCAATTAAGAACGATCCAGTAAATCAAGTAATAACTCACTGGGATAGTACTGGATTAAGTAGTGATTATAGTTATGCAGGTGGAAGTATTCTTCCTGAATTTGACTTTCGAAAATTAGGAGAAACTTGGTCAAGTCCAAGAGTGATAAGAATTAAAGTTGACGGCAAAGACAGATGGGTTGCTGTTTTCGGGGGCGGTTATAACCAAGCAGTCAATCCAAATTATGGTTCAGCGGTTTTTGTTGTTGATATGGAAAATGAGGGTAAATTATTAAAATCAATAGAAATAGAAGATAAGAAGACTCAGATAGGAGGAAGCACCGGAACATTATTTTCTAGAGTAGGAGGAATTTTAGAACCTGATCCAACAACTGGGACAGAAAATACATTATTTAAAGTTCATAATTGGAATCCAAATATTTGTTATGATCCTGGCTCTGGTGGAGCAGTGACAGCAGAATTTACTCCTGCAGTAAGTTACGTAATTAATTTTAAAACAGTCGGAAGTTTAGAATGTGTTGACACTGTAGATTTTGATACCCCTTGGCCAGGCACCCGGAACTCTGGTAATACAGGAACTGCAATTTTTAGAATAATGTCAAATGACATAGTGAATTCAGTACCAGCAGATTTAACAGTGATAACTGCAGACGGAACTGGTAAAGCAAATTATGAGGGTGCTTTAGTTTATGCTACTGATCTTGAAGGTAAAGTGACGAAGATAGACTTAACTAAACAATTTACAATAGATACTGATTCATCTAGTAGTGGTTTTAAAACTATCAAAGAAGACATAGGGCAGACTACTCTATTCATTACTGAGGCAACTTCAAATAACGGTAGATTCATTTATACAAGGCCAAGTGCAACTATTAATAATGATAGTAATTTGTGGTTATACTTTGGAACTGGTAATACACAAAAACTACAAGAACAGTCTAGTCAAATTCAAAATAGACTTTATGGAATAAAAGATAAAGATTTTCCAAATTTTGCTTTAGTATCTCCACCGGGAGATATTTCAAAGTGTAAAACTGCACCCAATTGTCCAAACTCTAGCGATTTAGGGTGGTATGTAAATTTACCAAATTATCAAAAATTAACTGCAGAACCAACGGTAGATAAAAATAGAGTTTACTTTCCAATCTATGAACCTACTACTGGAACTAATGCTTGTAAGACTGGAAAAGCAATTTTAACTGGATATGACACAAAATGTGGAAACTCAGTTTTAAATGTTACACTTGGAACTGGAGTTTTATCAAAAGTTGTTGTTCAAGGAGACAATCTATATGTTGGTATCGCTGGTGAAGCTAAAGAAAATATTGATGGATTTACATCATCTGGAAACTTGATAACTGGAAAATCTGGGGCACAAGCTACTGGAGGTACAGTTCAAACTCAGTATTGGAGAGAGATAGATTAAGATCCATCAAAAATAAAAAAAATAAATCACTGAAGCGGCAATTAAAAATGGTCCAAAAGGTATCGCTGATTTAAGAGAGCTTTTTTTAGTCAATAATTTAGGAACTGAAAATACTAAACCTAAAATAGCCGCGATAAAAATTATAAAAAAAATTGACTGGATACCGAATAGAAAACCCAAACCTGATAAAAGTTTTGCATCTCCAAAGCCCATAGCCTCAACATTTCTTATTTTCATATATAAAATTATTATAAACCAAATAATAAGATAACCTAATGCACCGCCTATAAAAGATTGGAGCATGTCTTGATTTAAGTTTAGTGTAGTTTCGGGTAAAAAGTTTTTAAAAATACCAATTAATATTAAAGAAAAATTTAAACTATCAGGTATTATATAATGCTTTAAATCAATCATAAAAATTATAATAAAAATATAAAAAACTATACTGACTAAAAAAATATCGATGTAATTAGGTACTATTGCAAAAACACTACAAAGAAATAAAGCTGAGATAAATTCAATTAAGAAATATTGTACCGAAATAGCTTTTTTACAGTATCGGCATTTCAATTTTAAAATAATAAATGAAAATATCGGAATATTATCGAACCATTTAATTTTTTTTTTACATCGTGGGCAGGAAGATCTATCCCAAACAATATTTAGATTTTTGGGTAGACGGTAAATACAGACGTTTATAAAACTGCCTATTATAGCTCCAATAATAAAAATGAAAAAATAATTTTCTAAGAACAAATTAAGTTTTTATCTGAGCAGTAATTTCTATTATCTGCTCGATTATATAGTTTAAAAAAATAACACCCTCCTGGTAAACTATTTCTAAATTGGGTGTGTAAATTATAAATTCCATATTAGTCTAATAATGATTTTATATCTTTAATTAAAGTTTTAAAAGCCTCAGGTTTCCAAATAAAATAAAACAAATAAATAGATAAAAGAGGAATAAAACCAAACCAAAACCATTCCTCCCAATTAAAACCTTTGTATCTTCCAGAAGCTTTTATACCATTATACCATGTAAGATAACCCACTATTAAAAGCCACGCTAAAGATAATGAAATTATTATTTTTTTTTTCATTTAAAAATCTTTAATTAAATTAATTGAACTTAAATAATTGTCTTCTTCACTTAAGAAATCATGAGAATGATCAAAGCTAAGTTTATAGTCCCCAAGTTTTTTACTGACTAAAAGGTTTGATCTTAAATTTTCACTTGCATCTACTTTAAATGCATAATTTAAGTTTTGGTTAGGCAAATATCCTAAAGCAATATGAAGCCTATCTGAATGTCCGTTTTTTATTGCCTGATTACGTTCATATATTAAAAATAAGCTAAAACTATTAGGCAATACAAAATCTATACCAACCTCACCATTTAGGTTGTGTAAAGAGCCAGTACTTAGCCTGTCCGTATTTCTTGAAGAGTCATCAGAGATATAATGATACGTAAAATTAGATGTACGATCGATGTCAGCTAAATATTCCAATTTACCGTGTGTTTTAAAAGTATAATCTTCTTGAGAATGATTTTGTACTATCGCCATTGCTGCTCTTAATTTTTTTGTTCTAATATGTTGCTTTTCAACATGAATAGCTCCAGCACCAAATTCTCTATACGCATTTAATATAGTGTGACCAAAATCAAATTGTCCGGATGGAATTATAGTAAGATTATCTTTCTTAATTTCATCTTTTAATTTAATTGCTCCGTACAATTGATTGCCTGTCCTATCAGCATCTGTGCTTTTACCATCTAATACTGTTAAAATATCTGAGTTTAACCTTCCAAAACCTAGAACAGTATCAAGTAATTTTGTATCATTTTCAATTGGGGAGGTTGAATAATAAGTTAAATTAAATGTTTCCGTATCTAAATTACTTCCAGCAGACCCTACATCAGTATCGTCTTTCCCTAACCTTAATGCCAAACCTTTAATTCCTTTATTATCAGTAAATTTATCTGCCCCAAATGTTAGTGCATTTGTTCCAATTTTTTTTGCCGATGAGATGCCTGTTTCACCAACTTTACCTACTGAGATACTTCCCTCACTCCAGTAAAATATATCTTTTTGCTCATCTTTTTTGTCATCTTTAATTTTAGAATTGCTAATTTTTTTAACAAGTGAAGCCATTCTTGGATTTGAAAAATCAAAATTTATATTATGGTTTGTTAAATTTTGTCTTTCTTTATTTCTTCTAATCCATTTAAGACGGTTCAAAGCACCATCTGTCGAATATTGAATGGTCCTTTTAGCCATCTCAATTTGAGCCTCGGCCATACCAGCTCTATCTTTATTTTCTGTAATTGGAGGGCATTTACCTTCAATTATATTAAAAGGACAAACTAAATCAAATTCATAAATCGAACTAGTTGTGTCATGACCCACATACATTTTTAAACCACTTCCATTAAAACTAATTCCTCTTGGTTGATTCAATCCTCCAGCCCCAGCTATATCCGTTAATTTAATACTACCATCTATAGTAAATTGAGAAGTGTCATATGGTGAATTTAATGAAACTTGGGTAACACTTAATATAGAAAGATTATGACTTACTATAAAAATCCTATTTCCAATATTATTAAATCGCATTGTGTTTGGGTTTGCTACATGCGCGCTGGGTAATTTAATCCCTGCAGATTTAACTAAGGATAAAGTTCTTAGATCAAATGGTGTAGACAAGTTATATTCATGCAATCTGCTTGGGTCTGCACCTGCACCAGTATCATGAAATAATAAAAACAATTTTTTTCCATCTTCACTTATTTCAAAACCTTGAAGCGCTGGACTTTTTGATTCTCCCGCATTACTGTCGTCTTGTAATGTAGCATCAGTAACATCTGTACTTTCATGTGCATAAGTACAAGTAGAAACATCGTACGGGGAAGTTAGATCAAATCTATAAACTATATCGTCACCTTTATTTGACGTGAATAATTTCATTCCATCTTCACTAAATTCTATATCATGTGAAGCGTTTCCGTTATGACCATTACCCCCAGTAGTTCCTAATTGACACCTCTCGCCATTGCCTGCGTAAGTTCTTGTCGAGATATCATATGGTGTAGATAAGTTATACTCATGAATATATTGAAATTCATCTTTTTCATTATCTAGTTTAGGTTTCTGGTTGTAACTCGTCAACAATTTTGTTCCATCTTTATTAAAATGAATTCCTTGAATTTGACGACTTTGCATATCGTCATTTGTATTTTCATTACTTCCAGATGTGTAAGGACCATCAAGAAATGTTTCGTTTTGCACATGAGTTACCATGCCTGCAAAACAGTTTGCTGCTGGAAAAAATAATAATATTATAAATACCAAGCTTCTAAAAAAATTCATTAATTCAGCATATTAGTTATTTTATTGTTTAATAGAACATTAAATTTATCCACGTTTTATTTGAAAAATTTAACTATTTTTTTATTCAATATTGTTTTTTGTTATATAAAATTTATCTTATTAAAGATGGTGAAATCCTATTTTTTACTTAAATCAGAACCTGATGTTTGGTCAATAGATCAACAAAAAAAAGCTGGAGCTAAAGGTGTTGCGTGGGATGGTGTGAGAAATTATCAGGCTGCAAAAAATTTAAAATCTATGAGATTAGGAGATCTTTGCTTTTTTTATCATTCTAATATTGGAAAAGAGATTGTTGGAATTGTTGAGGTTATAAAAGAGGCTTTTGTTGACAAAACAGATAAAGAAAAGAAATTTGTAGCTGTTCAAGTCAGGTTTATTAAAAAATTAAAATCAGCTGTTTCCTTGGAAAAAATTAAAAAAACTAAGGCTATTTCTCACTTGGCATTGATAAAGCAAAGCAGATTATCAGTAATGCCTATTGACTATAAAAGCTGGAAAATTATTTGTAAGATGGGTAAAATAAACTAATTATTATATTTTGAGGAGTTATGGCTAAAAGAACTAAGAGAAAAAAAAGTAAATTAAAATCTAAAAGAAAGAAAAGAGTCAAAAGAAAAAAGATAAAAACTCTTAAAAATAAAAAACCTTCCTCTAAAATAAATAACTCTAAACAAACAGAAGACGCTGATGGAAATATAGTTTTTAAAGTACCCCCAGCTTGGGAGAAAAAAGCTTATGTTAATCAATCCCAATATGCAAAGAAATATAAATTGTCGATTAAGGATAATGAAAATTTTTGGGCAAAAGAAGGTAAAAGAATTTCTTGGATTAAACCCTATACAAAAATTAAAGATGTAAAATATAGTAAACAGGACGTTAGTATCAAATGGTATTATGATGGTACTTTAAATGCATCATCAAACTGTATTGATAGACACTTACAAAAAAAGGGAAATAAAACTGCAATAATATGGGTTGGGGATGATCCAAGTGATACTAAAAAAATATCTTATAAGGAATTACACAAAAATGTTTGTAAAGCAGCAAATGGATTAAAAAGCATAGGAATTCAAAAAGGAGATAGAGTAACAATTTATCTCACCATGATACCTGAGCTTGCTTATACTATGTTAGCGTGCGCAAGAATTGGGGCAGTTCACTCAATAATATTTGGAGGATTTTCTCCAGATTCTATTGCAACAAGAATAAATGATTGCGAGTCTGATTATGTGATTACTGCAGATGAAGGGGTTAGAGGCGGCAAAATAATACCACTAAAAAAAATCGCTGATGAGGCGATAACTCAATGTCCAAATGTCAAAAAGTGTGTTGTAGTTAAAAGAACTGGAAATAGTATTGATTGGGTAGATGGTCGTGACGTTTTTTACGATGAAATTACAAAAGATGTTTCTGACAAGTGTATTGCGGAAGAAATGAATGCAGAAGACCCTTTGTTTATTCTTTACACCTCAGGGTCAACAGGAAAACCAAAAGGTGTTTTACATACAACTGGAGGCTATATGGTTTATGCCTCGATGACTCATCAGTATATTTTTGATTATAAAAATAAAGATATTTATTGGTGCACGGCTGATATTGGGTGGGTTACAGGACACAGTTATATTATTTATGGACCACTAGCAAACGGTGCTACAACAATAATGTTTGAGGGTGTTCCTAATTATCCTGATAGTTCAAGGTGGTGGCAGATAGTTGATAAATACAAAGTAAATATTTTTTATACTGCCCCAACGGCTATTCGTGCACTTATGCGAGAAGGCGATGGTCCAGTGAAAAAGACGAGCCGAAAATCACTTAAGCTTCTTGGAACAGTAGGAGAGCCAATAAATCCTGAAGCATGGATGTGGTATTACAGGACAGTTGGTGAAAAAAAGTGTCCAATTGTTGATACTTGGTGGCAAACTGAAACAGGCGGTATTTTAATTGCTCCACAGCCTGGAGCTATTAATCTAAAACCTGGTTCAGCAACCAAACCTTTCTATGGTATCAAACCTGCAATTGTTGATGAGACTGGAAAAGTTTTAAAAGGAGCGTGCAAAGGTAGGCTTTGTATGACACAATCTTGGCCGGGACAAATGAGAACAGTATATGGAGATCATAAAAGATTTATTGAAACTTATTTTTCTCAATTTGATGGAAAATATTTTACTGGAGATGGATGCCGAAGGGATAAAGATGGTTATTATTGGATCACTGGACGAGTTGATGATGTAATAATTGTTTCTGGCCATAATTTAGGTACAGCTGAGATAGAAAGTGCTTTTGTAGCCCATAATAAAGTAGCAGAAGCTGCAGTTGTTGGTTTTCCTCATGAAATTAAAGGTAATGGTCTTTATTGTTATATAACTTTGAATGCAGGTGAAAATCCAAGTGGGGATTTGGAGAGAGAACTTAAACTTTGGGTAAGAAAGCAGATAGGTCCAATTGCAACGCCAGATTATATTCAATTTGCACCAGGATTACCAAAAACTAGATCAGGAAAAATTATGAGACGTATTCTAAGAAAAATTGCAGCTAATGAAGATCACGATCTTGGTGATACTACAACTTTGGCTGATCCATCTGTAGTAAACTCTTTAATTGAAAATAGAAAAGAAAAGTAATTTTAGTTTTGATCAAAATTATTAACTAATTTTTTAAAATCTTTTTGAATATTATTCCATTTTAATATCATAGAATTTAGTACTATTTGTTTGTCTAATTTTTTTAATTCATCAGCTATTGGTGCCCATTTATAAAGTGCTCTACTACTGCTATCAAAAGGATTTGTATTACAGTAGGTTTCCCAGTCTATTTGAGTAAATCTTAAATTAAATTCTTTAGTTGCATTATTATAGGCCTCTATATCCATGCCACTAGCTTTTTCAGTGTTTAAAATTTCAAAAAATATTTGATTTGCTTGGTCTATTTTTAGAAACTTTTTTTCTTTATATAAAAAAGAAAAGCAAAAAAAGGTGCAATCAATTAACGAGGCTCCATAAATTTGCCATTTAGCAATATTAATTGATTTTAAAAAATCTTTATCCTCGAACATAATTACATGTTTTGCTCCCATCCTGGTTTTTAGGTAACCATACAGTGTCATTTGGGTTACTTGGGCTGATTGCTCTTGTATAAAAGTTTTTACTTGATCAACTGTTTTTATTTGTTTGTATTTTGAAAATATCCTTTTGATAGGAAATAGATATTTTTCAAAGTCTTTAAGATTCAATTTCACGTTGTATAATCAAAATATCAGACTATTTTCCTTTGTAAAAGGGTAACATTATAGGCTTTTCTAGCCATATTTGACTTTAAATTGATGCTGATTTAAGTATGCTTCGCAAAATACTCTTAACAAAAAAAGGGAGGAAAGACATGTCAAACAAAGAATCACATTGGCAAAAGACCAAAAACCATATGTTTGTAACATTGGCTATTTGGTTCTTTTTCTCAATAGTAATATTTATGTTCGGCGAGTCGGTAAATCAAGGATCGTTTCTTGGTTACCCACTAGCTTACTATATGTCAGCACAAGGATCACTTGCTGCTTTCGTAATTTTAATCTTTTGGTTTGCTAACAAACAGGAGAAAATCGACGACGAACACGGATATGGTGGTGAAAAGGAGGATGACTAATGTTTAAAGGTGGTTTTATACAAAACCTTCCCAAGATCTACGGTTTGTACACTGGAGGTTTCCTAGTATTCATCTTATTGATGGCAGTACTAGAATCAGCTGGTGTTAGCGCAGCAAGCATAGGAATTATGTTTGTAGCCTTTACAGTGCTTATTTATGCTTTAATTGGTTACTTATCTAGAACTATTCAAGTTGACGCTTACTACGTAGCGGGAAGACAAGTACCAACAGTATTTAATGGAATGGCGACAGCAGCTGACTGGATGTCAGGTGCATCGTTCGTTGCAATGGCTGGTGGTATTTATTTTGGTGGCTATACCTACATGGCATTCTTAGTTGGATGGACTGGTGGATACGTACTAGTATCGACTCTTCTAGCACCATATTTAAGAAAATTTGGTTGTTATACTGTACCGGACTTTATTGGAACTAGATATGGCGGAAATCTTCCAAGATTTTGCGCAACCTTAGTTTTAGTATTGGCTTCATTCACTTACGTGACGGCACAAATTAATGCTACTGGAACAATTGCTTCAAGAGCTTTACAAATTCCATTTGAACTTGGAGTTTGGGTTGGTCTAATTAGTATTTTAATGTGTTCAATGTTAGGTGGTATGAGAGCTGTTACTTGGACACAAGTAGCTCAGTACATAGTACTTATAACAGCATACTTGATACCAGTATTCTGGATGGGAAGTAAATTGGGTAATCCATTCCCACACTTTATGCTTGGTGATGAAGTACAACGTTTAGCGGAGCTTGAAGCTTCAGCTGGCTTAGTAAAAAACAGCGCTGCAGACATTAAAGCTGCTGGTGTACCAGGTGGATTAAAATATATTTCTAATCCTCACTCTGCTGTACCTGCGGGCGGAATGGCTGTATGGAAATACTTATCGCTTGCGATCTGTATGATGGTAGGAACTGCATCGTTACCTCATATTTTAATGAGATACTTTACAACTCCTTCTGTTAAATCAGCGAGAAAATCAGTGGCTTGGTCACTATTCTTTATATTCTTGCTATATTTCTCAGCGCCTATGTTAGCAACACTATCTAAACTACAGTTAATGGATCCTAACTTACCTACTGCGATTATTGGAAAATCAATTGCAGAAGTGCAAAGTATACAATGGGTTCAAAACTGGTCTGCAGTAAAACAAGTATTTATTGCTGACTTCAACGGTGATGGAATATTACAGTTGAACGAATGGTTTATGAGAGGTGACGTAGTAGTATTAGCGACTCCTGAAGTTGCTGGTTTACCTTACGTTATTTCTGGATTAGTTGCTGCAGGTGGTATGGCTGCTGCCATGTCAACTGCCGATGGATTAGTTTTAGCGATATCAAACTGTTTATCACACGATATCTACTACAAAATAATCGATCCGAAAGCTGACGTTAGAAAACGGCTAATCGTAGCTCGTGTACTTCTAGTAGTGATTGGTGCTGCCGCTGCTTATATCTCTTCAATGAGATTAACAAGCATTCTGGGAGCAGTAGCTTGGGCATTCGACTTTGCGATGTCAGGCTTATTCTTCCCACTTGTACTTGGTGTATGGTGGAAGAGAGCTACTAAAGAAGGTGCGGTTGCAGGAATACTTGGAGGTCTAATCTCTGGTACAGCATATCTAATTTATGTTGGACCTAAGTTTATGGCAAACACTCCATGGCTTGGAATTGACCACTTAAGATTTGGTATTATAGGAGCATCAGTAAGCTTAGTTGCAATGGTTGTAGTAAGCTTAATGACTAAAGAACCTAGTAGTGCCATTCAAAAGATGGTTGATGACGTTAGGGTTCCTAGCGGAAGAGCTATTCTTGGAAGACAACACTAAATAAATATTTTATTTATAAAAAGGGGCGATTTATTCGCCCCTTTTTTTTGCTTTAAGCAAATATACTCACATGATAATTTAAACTATGCCACTTTGGGTATTAATATTAGATTATGTTCTGGGAATAATAATGTGGACTTTGATAGGAAGATCCGCCATGAATATTTTTCAGAGAGAAGACTCTAATTTCTTCTTTATGAAAGCTTTTGTAAAACTTACAAATCCTATTATCAAACTATTCAAATTTATTACTCCTAGCTTTATTATACCTCTCTTTGTTCCATTGTACGTTGCATGGTTTTTTTACATGTTTAGATTCTATGCAATGCCCTATATTTTGGGTTATGACGTTATGGGTATGCTATCTTTTCCCTTGGAAAGTGACATTGCAAAAGAAATTTACCGTTTATTTAATAGATAATTTCAATAAAATTTAATAAAAACTTTATAAAAAATGCCTGCAAAAATTTATTCACTTATAATTTTTTTAACATTATTTTGGATCTATTGTATTTATTGTGGATTTAAAAATCATAAAAAAACTACCACTCCTGTAGATTTTTTTATATTTGGCAGGCATATGCCTAGTTGGGCTCATTCAATAGTTGCAACAGGTTTAATTTTTTCAAGTTGGTTATTTTTCGTCCAGCCTAGTTTAACTTTACTAAATGGTTTTCCATTCTCAACAACTTCTCTTTGTGTAATAGCAATTTCCTTAATCGGAATTCTTTTTCTAAAAAGACAGTGGATGTTATCTAAAAAGTATGGGTTTGTTACTCCAGCTGAAATGATGGCAACATATTTTAAAAGCGATGTAATTAGGATTCTTGTGGCTATAATAGCTGTAGGATTTGCAATTCCGTTTATTGCGATGCAACTTTCTTTCGCGGGAATTCTGATCAGTATTGCTTCTGATGACATAATAGGTTCTGGGTCAGGTTCAATTTTATTAGGTTCAGTAATGATAGTTTATTTAAGTTTGAGCGGTATAAGGGCTACAATCTTTATAGATACTTTGCAATTTCTTCTAACAATTTTTGGAATTATTGCTTTAGGATTTATTGCATATGACTTAGTCGGAGGTTGGGATTTACTTAATGAGAGCTCATCGAGAATTTCAGGTTTAAAACAAAATTTATTTAATATTAAAGAAAGTTACGAGTCCTATCTTTCTATTCCTGGAACTATTAAGATAGTAGAAATTTTAGATAGTAAAATTACTTACGGAGGAATATGGACAAGCTCAATGATTTTAACCTTTGTTTTTGGATTTTGTGGAATCGTAATGTCTCCTAGTTTTTCAATGCTTACTTTTTCTAGTAGAGAAGTAAAATCATTTGGAAGTCAGCAAGTTTGGCTTATTTCATTTTTTATAGGTTTTGTATTAATATTTTTTATAACTCCGATAGGAATCGGTTCAATATTTCTTGGATCAAATAATATTATAAATGAAAGTGGAAATAACATATCAAATATTCTTCCAAAAAATATTGTTCCAAGTGAAATAGAAACGTTAGTACCACATCTAATTAATGTAATTGGAAATTACTCTCCTCTTTTCTTTGGATTGTTATTAGTTTGTGGAATTGCCTCTATTCAATCAACTAGTTATTTATTTTTAAGTTCAAGCGCAATTCTTACAAGAGATGTTTTGAAAAGATTTTTTATTAGAAATATGACAAATCAAGAACAAATTTTTTCATCAAGGATATTGTTATTAGGCATATTTATTTTGTCAATTATTTTGTCTATTCAATCTGTAAATATTATTTTAGGTCTAGGTAGTTTTGCTTTAAGCATTGCATGCCAAATGTTTATTCCTCTAATAGCCATTTGCTATTTTTCATGGTTTACCAAACAAGGCGTTACATTAGGAATTGTTGTGGGAATTATTACAGTCTTTTTTACTGAAGACATTGGACAAATGATGTTTGGTGATCTCATAATATGGAATAAATGGCCATTAACTGTACATTCATCTGTGTGGGGAGTAATATTTAATTTAATAGCATGCACAGCGATATCTTTTATAACTCAGGAAACAAAAGAAACTAATCACAAAAATAAATTTCATGAATTTATAAATGAACATAAAAATGTTTCTTTAAAGAGAAGAAGTTTAAAACCAAGTGCTTGGATAGTCACAATAGCTTGGATATTTTTTGCTTTAGGACCTGGTAATATCGTTGGCAATGAAATGTTTGGTAAACCAGCAAATGTTGAAAGTTGGTCTTTTGGCATGCCATCTATATGGGTATGGCAAGTTATTTTTTGGGTATTAGGAGTAATATTAGTATGGTTTTTGGCTTTTAAAATGGAAATGTCAACAGAGCCAGAAAAAAATATTATGTCCCAAACTGAGGATATTGGTGGAAGATTTTAAAAATTTAAATATTTTTTTGACATAAAATAATTTAAAACTATAACTAAACAAACATGACAAGTTCAATTAAGATTTCACCTTCTATATTATCCGCAGATTTTAGTAAATTAGGAGCAGAGATTGTTTCTTTAGACAAGGCTGGTGCAGACTATATTCATGTTGATGTAATGGATGGACATTTTGTTCCAAATATTACAATAGGACCAGAAGTTATCAAAAAACTAAGACCATTTACAAAAAAAACTTTTGATGTTCATTTAATGATATCTCCGGTAGATAAATACATAGAACAATTTGCAGAAGCTGGGGCTGATATAATTACTTTTCACCCTGAAGCAACGAATAATATCTCTGATACAATTAATTTAATAAAGAAACAGAATAAGAAAGTTGGAATTTCATTAAAACCAAAATCGAGTATAGATTTAATTAGAGATTATATAAGTAAGATTGATTTGATACTTATTATGAGTGTAGAACCCGGGTTTGGAGGTCAAAAGTTTATGCCTGAAGTGGTCGGTAAACTCAAAGAGATTAAAAAAATAATTTCTGAAAAAAAATTAAATGTGGATTTAGAAATAGATGGTGGAATTAATTTTGAGAATTGTAAACTAGCCAAGGAAGCTGGTGCAAATATTTTAGTTTCTGGTTCTACAATTTTCAAAGAAAATAAAGGGAACCTAAAAAAGAATATTAGTTTACTTCGTTCAAATTAATAAATGTTGGACCTAAAAGGTATCTATCTTAACTTTTTATCAATTAAAAAAATTACATTTAAATCTATAAGGCAACTATTTTTTTCAACAAGTTTTTATAATAAACTTTTAACTTCAGAAAATCCCAATCGGTTCTTTTTTTATCCAAATCCATATTTACTATCTCCTTTACTTAATCAGAAAGATTTGTTGTTAAAAATTTCAAAATTTGAAGCGAATTATTTTTGGAATAAATCTAAAAATATAAATGAAACAAAAAATCTACATAGTTTTTTGTGGCTAAATCTTATTGATAGAAAGAATGACAAGGAAACAATACAAAAAATTGTAATTCTTTGGATAAAAAAATATGGGAACTATAAAAAAGATATTTGGAATGAGAATTTACTAAGCAAGAGATCAATGGCTTGGATTTCAAATGCAGATATTATTTTAGCTAATAAAGATGATAATTTCCAAAAATTATTTCTTTCATCTTTAATAAAACAAATTAATTTTTTAAAAAAAAACTTACCAATTTTCTCTCAGGAAACCACAAAAATTTCCTGTTTAGCATCTATAATATTGTCTGGTCTTGTATTTAAAGAATATTTTAACAATTATAATTTTGGATTAAGAGAATTAAAAAAAATAATAGATAATTTTTTTGATAAAAATGGTTTTCCTAGAAACAAAAATTCTGAAATCTTAATAATATTTTTACAATACTTCGTGTTGATAAAAGAATGGATTAAAGGTGCTCAAGAACCAGTGCCAGATTATCTTAATGAAATAATTGAAAAAAATTTAGTTTGCTTAAATTCATTTAAAAATGAAAGTAACCAATTACCATTATTTAATGGCGTTACAGAAAAAAACCTAAAAGAATTTATAGAATATTTAGAAAAACTTAATTACGAATTCGATAAAAAGCTAAATTGTGTTGGGGACATTGATATTATTAAAAATAAAAAAAATGTTTTATATTTTGATTGTGGGGAACCACCAGATCATCAATTTTCTAAAGATTATCAATCTGGCCCATTATCATTTGAGTATATTCATGAAAATAATAAAATTATAACTAATTGTGGTTATGGAAGAAAAATATCAAAGCAAACAAAATTAATAAGTAAATTTACATCTGCACAATCTA
This sequence comes from uncultured Pelagibacteraceae bacterium, assembly GCA_902530635.1. Taxonomy (GTDB): domain Bacteria; phylum Pseudomonadota; class Alphaproteobacteria; order Pelagibacterales; family Pelagibacteraceae; genus Anoxypelagibacter. Next base: position 4,718 of record CACABC010000011.1, on the reverse strand, counting down.
CTCTTTGTTTAAATGATACTTCAGTGGTGAAATTTCAAAAAAATAATTTAATAAGTAAAACTTTTGGGTCAACGATTGGAAGTAATTTTAAAATATTTGATAAGGTGAGAGAAGAGAATAAATCTGAAATATCTATTGCAGCAACACACGATGCTTATTTAAAAAAATATGGTTTTCTGCACAGAAGATTGATAAAAATTTTTAAAAAGAATGGTAATGTTACTGGAATAGATACTCTAATTAAAAAAAATAATATTCAACATAATGGGGACTATAGTATTAGATTTCATATTTATCCAGGTATAAGCGCTGTTCAAACAGTGAGTGGAAAAAGTATACTTTTACAGATTAGTAGAAATAAATCTTGGATATTTTTATCTGAAGGTCAAGATTTACAAATTGAAAAGGGATTATTTTTGGGTAGAAATAAGATACTAAACAATCATTGCATTGTAATTTATGGTAAAGCAGAAAATCAAAACACTGATATAAAATGGGAGTTAAAAAAATCTAGCTAAAATGCAAAAAAAAATACAAAATGCCTTAATTTCTGTATCAGATAAATCTGACTTAAAGAAAATATTATATTTTTTAAAAAAATATAAAATTAGACTAATTAGTTCTGGTGGGACTTTCAAAGAGATTAAAAAACTTGGTTATGATTGTACTGAAGTAGCTAAATATACAAAATTTAATGAGATGCTAGATGGCAGAGTAAAAACACTCCATCCCAAAATTCACGCTGGGATTTTAAATAATAGATCTAACAAAAAACACCAATTACAGATGAGAAAAAATAAGTTTAAAAATATAGATTTACTCATAGTTAATTTTTATCCATTTCAAGAGACAGTTTTGAATAAAAAAAATTCTAATTATATTGTAGAAAATATAGATATTGGTGGTCCTGCTATGGTAAGAGCGGCAGCTAAAAATTTTAAAGATGTATTAGTCATTACTGATAAAAATGATTACAATTCTTTTATTAACCAATTGAAACAAAATAAAGGTTCTACTGATTTAAAATTTAGAAAAAATATGGCCAGTAAGGCTTTTGGTTTTACTGCTCATTATGACTCTTTGGTTTCAAATTGGTTTGATGACGAATTGGGAATAGACTTTCCTGATAGAAAGACAATAACAGGTAAAAAGATAGCACAATTAAGGTATGGCGAAAACCCTCACCAAAAAGGCAGTATTTATATTCATGGTTTTGATGATAAAGAATTGGGTTTAAAAAAAATTTCGGGTAAAAACCTAAGCTATAATAACTATAATGATATATTTGCTGGCTTAGAAATTTTGATATCACTAAAATCTACAGGAACAGTAATTGTCAAACATGCAAATCCATCAGGAGTATCAATAAATAAATCTCCAATTAAATCTTTTCAAGACTCCCTATCATGTGATCCGGTGAGTGCATTTGGAGGAATAGTTGCATGCAATTATTTGATAAATAAAAAAATTGCAAAAGAAATATCTAAAACTTTTTTTGAGGTAATTTTAGCAAAAAAATTTGATAAAGATGCATTAAAAATTTTTCAATCAAGAAAAAATTTAATTCTAGTAGATATATCCAAATATAGAGAAAGATCAAATTATCAAATAAAATATTTTAATAATTCTTTTTTAGTACAAGAAAGAAATAAGAAAACTTTTGATTTAAAAAAATTGAAATTTGTGACAAATCTAAAACCAAGTAAACAAGAATTAAAGTTTGCAGAGTTTGCAATGAATACATGCAAGTTTGTAAAATCTAATTCGATTGTGATTTCTAACAAATTTTCAACTATTGGTATTGGAGCAGGGCAACCAAGCAGAGTTGATAGTTGCAAAATTGCTGTAGAAAAGGCAAAAAGATTTCAGAAGAAGAAATTACGAAACTCTATTGCTGCTTCAGATGCATTTTTTCCCTTTCCTGACGGAATAAAAAAGTTGATACAAGCTGGTGTAAAATTAATAATTCAACCAGGTGGATCAATTCGTGACAAAAAATCTATTGCATTAGCAAACAAAGCTAAAATTAAAATGGTTTTCACTGGAACAAGGCATTTTTACCATTAGGATATTCTGTCGACTTTAGCGGCTAAAACGAAATCACTCTCATGTAAACCTTTTATTGCATGTGTGAAAATTTTAACTTTAGCATAACCCCATCCAAACGAAATATCTGGGTGGTGCCCTTCTTTCTCAGCTATTTCCCCAACTTTATTTATAAAATTTTGACTTTCCAAAAAATTTTTGAATTTAAATTCTTTAATTAAATAATAAATCTTATCTTCATCACTTTTTACGTCCCAACCATCTACTTTTTTTAAATATTTATGGATTTCGCTTTTATCAAAGCTTGGGATCCCGCCTTCACATGGAATACATTTTTTATCAGCTAAATCACTCATACTTTTAATTATATCAAACGATAATTTAAATAAAAATGACTTTTAAAACTTAATTGTCACGCTTTGGAGCGGGAGAAGGGAATTGAACCCTCGGCCTAAACGTTGGCAACGTTTCGCTCTACCACTGAGCTACTCCCGCAAACGTAAACATTATATTACAATAATTTTCGTGAGGTCAACAAATACTAATTGGGTTTATTCATTGAAATGAAAAAATCAGCATTGTTTTTTGTATTTTTAAGCTTAGAAATTAAGAATTCTATTCCATCCATTGTTCCCATAGGGCTTATAATTCTACGAAGCACATTCATTTTGGTTAGATCTTCTTTTTTAAACAACAATTCTTCTCTTCTAGTTCCAGATCTAGTTATGTCTACTGCAGGATAAATTCTTTTATCTGAAACTTTTCTGTCTAAGATTAATTCTGAATTACCTGTTCCCTTGAATTCTTCAAAAATTACTTCGTCCATTCTGCTTCCTGTGTCAACAAGAGCTGTAGATATAATTGTCAACGATCCACCTTGTTCAACATTTCTTGCTGCTCCAAAAAATCTTTTTGGACGTTGGAGTGCATTTGCGTCTACACCTCCTGTTAAAACTTTACCTGAGCTTGGAACTACAGCGTTATATGCTCTGCCTAATCTAGTAATCGAGTCTAAAAGAATTACTACATCTTTTTTATGTTCAACTAATCTTTTAGCTTTTTCGATAACCATTTCTGCAACAGCTACGTGTCTTGAAGCTGGCTCATCAAAAGTTGAGCTAATAACTTCACCTTTTACAGTTCTCTGCATGTCGGTAACTTCTTCTGGTCTTTCGTCTATTAATAAAACCATCAAATAACATTCAGGATGATTGGCTGCTAAGGAATGTGCTATATTTTGCAATATTATAGTTTTACCTGCCTTAGGCGGAGAAATTATAAGTGATCTTTGTCCTTTTCCAATTGGACTTACTAAGTCTATCAGCCTAGCAGTTTGATCAGGTTTTTTTTCAGCAACATTTTTTTCAACTTCCATTTTTAATTGTTGATTTGGATAAAGTGGAGTTAAATTATCAAATGCTATTTTATTTCTTCCCTTTTCAGGGTTCTCGAAATTTATTTGATTAACTTTTAATAATGCAAAATATCTTTCTGCATCTTTTGGTGCCCTTATTTCTCCTTCGACTGAGTCTCCAGTTCTCAAACCAAATCTTCTTATTTGACTTGGGCTCACATAAATATCATCTGGTCCAGGAAGGTAATTGGATTCTATGGCTCTTAAAAAACCAAAACCGTCTTGTAATACTTCTAAAACTCCACCTCCAGTTATTTGTTCATTTTTTTCAGCCAGCTTCTTTAAAATAGAAAACAGAATTTCCTGTTTTCTTAAAGTGCTTGGATTTTCAATGCCAAGCTTCTCAGCTTGCGATATAAGTTCTGCGGGCGTTTGTTTCTTTAATTCTTGTAAGTTCATATGATTATTGTCGTTTAGGTAAGTGCCTTTAATATAGTTATTTAAAAGAAATATTCAAGTCTAAATAGGCTTAAAAACCACTAGAAATATTACTGCAATTAGTAAAATTGTAGGAACTTCATTGATAATTCTAAAAAATTTAGGGGTATGATTATTTTCTTGGGTACTAAATTTCTTTAAGCAATTAAATAAGAAAAAGTGATAAAAAGTCAAAGATATAACTAAGATCATTTTTGTCACCAACCAAAACTCCTTAAAAGTTTGTAAACCGATAGAGTGAATAAGGAGAAAACCAAAAATCCATGATAAAATCATTGCTGGATTCATTATGAAAAAAAACAATCTTTTTTCCATAACTTTGAATACTTCATGGACTTCCTTATTTTCTGTTTGAGAATGATAAACAAATATCCTTGGTAGATACAATAATCCTGCCATCCAGGATATGACTGCTATCAAGTGCAAAGCTTTAAATAATAAATAAGAGTTCATCCAGTATAATATTTTTTAACCAAATGTATGAGTAAATCTATATGGTCTTCACCATCATTTAAGCAAGGAACAAGATCAAAATTTTTACCCCCATTGCTAACAAAACTTTCTTTGCCTTGAATAGATATTTCTTCTAAAGTCTCGACGCAGTCAGAAGAAAAACCCGGGCAAATAACTAAAATATTACTTTTGCCCTCTTTCGGTAAGCTTTCTAACGTTTTATCTGTATAAGGCTGAAGCCAATCTTGTGGGCCGAATCTTGATTGAAATGTTGTTTTGATCGGATATTTTGTAAATTTCTCTGAAATAAGTCTTGTAGTTTTTTGACAATAACAATGGTACGGGTCGCCCTTTTCAAAATACTTTT
>CACABC010000010.1 GCA_902530635.1 uncultured Pelagibacteraceae bacterium | reverse complement strand
AAAAATAATGGTTTAAGAATTGATCATTTTCTTGTTTCAAATAATATTCTAAAAAGTGTAAAAGATATATTTATAAATAAAAAACCAAGATCAAAAATTAAACCGTCAGATCACACACCAATTGAACTTGATATTAATTAATTCTTCCGTAAATATCTTTGTATCTTATTATATCGCTTTCTTTTAAAATTGATCCGATTTGGGCTTCCATAATTTTTACAGGTTTTGTATAGAAATTTTCAATTCTATGAATGGTGTTAACAGGTATAAAAATTGAGTGTTTTTCATTAACAAAAAATTTTTTTTTATTTAGTGTTATTCTGGGCTTACCTTGTATTACTGTCCAATGTTCTGATCTATAACTGTGCTTTTGTAAGCTTATTGATGATTTTGAATTAACAATTAATTCTTTAATCAAAAAATTTTTTCCACGGAAAAGGTTAATATATTTTCCCCAAGGTCTTTTAAAAACATTTTCCTTTTTAAAATATTTTAATTTATTATTTTTAAAAACTTTTAAAATTTCCTTCCAGTTTCCAAGATCTGTCCAAGGAAGATTTAATTGTATGCAATTAATATCGGAAGATTTCTCTAAAATAGCATAATCAAATGAATTGGAACGACAATCTAAAAAGAACTTTTTATTAAGCCTTAGTATATTTCTCTTCAATTTAGCTTTAGAAATTGATAAATAACAACTTTTTAAAGTCTCATTATCAAATTTTTTGAAATTATTTATAATAGAGTCCTTCCTTGCAAAGAACATTCCTGAATTCCATAATGCTTTTTTTTTAATTAATAACCTTGCTTTTTTAATTGAAGGTTTTTCAATAAATTTTAAAATTTTAATTAAACTACCATTAACTTTTTTAACATTTAGATAGCCATATTCTTTAGATGGGTGGTCAGGCTTGATACCGAATAAAAAAATGTTTTTATTATTGAGATATTTTGAATATTTGGTCAAATTTTTTTTAAATACATTATTTTTTTCCAAAAGATGATCTGACGGTAAAAAAAGCAAAGGTTGATTATTTGGAATATCATTAATTAATGCGGCAGACAAAACTGCGGGTCCTGTGTTCCTTTTGGCTGGCTCTAACAAAATTCGATATTTGTTAAATTTATTTTTTTTAAGGAAAAATTTAATTTTTTTTAAATATTTTAAATTTGTACTTATTATAGGATAATCAAAAATTGAGCCTTTAATTCTATTTAATGTTTTTTCGATAAGTGTCCAACCTCCAAAGTTAATAAATTGTTTTGGTTCATTTTTGAATGATTTTTGCCAAAGCCTTGTTCCCTCTCCTCCACAAAGAATGATGGGTCTAATTTTCATTTAAATATCTGCGTAGCACTTAACTTCTTCTTTTCCTCCAGGATGTGTGGAAGCACCTAAATATGCCGGTCCAACTGTTTGTGCATACTTCCAAAGAGTTCCGTTTCCAAAGTTGATTTTTTTTGGTTTCCATCTTTTTTTTCTTTTAGATAATTCTTTTCTTGAAAGAGCAACATTGATTGTACCTTTTTTAGCATCAATATGGATTACATCTCCATTTTTTAACAATGCTATCGGTCCTCCAACAGAAGCTTCGGGACCAACATGTCCAATGCAAAAACCTCTTGTAGCTCCAGAAAATCTTCCGTCTGTTATTAAGGCAACTTTTTCACCTTTCCCTTGACCATAGATAGCCCCAGTGGTCTGAAGCATTTCTCTCATACCCGGGCCTCCTTTTGGACCTTCGTATCTGATAACTATAATATCTCCATCTTTGTATTTTCTTTTTAATACAGCCTTATAAGCAGACTCTTCTGTATCAAAACATCTTGCTCTTCCAGTAAATTGAAGTTTTTTTAATCCAGCAACTTTTACAATTGCTCCATCCGGTGCAAGATTACCTTTTAATCCTACAACACCCCCATCATTTGATAAGGGGTTATTATATTTTCTCATAACTTTTTGTTTATTGTTAAATTTAATTTTTTTTAAATTTTCTTTCATGGTTTTTCCTGTAACTGTCATACAGTTTCCATGAATATATCCACCATCTAACAAGGTTTTTAATAGCATGGGAACACCACCGGCTTTCCACATATCTTTTGCAACATATCTGCCACCAGGTTTTAAATCTGCAAGATAAGGTGTTTTTTTAAAAATTTTTGCAACATCCATTAAATCAAATTTAATTCCTATTTCATTTGCTAAAGCAGGTAAGTGTAATGCTGCATTAGTTGAACCCCCTGTAGCTGCAACTATAGTTGCAGCATTTTCTAAAGATTTTCTTGTAACAATATCTCTTGGTCTAATATTTTTTTTTAACAAATTCATAACTGCCTTACCACTTTGTAAAGCATATTTGTCTCTCTGTCCGTATGGTGCTGGTGTCCCGGCTGAATAAGGTAAAGCTAAACCAATGGCCTCAGATACACACGCCATAGTGTTTGCAGTAAATTGTCCACCGCATGCTCCAGCACTAGGACAAGCTTTTAATTCTAGTTTTCTTAAAGCATGCTCACTCATTTTACCCGAAGAATACTTTCCTACTCCCTCGAAGACATCTAAAACTGTAACATCTTTTCCATTATATCTACCTGGAAGAATCGATCCGCCATATATGAATACACTTGGTACATTAAGTCTAAGCATTGCCATCATTAAACCTGGTAAAGATTTATCACAGCCGGCGACTCCTACTAATGCATCGTAACAATGGCCCCTAACAGTTAATTCTGTTGAGTCAGCAATAACATCTCTGGATACCAAGGAAGATTTCATTCCTTCGTGGCCCATAGCGATACCATCAGTAACAGTGATAGTACAAAACTCTCTTGGTGTACCACCAGAAAATTTAACCCCTTTTTTAACTGACTGAGCTTGTCTCATTAGAGCAATATTACATGGAGCAGCTTCGTTCCATGTAGATACAACACCAACAAAAGGTTTTGCTACATCCTTCTCGGTTTCACCCATCGCATAATAAAAAGATCTTTGTGGAGCTTTATCTGCACCTAAAGATGTATGTCTACTTGGTAATTTTTTTTTATCAAATTTTTTCATTTAAGGCTTTTAATCGTTAAATTAATTTTATCTATATTAATTTTCAAATCATTATAATTATTTTTTTCTTGCTCTACAATATGCTTTGGTGCGCGTTCAACAAAGCTTGAATTGTTTAATTTTTTACTTATAATGTCTAAATCCTGCTGTATTTGACTTTGCTTTTTTGTTAAATTTTGTTTTATAGTGTCAAGATCAACACTTTTATCAAAGTACAATTTTAAAATTTCTCCTGAAATAACTAAAGTTGCAGATTGCTTTGGTAAATCTTGATTTAAAATTGAATTAATTCTACCTAATTTCTTTATAACAACTTCATTTTTAAAAAAAAGACTTTGTTTATTTTTACCTATCTTTTCAATAGAAACATCTATGAATGAACCTGGTGTTATATTTAACTCATTTTTAAATGACCTTATATTAGATATAATTGTAATAATTTGATTAACATTCTCAACTTCTTTATCAGCTTTTAATTTTTTATCTTTTAACCAATTAGCGTGCATTAGGTACTTTGATGTTTTTGTTTTCAACTTGTTTTTAAGCCATAACTCTTCTGTTATAAATGGTATGAATGGATGCAAAAGAATCAGAATTTCTTTAAATATTTGACCAGAAGTCTTTTTTACCTCAATAATATCTTTTTTATTATTTGAAAATAAAATTGTTTTAGATAGTTCTAAATACCAGTCGCAATAACTATTCCAAACAAATTTGTATATTGTTTTGGCAGCCTCATCAAAACGATAATTTTGAATATATTTTTCTGTTAACTTTTTAGTGTTTATTAGCTCGATATAAATCCATTTATTTATATTTAACGAGAGTTTTTTTGAGCTTATTTCACCTTTAAGATCACACTTATTTACCATTAAAAAATTATTTGCGTTCCAGATTTTTGTTAAAAAATTTCTATATCCTTTAACTCTTTGTTCAGATAACTTCACATCTCTACCTGGTGATGCCATAGATAATAAAGTAAATCTTAGAGCGTCAGCACTATATTTATCTATAAGTTCTAAAGGGTCAATCACATTGCCTTTTGATTTAGACATTTTTTGCCCTTTTTCATCTCTAACAAGGGCATGCACATAGATTTTTTTAAAAGGTTCTTTATTTAAAAACTCCATACCTAGCATCATCATTCTTGCTACCCAGAAAAAAATTATATCAAAACCAGTAACTAAAACAGAAGTTGGGTAAAATCTTTTTAGAAAATAATTTTTTTTAGGCCAGCCTAATGTAGCAAAAGGCCAAAGACCTGATGAAAACCATGTATCTAGAACATCGGGATCTCTTTTTAACTTAATTTTTTTCTTATAAAATTTTTTGGCATTTAGCTCTGCTATCTTTTGATTTTCAGCAACAAAAATCTTTTTGTCTGGCCCATACCAAGCTGGTATTTGATGGCCCCACCACAATTGTCTTGAGATGCACCAGGGTTCAATGTTGTTCATCCATTGAAAATATGTTTTAGACCAATTTGAAGGATAGAAATTTGTCTTTTTATTTTTGACAATAAACTTTGCTTTTACAGATAATTTTTTTGCATCACAAAACCATTGCTCAGTTAAAAAGGGCTCTATTATAGAGTTTGATCTGTCACCAAAAGGTACTTTATTCTTAATTGTTTCTTCTTTAACAAAAAGTTGTAATTCTTTTAATTTTTCTAATATTTTTTTTCTGGCCTCAAATCTATCTAACCCAATATATTCTTTTGGTGCCTTATCATTAATTTTACCTTCTTCATTCAGTATGTTTATAGATTTTAATTTTTGTCTTTTTCCAACTTCAAAATCATTAAAATCATGTGCGGGAGTTATTTTAACTGCACCAGTACCTTGTTGAGGATCAGCATACTCATCTTGAACAATTTTTAATTTTCTTCCAACTATTGGTAATATTGCAAATTTATTTAAATATTTTAAATATCTTTCATCTTTAGGGTTAATAGCGATAGCTGTGTCACCAAGCATAGTTTCAGGTCTTGTTGTAGCAATGGTTATAAAATCAGATGAATTTTCAATTTCATATTTGATATAATATAATTTTGAATTTACCTCTCTTTGTTCAACTTCAAGATCTGAGATTGCTGTTTTTAACACAGTATCCCAATTAACCAGTTTTTTTGACTTATAAATTAATTTTTTTTTATGCAAATCTACAAACGTTTTAATTACAGACTGAGAAAGATTTTTGTCCATTGTAAACGCGCTTCTTGACCAATCACATGAACATCCTAGTTTTTTTAATTGATTGATAATTTTTCCACCGTACTCTTTTTTCCATTCCCAAACTTTTTTAATAAATTTCTCTCTTCCAATAGTATTTTTATCTATATTTTTTGATTTTAAATTCTTCTCGACTAAAGCCTGGGTAGCGATACCAGCATGATCTGTTCCGGGCTGCCACAATGTCTCGTAATTATTCATTCTATGATATCTGGTCAAAACGTCTTGCAGTGAATTATTTAAAGCATGACCCATGTGAAGACTACCTGTGACATTTGGGGGCGGTATAACAATTGAAAAAGATTTTTTATTTTTTTTTGGTTTAAATAATTTGTTCTTTTCCCAATATGAATAAATCTTGCTTTCGACTTTTTTATGATTATATTTACCTAGGCTCATACCTATAAATATTAATAATATTTGTAAACTTCTAGCTTTATTTTTATAAATAAACCTTTAATAATCTAAATATGGCCACGTGGCGGAATGGTTACGCAGAGGATTGCAAATCCTTTTATCCCAGTTCGATTCTGGGCGTGGCCTCCACAAAAAAAAACACCCTTTTCATTAAAAAATTGGATTTATACTCTCACGTGCCAGTTTCGTGCCAGTAAATTAATCTAATGTCTATTTTTAACTTTTCTTCCTAAAAATTTAATATCTAAATTTTTGTCACAGTTATTGCATTGCAGAATCTTGTTTACAATGTTTTTATCAGTCAATCTTCTGCAAAATAGATGAGCAGATTGTTTCCAAGAAAAATTACAATGCGGGCATTTCCAATAAAATTTTCTTCTAGACCAATATCCTATAGTCTCTAAATTATTAATATCATTTTTTTCAAAATCATAGACTTTTTCAATATTTGTAAAACAATTGTTTAAATTATTATTTTTAGTTTTATTAATTAAATTTTCTTTAATAAATATATCTGCACATTTAGGGCAGCCTGATTGTCTTGAAGTACGGTTAGAAATCTTAGTTTTCCAACTCTTGTGCTTTGATACCTTGGTGCATCGCCAATACGCATATTGCCCTGAATTTGGGGTATAATTTTCAGGTCTTAAAGGATCATTTTTTTTATAATCCCATTCAGCTGCCAACTTAGGGTTAATAAAGGCTAAACTTTCCTTATAAGGAGGTGATGGTAGATTAACTTTTAATTCATGAAAAAATTTTTCATTAACAAATTCATTTGATTGAATATAGTGATCAATTTTACGAAGTAATTTTTTTTCTAATTTTAAGTTTTTGAGCTTATATAAGATTTGATCAATACACTTTTTATCAAATTTATCTCTTTCTACTTTAATAGATCCATCTATTTTTGGTAAATTACCTTCTCTTATGCGAATAAGATTATATCCATTTTCTTTAAATAAATGATTTTTTTTTATATCATTATTGAAACGCTTGGTATTATTGTGAAAATAAAAACCATCATACTCAATAACTGTTTTTAGCTCATCTATAAATATATCAGCTTCAATATTTAGTAATTTATATCTATGTCTTACTCCCTTAAAGAAATGTGCCATTTCTGAATAAATCCTTAGTTCGGGCAAAGATGATCCAGAATCACAAAAAGGACAATTGGATTTACTAACTGTTCTGTGATAAATGCTTGTTACCCAGGTATGTTTTCTAGAACAGATCCAATTCACTCTTTTACTAGATTTCCAAAAAAAATTTTCTGGCTTAAGATTCCCGTTTTTTTTACGGTCCCATTGACTAGCAACTTTTGGAGCAATTTTTTTTAAATTATTCTGCTCATTAACTTCTAGACCATTACAAATATGGCAATTGTGCTTTTTGTTTGAATGAATGTTTCTCATGATTATTCTTAATTTTGTTTTGTAATAATGTTTATTTTCACAAGTCCAGTATGGGAGGTCCTTATTCCAAGGACGATAACTATTTATGGTTATTGGATGATTTTTCTTAGGATGAAATATTTTGGACACTTTTGGATAAAATTTTGATAATTTGAAAATACGATCTTTACAATTTTTACAATAAAAAAAGCCTTTTCGCATAAAGCGAACTGGTCTCTGTTTAAACGAATGTCCTAAAGGACATTTCCAGAATATTTCTTTAGTTGACTCACTAGAAATCGTTTTAACTGTAAATGGATTATTTTTCTTATTATCAAAAAACTGAATTAAATCTGGTTTAATATTGGCAATAGAATTTTTCATTTCATTAATATTCTGTAAATAATTAGTATAACAAATCTATATCCTTTCGTGCCAGTTTCGTGCCGGTTTAAGAAGATATATAAGCCAGATATTCTATTGTTTATTTGAGATCTTAAATTGAGCTTGTGGAATTATCTAGCTTTGATACTGTGTGAGACTACCAGAGACAGAGGGTTTTGTGAATCCCAGGTATTGCAAATCCTTCCATCCCAGTTCGATTCTGGGCGTGGCCTCCAAAAAAAATTGGAAATATATATGATAGATAAAGTAATACTTAAGATGGCATCAAATACGAATGATTATGGAGTGCTTGATAATTACTCTCATTACTCATATTTAAAAAATAGTAGTTGCGGTGATGACATGAAAATTTACCTGTCAGTGAAAACAAATAAAATTAAAGATTTTAAATATCAGGGAAATTTTTGTATTTATTGTCAAGCTTCAGCTGGTTTACTATCAAAAAAAATGAAAAATAAACCTGTAAAAAATGTGAAAAAATTTTTAATGAATTCAAAGTTTTTTTTTAATAATAAAATTTTTGATCAAAAAAATGATTGGAAAGATTTTAAAAAAATAATGAACAAAAAGAACATTGCTAGAAAAAATTGTTTATTATTGCCAATAAAAACTTTGTTAAAAGCCCTAAATAATTAGTTGTTTTATATTTTTAAAAATGTATGTTGATTTTTATTCCTCGGTAGCTCAGTTGGTAGAGCAGTTGACTGTTAATCAATTGGTCGCAGGTTCGAGTCCTGCCCGAGGAGCCAATTAACCTGTCTCTTTTAAATTTCCAGCGTTTCTTAAAATTTGCAATACTTTAGTTTTTTCAGACTCTGAAAGTTTTGAAAAAGTTTTAACTAAAAAAGAATAATTTAAGTCTGTTGTAGAGCTATCTAACTCACTATCAGCTTTGTATCCAGGAAAATCCTCATAAAAATAAGTAATAGGAACTTTTAGAAAGTTGGCTAGTTGCATTAATCTACTAGAACTTACACCATTAGTTCCTTTTTCATATTTTTGAATTTGTTGAAATGTGACATTAATTGCGTTTGCCACTTTAGTTTGGGTTAAACCTAGAGACAATCTTCGCATTCTTAGTCTTTTACCCAAGTGAGTGTTAAAACTGTCTTCCATGACCCCCCTTAATTGCTCTTGAAAAAAAGTAAATTGAACATGAAAAATTCATTTTAGGCAACAGTAAAAATATTTTTTTTTTGGGTCAAAACGGCCTTAATTTATCTAAAATAATGGTTGACTCACATTGAGAATATCAGCGTCAATTTTAATTATTTTAATAAAATAACTGTTTTTTTAACCTATATTCCCATCGACCCAACTTATTATAAGACATTTTAATCCAAATTAATGTTTCTTTATCATACCAGACATGCAAATTAATTTTCTTTTTTTCGTCGGGTTTATTATCATCAGACAATACGTGAAAATGTAGAGCATCAAAATTTTTATCATTAATATTAATTTTTTTTTTTCCTAAAAATTTAACTTTTTGTGGAATAATTCTTCCAGAAACTGCACTTATTTGTGTTTTTTTATTTATAATTGAGTGGTTCCACCAACTACCTACAATGCTTGATGGCCCTGTTTTGCCTTTAAAAGATGATCCATCTATTTCGATTACATTTTCTTTTTTATTAAATGATAAATTAACATATTTTTTTTTATCATTTTGTGTTGTGTTTGATGTAAATTTTAATAATTGTCCATTTTGATAAATTTCTTCTGTTTCTGTATGATAATTCATTAAATTTATCCCCAGTTTATTGACCTTAAAATGACCATCTGTCACAACATAAAATAATTCTCCTTTTTTATTAAAATGAAATTTATGTGATCCAATTAAAGCATTGTTTAAATACAGTTCATATTCTAAATATTTAAGGTTATCGTAATGATTTACGTGGCTGAAGCTTGAGTTATTATTTAATAAAAATATAAATAATATTATTAAAATTTTAATTTTTTTCATTAAGCTTATATGAAAGAATTATTAAAGGATTTGGCTCAAGAAAAGCTTTGTTCTATCATTTTTTGGATTTGCAAAAAAATCATTTGTTTTAGCTCTTTCAACTATCATACCTTCATCCATAAAAACTACTTCGTCAGCAACTTCTTTTGCAAAACCCATCTCGTGAGTAACTACAATCATTGTCATACCAGCTTTAGCTAAATTAACCATTGCATCTAAAACTTCTTTAATCATTTCTGGATCTAAAGCTGAAGTTGGTTCATCAAAAAGCATAATTTTTGGCTCCATACATAAAGCTCTTGCTAGTGCAGCTCTTTGCTGTTGTCCACCAGATAATTGACCAGGGAATTTCATCGCTTGATCAGATATTTGAACTTGTTCTAGTTGTTTCATCGCTAATTCTTCTGCTTTTTTCTTAGGTGTTTTTTTTACCCAAATAGGAGCTAATGTACAATTGTCTAATATTGATAAATGAGGAAATAAATTAAACTGTTGAAAAACCATGCCAACCTCAGCTCTAATTTTTTCAATATCTTTTGTTTTTTCTGACAATTCATTTCCATCAACAATGATTTGACCTTTTTGATGTTCTTCAAGTCTATTAATACACCTAATTAAAGTTGATTTTCCTGATCCAGAGGGTCCACAAACAACAATCTTTTGTTTTTCTTTAACATCAAGATTTATATCTTTTAAAACCTGAAAGTCTCCAAACCATTTATTGACTTCCTTCATTTGTATAATTGACTCAGACATAAATATTATCTTTCGGTTTTATATTTTAATTCCAAATATTGGCTATATTTGCTCATAGCATAACAAATTGCCCAAAATAATATAGAGGCAAAAATATAACCCTCCATAGCAAATCCAAGCCATTTAGGATTTGTTTTTGCCATTTGAAGCATTCCTACAACTTCTGATAAGCCGACTACAAAAATTAACGGCGTATCTTTTACTAAAGCTAAAAATGTATTTGCAATTCCAGGAATTACTAATTTTAAAGCTTGTGGTAAAATCACAAAAATTTGCATTCTCCAATAACCCATTCCTAATGATTTAGCGGCATCATACTGACCTCTTGGTAATGCTTGTAATCCTCCTCTTATAACTTCTGCAACATATGCAGCCTCAAAAAGTATAATTGCAGCAATCACTCTTATAAGTTTATCAACAAATGCATCTGATGGTAAAAACATCGGGAACATTACAGAAGACATAAATAAAACTGTAATCAAAGGAACACCTCTCCAAAACTCAATATAACCAATTGAAATATACCTGATAACAGGTAACTCAGATCTTCTCCCTAAAGCTAAAATCATTCCTAGCGGAAAACAAAAAATTAGTCCAAAAAATGAAACTATAAATGTTAAAGATAAACCTCCCCATGCGTTTGTTTCAACCCACTCAAGACCAAAAGATCCGCCTGAAATTAAAAAATTAATTATTATAAACGCAATTATAGGATAAAAGATTGCATAATAAAAAGTGATATAATTCTTTAATTTACCTCTCATGAAATAACCAACAAAGGCAAAACCAATTAGAATCATAAATGCAGTATTTATTCTCCAATGAAATTCATTTGGGTACATTCCATACATAAATCTTCTGAACCAAACTTTAATATATGTCCAACATGCACCTTCTGAACCCACGCATGCTTCTTTTGTGTCCCCAGATATAGTCGCATCAAAAATCATCCAGTTTAAAGCTGGTGGTGTTGCTAAAAGTGTAAGAAATATAATTAAAAGTGTTAATCCTGCATTAAATGTATTGTTGTTTACACTTTCGTTGATTTTATCAACTATTCTATTACCTGAATATTCAAGTCTTATCATTTGCAATCCGACTAAACCAATAATCAAAGGAAAGAAAAGATTTAAAATACCAGGCAAAAAAGATGAGAAATTAAGACTAAAAAAACTTCTCAAAATAACATCAAAAATACTCACAAAAATAAGACCTGAACCTACATATAAGTAAGTTTGAAAATTTTCTCTTCTTGGCTTTAAAACATTGATATTATTCATTTTATTTTTCTTTAATTGCAATTTTTTTGTTATACCAATTCATTAATAGAGATATTGCTAAACTTAAAGTTAAGTAAGTTAACATTGTAATTGAAACTATCTCAATTGCCCTACCCGTTTGCATCAAAGCAGTTCCTGCAAAAACCAGCACTAAATCTGGATATGCTATTGCGGCTGCTAATGATGAATTCTTAGTTAAATTTAAATACTGATTAGTAGTTGGTGGAATAATAATTCTTAGAGCTTGAGGCATTATAACGAGTTTAAGTATTTGATTAGGTGTTAAGCCTACAGAAGCTGCGGCTTCTTTCTGACCTTTGCTAATTCCCTGAATACCGGCCCTTACACATTCAGCAACAAAAGTGGCAGTATATAAAGATAGGGCGAGTACCAATGCCAATAGTTCAGGCGGAACACTTATACCATCGGCGTATATAAAAGATGTTTTTGACAATTGTTTTAAAACGGGTAATGCAACTTTTAATTGAACCATTCCAGTTACAAATGTTATTGCAGGAAATAATAATAATAATCCAACTGAAATTAAAAACACTGGTAGTTGCTGACCTTTTTCCTCTTGTAACTTTTTTGCATAATTTTTTATAACTACTATAGAAATTATTGCGGCTAAAATTGAATATAATAAAATATCAAAGTTTTCCCAAATCAAACGTGGGATGTAATAACCCTTAACAGTTAAATAAGTTACACCAAAAAGAGGTTCTGTATTTTCGGGTAAGGGTAAAGCTCTTAAGGCAGCATAGTACCAGAAAAAAATTTGCAGTAGTAAAGGAACGTTTCTAAAAAACTCAACATACCATGCTGCAGTATTTCTTATTAAGTAATTAGGTGATAATCTTGCAACTCCTACGATAACACCAATTATTGTACAAAAAATAATACCTAATACTGAAACTAAAATTGTGTTTAAAAGCCCTACTAAATAGGCTTTTGCATATGAATGTGACCCATCATATTCAATTAATGAAAACTGAACATCGAATGATGATTCTTGGTTGAGAAAACCAAATCCAAAATCAATTCCTCTCTCATCCATATTAAGTTGAGCGTTAATTGTAAAAAACCCTATTACTGACACCACAAAAAGAAGTGTTAGCAACTGAGGGACGAATTTTTTTAGTTTATGATTCATCAATCTTTATGTATAAAAAAAAGGGCCAGATAAATCTAGCCCTTTCTTTTTTAATAATAATTACTAGCAATTATCTTGCTGGTGGAACGTAAAGTATACCACCTTTAGTCCAAAGTTGATTTGGACCTCTGTCTGGTAAAATTCCAGTGTCTGCTATATTTCGTTTATAGCTTTCACCATAGTTACCAACTTGCTTGATAATTCTTAAGCTCCAGTCGTTATCTAGACCAAATGCTGCACCTAATTCACCTTCAGCTCCAACTAATCTTTTGATTGCTGGGTTTTCTGAAGATTTCATGCTGTCAGCATTAGCAGATGTTATACCGTACTCTTCTGCTTCAATCATAACGTTTAGAGACCATCTAACAATATCTTCCCATACTGAGTCACCTTGTCTTACAACAGGTCCTAGTGGTTCTTTTGATATTGTTTCAGGTAATACTATATGATCATCAGGTTTGCTCAATTTTGTTCTTTGAGCAGCTAAACCGGATTTATCAGTTGTGTATGTATCACATCTTCCTGCATCATATGCAGCTACGACTTCGTCAGCTTTTTCAAAAGCAACTGGCTCATATTTAATTCCTTTTGAATTAAAAAAGTCTCTCATGTTAAGCTCAGTTGTTGTACCAATGTTAGTACAAGCAGAGATGCCACTTTTGAATTGACTTGTAGATGTTATTCCAGAACTTTTTCTAACCATGAAACCTTGACCATCATAGAAATTTACACCAACAAAAGTTAAACCAATGTCAGCATCTCTAGATAATGTCCAAGTAGTATTTCTTGACAAGACGTCTATCTCACCAGATGTAAGTGCTGTAAATCTTTCTTTTGCGCTTAATGGAAAAAATTTTACTTTTCCAGAATCGCCAAGTGTAGCAGCTGCAACAGCTCTACATAAATCTACGTCAACACCTGTCCAGTTTCCTGATGCATCAGCATTAGAAAATCCCGGAAGACCTTGAGAGACACCACATCTTACAAAACCCATCTTCTGAGTTTTTTTAAGAGTTTTTGATTTCTTTGCAGCCATTGCTCCAGTTTCGAAACTTACTAGTAAAGCAATAGAGGTTAGCAAATACATCAAAGTTTTTAATGTTCTTAGCATTATTTATCCCCTTCTTTATTATTGTTAACAATAAATTACACTCTAGTGTAATTAGTGAGTATTATGTTTGATTAGACTTTGATGTTCAAGGAATTAAAGCGGCGACCAATAATGTCATGACCGCAATGGGGTTTTTTAAACATATACTTCATCTTGTATCTTGCAAAAAACTTAATCAATATAATGATTTAGACAATTTAAAAGTGTTAATGGCGCGCCCTGAAGGATTCGAACCTACGACCCTCGGTTTAGAAAACCGATGCTCTATCCAGCTGAGCTAAGGGCGCTTAAAACTAATTATATATACTTACTTAAAAACATACCAGGTGGTCAATAAAAATAGGAGTTTTAATTCCAAATTTTTCAGATTTCTCATGTTGATGGATATGATGTGAATGAACAAATACAGGTATTTTTTCATGAATATTAGTCTTTAAGGTATATATAAAATTAGTCCCTCTAAACTTTCTATCAATTACTTCTAATTTTAATTTACTTTGATCATCATGCCTTAAATCTTCTGGTTGTAATAACAATTTAACGGTAGAACCAACGGGAAAGTTATTAACTAATTTTCCTCTAATCTCACCTAATACTGGATGACTCAAACTATGAACAGCACAATCGGTTTCGACAACCTTAACATCAACAAATACTCCTCTGTTTAAGAACTTTGCAACTTCTAGAGAATTTGGTTCATGGTGAATATTGTAAGGGATATCGTATTGTTTAAGAGATTGATCTAACAATATTCCACATTTATCACCCATAAAGAATGCTTCGTATGAGTCATGAGTTACAATAATTGTTGTAATATAAAATTCTTTTAAAATATCTTTTATACTTTTTTGTAATTCTTCCTTTAAACTTGTATCTATATTAGCAAACGGTTCGTCTAGTAAAAGTAAATCTGGTCTCGAAAGCAATGATCTCGCTAATGAAACTCTTTGTGCTTCACCTGAACTAATTTGGTGAGGGTATTTTTCTTGAATATCTTCTAAATGAAGAATTTTGATTAAATCTTTATCTGAATAATTAAATTTAGAACCATTTTTTCTTTTAGCTCCAATATTAATATTTTCCGAGACATTGAAATGAGGAAATAAAGAATTATCTTGAAAACACATAGCAATATTTCTTTTTTCGGGTTCTAGGTTAAAATTTTCAGAAGATATTGTATTTCCTTTAAGATTAATCTCTCCCGATTTTAAATCTTGTAAACCTGCAATTGTTCTTAAAATCGTAGTCTTTCCAACTCCAGAAGGTCCTAGTAAACATACGATTTCACCTTTTTCTTTTATTGTTAGTGATACATTGTCAATTTTGTTTTTTTCACTTGCAACAAAAGTAGCGTTTTTAATCTCAAGAAAATTTGAACTCATTTAGGTGTAATATAACTTTATTTTTCAGAAAGTATATATTTAGAAATAAATAATATAAATATACTAGCCCATATAATCAGACACAAAGATGGAAAAGCGGCTGCTTCAAGTAAATCTTGTGCCGCATATGAATAGGCCTTTGTTGCGAATGTTTCAAAATTAAAAGGTCTTAATATTAGAGTGATTGGAAGTTCTTTAATAATTTCTAAAGCTATTAAAACACCAACAAGTAAAATATTGGTCTTTAAATAAGGTAAGTGAATAGTTGAGAATGTTTTAAATTTAGAATATCCAAGAAGGTATGCATTTTCATCGATTGAATTATTAATTTTAGAATATCCAGATTTAATTCCATTGTAAGAGAGAGAGAAAAATCTAACAAAGTATGCAATAACAAGACCAACTACAGATCCAATAAATACATTTTTAAAACTATCAAATCCAAAAATTGAGGTTAATAAATCACTGAACCAAGAAATAAATGTTATAAAAGCAACTGCTAAAATTATTCCTGGTAATGCATACCCTGATACTGAAAAAGTAGACAAATAACTAAGTAATTTATTTTTAGATACTCTATTTCCGTAATTCGTCATAAAAGAAAATGTGATCAAGAATAAACTAGATAAAAATACTAGTAATAACGTGTTCATATTTAGTGACCAAAAATTAATATCTTGAAAATATTTTGGAAATTTTATCGTCCAATAAGTCATTTGAGAAACTGGAAAAATAAAACTACAGAAAAATAAAATTGAGCAAAAACATGTCGCAAAAATAGATTTTCCACCTACTAACTGAATTTTGGGAATAGGCTTGTTACCTTTTGAGTTTTGGTGATATTTTGCTCCTCTTCTTGATATGTTTTCAAGAATAAATAATAGAAGAATAAAAAATAATAAAACAAAAGATAATTGATTTGCTGTTGTCAAATCATCAAAAGATATCCAGGCATTATAGATTGCTGTGGTTAATGTCGAAATACTAAAAAAATCTACAGTACCAAAATCTGACAAAGTTTCCATAGCAACAAGGGATAGCCCAACTACTATTGCTGGTCTAGCCGAAGGTAAAATAATTTTAAAAAAACTTTCATATGAAGATAAACCTAAATTTTTTCCCACTTCTATAAGATTATGAGATTGAAATACAAAAGATGCTCTTGTTAAGACATAAACATAACCAAACAAAGAAAAAGAAATTGAAAACATAGAGCCAATTAATCCATCAAATTTAGGTATATTTTTATTGTAATCTCCTTCTCCAAATAAAAAAGTTAATATACTAAATGCAGTTCCATAATTTTCAAAAAAAGCAACCAAAGAATAAGCATAAATGTAAGCTGGAACAGCAAAAGATAATATCAACGCCCATTTAAAAAAATTCACTCCAGGAAATTTATAAAAAGATACAAAATAAGCTGAGGTTACACCAAATATAAAAGTTAGTGATAAAACACCTAACAAAATTAGGAATGAATTACTTAAATACTTTAAAAGAAAAGTATCTTTTAAAAGATCTAAGTAATTTCCTGTTGTATCAAAAAAACTTAAAAAAACAGTAAATATAGGTATAGCTACTAGTAAAGGAACTAAAAATGCAAATATAAACCAGAAATTTATCCTCTTTGTCAATTCTCCTCCTAAATTTAGTCCCCGGAGGAGACCAGGGACTAAATTATTCTATTATAAAATTACCAACCAGCTTCGTTCATTACTTTCAAAGCTTTTGCTTGGAGTTTTCCATAATTAGAAACTTTTGTTTTCAGATCTTGCTTAAAATCTAAACCAAATTGTGCAATTAATTTATTTGCCTTAACTCCTGGTATCATTGGATACTCAAAAGTATTGTTAACAATATGCTGTTGGGCTTCGGGGGTTAGAAGAAACTCTAACAATTTAACTGCATTAGCTTTATTTGGTGCATGTTTTAATATTCCACCACCACTTATGTTCATATGTGTGCCTCTTCCGTCCTGATTTGGAAAGAAAGGCATTACTTTTTTAGCTGCTGCTTGTTGTTCAGCACCTTTACTTCCAGATAACATTAAAGCTAAGTAATAAGTGTTTGCTACAGCCCAATCTGCTTCTCCAGCAGCCACAGCTAATATCTGTGCTCTGTCGTTACCAGTTGGTTTTCTAGCAAAGTTATTTACCATTCCTTTGGCCCAAGCTGCAGTATTTTTCTCACCATTATTTTTAATAAGTGATGCAACTAAAGACTGATTATAAATATTGCTTGATTTTCTTATTACTACTCTACCTTTGTATTTTGGATCAGCTAAATCTTCATAACTCATATTCCATGAAGGATTAACTGTTTTTGGATTGTAATAAATTATTCTTGCTCTCTTAGCAATTCCAACCCAATAAGGTGATCTAAAATTAGCAGGTACAACCTTTTTTATAGCTGCCGAACTTGCTCCCTTTTGAAACATTCCTTCAGCTTGAAAAGCTCCTAATCTTCCAGCATCAGCAGTTATGTATATATCTGCTTTGCTGTCCTTCCCTTCTTCTTTGATTCTTTTTTGTAATGCTTTATCTTTTCCAGACACAACATTAACTTTTATTCCAGTTTTTGCTGTAAATTTTTCATAAAGCTGAACATCAGAATCATAATGTCTAGCACTGAAAACATTTACTTCGTTAGCAATAACTGAATTTGCAACTAACAATGTTGAAAACAATCCAACAATAGCTAGTCCAATTATTCTAATTAACTTAATCATAGTTTTCTCCATTTGAGAATAATTATCACATAAGTGATAATGATTATCAATGACAAAAACGTCGCATACCTGACTATTTTAGTAGGAATAGAGAATAATATTTTTGATTATCTAACCAAACTCGTTCAGTAGTCCAACCAGTATTTGAAGCCAGTTTTTTAAATGATTGAATAGTAAATTTATTTGAAATTTCAACTAAAATTCTCTCACTCTTTTTTAAAAAAAATTTCTTATTACCTATTTTAAAATTTTGATTAATTTTGCTTACTAAAAAACCTTGAATACATCTTAATTTAGTATTGTAATATCCATGATAATAAAAATCTTTAATATTTAGATTAGTTTTTTGTGTTCTATTTATAATATTGATTAAATTTAAACTAAATTTAGCTGTATACCCTTTTTTGTCATTATAGGCTTTGTCAAGCGTTGTTTTATTTTTAATAAGGTCAACACCAATGAATAAATAGTTATTTTTACTTATGCTTTTTCTTAACTTTTTTAAAAATTTAATTTCTTCTTTATTATAAAAATTACCAATAGAAGAACCTAGAAAAAAATACACTTTAGTTGTTTCTTTAAGATTGGGTATTTTAAACTGCTTAGAATAATCGATTTTTTTGAGTTTTATTTTAATTTTTGGGTATTGTTTTTTTAGTTTTGTTACTGACTTCTTTACGTAATCTAATGATATATCAAGTGGAACATAATATTTTACATCCTTATTAATTAGCAACTTTATCTTGTCTATAGCCCCACTTCCCAATTCTATATATGATAGTCTACCTTTAAATAGTTTAGGTATTTCTTTAGAAATTTTTTTTAATATCTCTTTTTCTTTTCTAGTAGGATAATATTCTTTTTGCTTTGTAATTTTCTCAAAATATTTACTTCCCTGTAAATCATAATGATACTTTGATGGAATTCTTTTGTTTTTTTTAGATAAACCGGTAATTAGGTCTTTTTTGAATGTCATTTTGTTAAATTAATGATTTAAAATTTGATCGATAATATTACCTAGTTTTAATATCATCTTGTGGAACGGATTTTTGAATAATTCTGTCTAATTCAATTGCTAATATTAGAATACCTGTACCACCTATTACAGCTACACCAATATCTGAATATAGATCACACAAAGTATTTATACCTTTTTTTTTCTGTCTATATCCAAAAACTTTAATACAAGGTTCCATATGAGTAATAAATATTTTAATTTTCTTAAAAAAACCTATCTGTTTATACCCCTTATTCTCTCAGATCTTCTTCTTAATAACTCAGCGGCGATTAAAACAAGTGTTGATAGTAAAATTAAACAGGTTGCTACTGATAAAATAGTAGGGCTTAATTGCTCTCTTAATCCTGTCCACATTTGAATTGGAATAGTTGTATTATCTAATCCTGCTAAAAACAAAACTATAACTACCTCATCAAAAGAAGTAACGAAGGCAAATAATGCTCCAGATATAACTCCCGGTAAAATTAGTGGTAAAGTTATTTTTATAAAGGTATTTATTGGATTACTACCTAGACTTGCTGCAGCACGTGTTACACTGTGATCGAAACCTGAGAGAGTTGCTGTAACTGTGATTACAACAAATGGTGTTCCTAATACTATATGAGCAATTATAATACCGGTGTGAGTTGCTGCTAAACCTGCTTTGGCCATAAAGAAAAAAATCGCTACCCCAGAAATGATTAATGGAACAATCATTGGAGAAATCAAAGTTGCCATTATTATTCCTTTATATGGCATGTATCTACTGCTTAAACCAAGTGCAGCGACTGTGCCAAGTATAACTGCTCCTATAGTTGCAAATATTGCGATAAAAAAACTATTCTTTGCTGCTAATCCCCAAGGGTTTTTTGTTCCGTAGAGCATATCTTTATACCATCTTAAAGAAAAAGCATCTGGATCTAATCTTTTCATACCGTCTGTTATTACTAAAAATTCCTCTGCATTGAAGGATAAAGGAAAAATTACAAACAAAGGTGCGATTAAAAAGAAAAAAACACATGCACAAATGAAAAGATAAACATAATGCCATATTCTATAATGTGGTTCTGTATATTTTGGTAAAGCCATAATTACCCTAACTTTATATTATCTATTCCAACCAATTTATTATAAACCCAATAAACTGCTAAAACACCTGTTAGTAACATTAGTCCCATTGCTGAAGCAAAACTCCAATCTAAAGTATATTTCATGTGGTAAGCAATTTGATTACTAATAAGCGTTCCTGAAGCTCCCCCAACTAACTCGGGAGTAATGTAATAACCAATTGCAAGAATAAAAACCAAAAGAGAACCGGCTCCAATTCCAGGTATTGTAAGTGGAAAATATACCTTCCAAAATGTAATAAATGGGGTTCCTCCTAAAGATTTACCTGCTCTAACTAAACTTGGCGAAATAGTTTTCATTACACTATATAGAGGTAAAACCATAAACGGTAATAAAATTTGTGTCATTGCTATATAAGTGCCTGTTTCATTATACATCATTACTAATCTTTTATCGTCTGCTACAAGACCAATCCAAACTAAAAAGTCATTAATCACTCCCTGTTGCTGAAGTAAGATCATCCAACTCGCAGTCCTTACAAGCAGTGAGGTCCAGAAAGGTAAAAGAACACAAATCATTAATAAATTGCTATACTTCAAAGGAAGTGTAGCGAGTAAATGAGCAATAGGATAAGCCATTAAAAAACAAAAAAGCGTTACATAAAAAGCTATTTTAAGAGTTCTTACCCATAATTTTTTATAGATTCTACGATCTTCTTCTACTTGAACAAATCGACCACTTTCATTTTGATACATATCTACACCCTTTAAATATTTAGAGTAGGAATACGCAGGAGCTCTTCGTTTAATTGCTCTCCAATATTCAACGTTTGCCCATCTCTCATGAACAGCCATAATTTGTTCTTTGTAATTTCCTTCTTCAAAAGATTTTGATTTCCGTCTCAATTTTTTGATAATACTTTTAAAACCATTTTTTTCATAATTAAGTTGAGTTGATAATTTTCCATCCCTTTCTTCTTCAATCAATTTTTGAAAATCTATATAAAAAGCTTCGAATACTTCTTCTGATGGAAGATCTTTTCCATCCCATTTTTCCATAGCAATAAATGTTTTTGGAAGAGCATTTGTTACCATACGATCGTCAACACTATTAAAAAGCATACCTATAATTG
Source organism: uncultured Pelagibacteraceae bacterium (assembly GCA_902530635.1). Lineage (GTDB taxonomy): Bacteria > Pseudomonadota > Alphaproteobacteria > Pelagibacterales > Pelagibacteraceae > Anoxypelagibacter. The sequence continues at coordinate 7,421 of CACABC010000010.1, read as the reverse complement.
GAGAAATATAAACAATTAATAAAAAAAGTAATAAAGGAGCGACAAGTAAAAAAGCTTTAAATTTATTCCGTCTTTCAACTTTTTTAAGACTTACCTCAAGAGGAATTCCATCTGTTGTTAGTATTTTTTGTGTTTCACTGCTCATAAAAAAAAGGGCGGTTACTTAATAACCGCCCTTAATATAATATACCATCTTGATCTTTAAACCTTAATTATAGACCAGATTTCATTGCTTCCCATTTTTCACCGATTTCCGTGCCGTTGTCAGCCCAGAATAAAGGATCTAGCAAGAAGTAATTTTGTGTATTGTTTGGATGAGTTGGCATTTGTTCCATCATATTTGTTTTTCCGTCTTTATACCAAGGCTCACCTTTTTCAATAATTTTTAGAGAAGATTTTCTCCAAGGTGCATATGCAATATATTTTGCTGAACCAGCTAAACCTTCTGCACTAGTCATTTCTGCAATTGCTTTCATAGCATTAGCTTCGTTTGGTCCACCTTTTACAACGACCATGTATTGATAGTCTAATCCTTGAGCATCCCAAACTTGTTTTAATGGTGCGTTTTCTCCAACTTCTGCGTTAAAGAATCTTCCATTCCAACCTGTTGCCATTACTACTTCACCCTGCATTAATAGTTCAGGTGGTTTTGCACCAGCTGACCAAAATACACATCCACCATTTGGATCTTTACATAGAGCTTCAACTTTTTTAATTGCAGCATCTAAACCTTTCGCCTTTGAAAGTTTTTTGTAAATGTTTTTTCCACCTTTTCCTGGCCTAGTTCCAGAAGCAGCTACAGCCATTTCAATGTTGTGCATTGCTGATTTGTAGATACCTCTTTTTCCAGGAAAGTTTTTAGTGTCAAAGAAATCTTTTATTGTTTTTGGTTTTTTGCTTCCAATTTTTGCGTCGTTGTAAGCGTAAGTCCAAGAATATAAAATATTTCCTACTGCACATTTACTAGGCATTGATGTAAAGAAATCTTTACTTGCTTTAGTTCCATCTGGAGCTGCTGGAAAGTCTTTGTCAAAATCAAATTTAACAAATAATCCTTCATCGCATCCATTGATAGTATCCATAGCAAAGACATCCATTATGTCCCATGTAATTTTTCCTGCAGCTTTTTGAGCTTTAACTTCAGATAACCCACCTGAATAGTCTACCCAATTAATAGATATACCTAGTTTTTTAGCAGCTGGATCTCCATACCCTAACTTTTGACTTTCTGTGTAAGCCCCACCCCATGATGCAACTGTAACAGCATATGAAGTTGAAGATATTGAAAGAGCAAATACTAGAGTAAGTAATAATTTACTTAATTTTCTCATTATCCCCCTCTGTTTAAACGTTAATTAATGCTTTATTACAACAATTAACAAAAATTAAGTCAACCTCTGATTTTGTCTAAATACTGATTATATTTACTGTTTTTTGAATAAATCAATCTCAGATTGATTTTGCGTCTAGTGCTCTTGCATCATGGCTCTTCCAACCAACACTTATCTCATTACCTTGTTTTATATCCATTCTTGCTGAACTATTAGGAATTTTTAAGATAAATTCTTTATTGCCTAATAAATTTAATCTAACTCTTGCATGATCTCCGTGATAAATAATTTCTTCAATCTTACCTTTATGTTTATTTTCCATTTTTTCATCTGGGTCAATAATTGCTCTTTCTGGTCGTAAGGAAACTTTTGTTTTTTCACCTTTTGATTTTACACGAATAGGATTTGAAATTATTTCAGCTCCTGAAGCTAATTTAACCTTACATTTGCCTGCTGAAATATCAATCACTTCACCAGTAAAAGTATTATTTTCGCCAATAAATTCTGCGACAAAAGAATTAACTGGTTCTTCATATAATTTATCTGGACTTGATAATTGCTGAACTTTACCATCATTAAATACTGCTATTCTGCTAGACATTGTTAAAGCTTCACTTTGATCGTGAGTTACATAAACTACTGTTACACCAATGTTTTCATGAATATGTTTGATTTCATACTGCATGCTCTCTCTTAAATTTTTGTCCAAAGCCCCTAAAGGTTCATCCATTAAAACTAATTGGGGGTCAAATACTAAAGATCTTGCAACTGCAACTCTTTGTTGTTGGCCGCCAGACAATTGGTTAGGCATTCTTTTTTCAAATCCAGATAAAGAAACCGTTGCTAAAGCCTTATCAACTTTTTTATCAATTTCATCTTTTGAAAATTTTCTGACTTTAAGTGGAAAAGCTAAATTTTCATAAACGGTAAGATGTGGAAACAAAGCATAATTTTGAAAAACCATACCTATACCTCTTTTATGTGGAGGTATTCTTGAAATTGGTTTTGAGTCTAAATAAATTTCTCCATTAGTGGGAGTTTCAAAGCCTGCTAACATCATCAGGCAAGTAGTTTTTCCCGAACCAGATGGGCCTAACATAGTTATGAACTCTCCCTCATTAATATCCAGATTAAGATCCTTAACTACTAAAATCTTTCCATCATAACTTTTGTCAACCTTATCAAATTTTACAAAGCTTTTTAAAGACGTCATATTGTTAATATATAAAGCATTTGTGAAAATTTATTTCAAGGTTTTTATTATTTAATATGTAATTCTTAAGACAAATTGCATGATCGCAATCATATGAAACATAACGTTAGGTTGTAAAATTGTTTTGTCTCCTTTTAATATTTCATTAAGATAAGACTAATTAAATATGTATTTTACTTGATTTTACACCTCTTGCATAAACCAAAAAATTCTAAATTAAATCTTTTAAATTTCATGCCTTTTTTATCGTTAAATTTTGATAAATAATTTGAAAGTTTTACATTACTTACTTCATCAACTACTTCGCACTTTTCACATATAGAAAAAGCTGTTGCTTTAGAGATTTCACAATCAGAATTCTTACAAACTATAAAAGCATTTTTACTTTCAATTTTATGTATTTTTCCTATTTCAATAAGCTTTTCTAAAGCTCTGTAAACCTGCAGGGGTGCTTTGATTCCCTTTTTTTGAACATTATAAAGTATTGAATAAGCTTTAAGTGGTCCTTTTGCCTTTTCAATTATACTAAGAACGATTTGTTGGTTTTTTGAAAGTTGTTCTTGTTTTTGAGTCATAATTTATTTTAACACTTTCATTTTATTTTTTCAAATCTGAAACTTTTTTAAATTTTATTAATGATATTATAAATAATAATAACGTAGCAGTTATAATTGATGGTCCGGAAGCTGAATTAATTTTCAATGATGTGAATAAACCAGCTAAAACAGATATCAATCCAAATATTACTGAAAAAATAACCATCTGTTTAGGATTATTAGAAACATTTCTTGCGGTTGCGGCAGGAATTATTAGCATACCAGTTATCAAAAGTAGTCCTACAATTTTAATTGAAATGGCAATAAGAGCTGCGGTTAAAATTGTAAAAATTGCATTGAATTTATCAGGCTTCATACCCTCAGCTTCTGATAATTCGTAGTTTACTGTTGATGCGAATAATGGCTTCCAGATTAGTTTTAGAATAATTAGTATTAAACCTCCGCCTAGCCAAATAACCAATAAATCATTTTGATTTACAGCTAAAATATCTCCAAATAACAAAGCCATTACATCAAATCTAATTGAAGTTAAAAAACCTATAACTACAAGTCCAACAGCTAATGAAGCGTGAGCTAAAAGACCTAATAAAGCATCATTTGGTAATTTTGTTTTCTTTTGTAATTGTAATAACAAGATTGCTAAGACTGCAGAGATTATAAAAACTGAAAACGCAATATTAATTTCAAAAAATAACGCCATGGTAACACCTAATAATGCTGAATGGGCCAATGTACCCGCAAAAAAAGACAATCTCCTCCAAACTACAAAACATCCAAGTGGTCCGGTAACAAGTGAAATGCCTATCCCCGCTATCAGTGCTCTAACAAAAAAATCATCCAACATAATTATTTTTTAGGATCTATTGATCCATCCGCTGAGTGTGAGTGATCATGATCGTGTTCATATAAAGATAATATATTTGAAGCTCTATCTCCAAATAATTCTTTATATTTATCATCTTTAACTACTGTGTGAGGTTTTCCTGAACAACAAACATGTCCGTTTAAACATATAACAAAATCCGTTGCGGACATTACAACGTGAAGATCATGTGAAATTAAAAGAATTCCACAATTTAATTTTTCTGATATTTTTTTAATTAATTCATATAAAGCAATTTCACCTTTAAAATCAACTCCTTGTACTGGTTCATCTAATACTAAAAGTTCAGGTTTTTTTGCTATGGCTCTTGCTATTAATACTCTTTGAAATTCACCGCCAGATAAATTACTTAAGCTTTTATTTTTTAAATGATCAACCCCTGTTAAATTTAAAGCAACGTTAATTTGATCATTTTTTAAATCTTCAGTTAACGACATAAAATCAATTACTCTAATAGGAAGCGTCCAATCAACTGAAACTTTTTGTGGTACATAGCCTATTCTTTGAGTAAATCTTCTAACTCTTCCTTCTATTTTTTTATGAATACCTAGAGCAATTTTCGCTGTAGTCGACTTGCCTGATCCATTGGGGCCAATTAAAGTAACTATTTCACCTTGTTTTATTTCTAATGAAACTTCTTTTATTAATGCTTTATCATTTAAGTAATAGCTCGCATTTTCTACTTTTAAGAGAATTTTTTTATTTTTATTTTCCATAATAAAACCCTTGATTAACAAAATGTAATATTATAACAAACGTTATATTATAACAAATTAAGGAGCAACATGAAACGAACCCTATTTATTACATTTTTTTTATCTATATTTTCCTTTAACAGCACAGTGTCTGCAGACGTTAAAGTAGTTACTTCGATTAAGCCAATACATTCTTTAGCTGCATACGTTATGGATGGTGTTGGAAAACCTAATGTAATAGTAGATGGTTATAATTCACCACACGGTTTTAGCTTAAAACCATCACATGCAAAAATGATTGAAAACGCTGATCTAATTATTTGGGTTGGTGAAGATTTAGAAGCATTTTTAGAAAAACCATTAGATTCAATTGCTAAAAAAGCAAAAAAAGTTGAATTGATGGATTTAAATGGAATTAAAAAATTAAAATTTAGAGAAAAAAATATTTTTGAAGGTCATGACGATCATGGACATAAAAAAGATAAACATGATGATCATGGACATAAAAAAGATAAACATGATGATCATGGTCACGAAGGACATGCTCATGGAGAACATGATCCACACATTTGGTTAGACCCAATGAATGCCAAAGTTATTATTAAAGAAATTACAAATCAATTAGTTAAGCTTGATTCAGCAAACAGCGCAAAATACAAAGCTAATTCTAAAGAAGCTATTTCTGATATAGACACATTAATAAAATCTATCAAAAAAGACTTAAATAAAAATTCAAGAGTTGTAGTTTTCCATGATGCTTATCAATATTTTGAAAATAGGTTTGGAATTAAAGTTCTTGGTGCGTTAACTGTTAATACGGATGTATTACCTGGTGCTGAACAATTAGCTGAAATTAGAGAAGTTATTGAACATGAAAAAGTTAATTGTATTTTTTCAGAACCACAGTTTAATCCTTCAATTATAAAAACAATTGCAAAAGATACAAATATTAAAACTGGCGTGTTAGATCCTCTAGGAGCAACCCTAGACAAAGGCAAAGGTATGTATTCAGAATTACTGAAAAATATGTCTTCGTCTTTTAAAGGATGTTAGATTAAATTTAAGAAATTTTTCTTACTAACAATACAAATATAATAGATGTTAGAAACATAATTAATGCATATGCTGCAGTTGGTATTAAAAAAGTTATATCACTAAATAATTGACTAGCTACGAATACGGCTAACGTTCCATTTTGAAGACCGCACTCTAAAGAAATACATTTTCTTTGAGCAACTCCACTTGCTAAAAATTTAGCAACATAATAACCAACTATCATCATAACAATATTTAATATCAAAGTGATAGCTCCTGCTTGAGCTATATAACTCATTATATTTTCCCATTCTTCAACCCAAATTGCTGCAAAAACAATTACAAATAAAATAATTGAAATTCTTTGAATCATTTGTGTTTTAGAAGTTATAAAATTTGTAGCAAATTTTCTTATTACCATTCCCAAAAGAACTGGTAAAGTGACAACCAAAAACATTTTCATTGATATTCCAATCATGGATATCTCCTTAGAAATATTGCTAATTTCCAATAAATCAGCAGACATAAAAACAATAAATGGAACTGATATAATGCTAATTAAACTTATTATTGCTGTAAGAGATACGGATAAAGCTACATCTCCATTTGCAAATTTTGTTAATACGTTGGAAGTAACACCGCCAGGAGCAGCAGCAATAATCATAACACCTAAAGCAAGTTCCAAAGGTGTATTGAAGATTTTTATTAATACAAATGCAATGACTGGAAGAAATATAAGCTGACAAATTAAACCAACAATAAAATCCTTTGGCTGTTTTAGAACTCTTAAAAAATCTTGACCTGTTAAGCCTAAACCAAGAGCAAGCATAATAAGTGCGAGAGCTATAGGTGCTATTTTTGTTACGATTTCCATTTGTTATATAAGTTTTGAAATCTGTATTGATGTATCACACATACGGTTTGAAAATCCCCATTCATTATCGTACCAGGACAATACTCTGCTAAATTTATTTTTAATTACCTGTGTTTGTGTAACATCAAAAATTGAACTATGTGCATCATGATTAAAATCTTTCGATACCAAAGGTTTTGCATTAATACCTAAAATACCTTTTAATTCGCCTTGTGCAGCTTTTGTCATTGCACCGTTTATTTCTTCAGCTGTTACATCTTTTTTTGTAACTAAAGTAAAATCTATTAAAGAAACATTTGGTGTTGGAACTCTTATAGCCGTGCCATCGAGTTTTCCTTTTAAACTCGGTAATACTAAACTCATTGCTTTAGCGGCACCTGTTGAGGTTGGTATCATCGCTCCCTCTGTCGATCTTGCTCTTCTTAAATCTTTATGAAGAGTATCCAGCAATTTTTGATCGCCTGTGTAACTATGAATAGTGGTCATATATCCATACTCGATTCCAAAATTATTTTCTAAAACCATTGCTACTGGTGCTAAGCAATTTGTTGTGCAAGATCCATTGGATATTACGTTGTGGTCTTTTTTTAATTCCTTGCTATTTACTCCTTGAACAATTGTAAAATCTACATCTTTACCGGGTGCTGATATAATTACTTTTTTTGCACCAGCTTTTAAGTGTTTCCCAGCTGTTTCTTTATTTAAAAATAATCCAGTACATTCTAAAACAATATCAGCTCCGACTTTTCCCCAGGGCAAATTTGCTGGTTCTCTTTCTGCGAAGACTTTTATATTTTGGTTTAAAATTTTAAAACCATCTTTAGATGTATTAA
>CACABC010000009.1 GCA_902530635.1 uncultured Pelagibacteraceae bacterium | reverse complement strand
AGAATCAAACTTCTTTTCATTATCGACAAGAAAATTTAAACCTGACCTTGGTATCTCATTGTTTTTAGATATATTATTAAAAAATTTCCATAAAGTAATTCTTAAGCTGACCGCTTTAGGCTTCAACATTCTCGGTAAAAAAATATGATACCGGCCAATTTTGATACCTAATTTTCTAAATTGTTTTCGCTCATCTTTTGATATCTGATTAATAATTTTCTTAACTTCGTTTCTTTTCAAGACTCCATTACCTTCATATAATTGATAGGATAAAGCTCTAAGATACTGATTATTATTTTTTAATTGAATTAAATTAGTCAGATCACTGAGTTCTTCTGAAATAAGGTTTTTAATCCAATTGTTCATTGCAAATAACAAATCTTCTTTTATTTTAATTTCAAGAGCTTCGTCAGCTATCACTTCTATTTCTGGTGAGAGATAATCTTTTCCTTTTTTAACTTTTCCTATAGGATTATCTTTCCAGTAAATTTTATAATTATCTTCAAGTCTTAGATCTTTTTTATCAATAATTTCTTTTGCTCTATTTATTAACTCATCACAAATACCCTGTCTCGCAGCTTTCTTAAGTGATTTTATATCTGTATCTAAAGTTCCTTTTGTAAACTCTAAATTTAATCTCAAACCTTTTAATTTTCCAATTAGCTGTTTATTAATTACAACTTGATCATTTTCATTTACAGTAGTCTCAAGCTTTACATCCTGCTTGAGTCCTCTAGATAAAACACTTATTCTTTTGTCAATAAAACTTTTAGTTAATTCTTGGTGTAATCTTTCGGATAAAAAATCTTCAATGTTTTTGCTTGCTTCAATCCAATAATCAGAATTATCAACCCAATTTTTTTTATTAGCTACGTAGGACCATGTTCTTACATCCGAAATTTTATTTGATATCATGTCGATGTTTCCATGATATTTATCCAAACCTTTAAGTTGACTTTTCATATAATCGTTTGGAATTCGTCTTTTTTTAGTTGTTAGAAAATTGAAAACCTTTGTCACAACATCTATATGGGTAAAAGCTTTTTTTTGAAAATCGGGAATTTGACAGCATTCCCATAATAATTCTAAATTTTCAGTTGCATATTTAATTTTTTTATCCCTGGTTAAATGTCTTAATATATTTTCATCAATTGACTCAGAAATTCTTAATAAATTTTTATCGCCTGATTTTCTTTCAAGAGATCGTATTAAACTTTCGGGGTCTTTAAAGTCTAAATTTGAATTCCTCCAATACAAGAATCTAACATCATCAAGTTTGTGTTTTTCTATTCTATCTATCTCATCAGGCTCTAGGTTTTCACATTCTCCTGTTAAACCAAAATAACCATCATTTTTATATCTTCCAGCTCTACCCGCAATTTGTGAAATCTCAGTAATTCTTAATCTTCTTATTTTTTTTCCATCAAATTTTCTTATATTTGAAAAACTTATTTGCTCTATATCCATGTTTAATCCCATTCCAATAGCATCAGTTGCAACAAGATAATCAACATCACCTGATTGATATAATTCGACCTGAGAATTTCTAGTTTTAGGACTTAAAGAACCCATTATTACTGCTGAGCCTCCTTTTTGTCTTCTTACTAATTCTGCTAAAGCATAAACTTCCTCTATTGAAAACGCTATAAGTGCACTTTTTCTATTTAGTCTAGAAATTTTTTTAGTGCCATTGAAAGATAATTTTGAAAAGCGTTCTTGTTTTATGAATTCAACATTTTTAATAAGTTTAGAGATTATATCTTGCATTATTTGAGAACCTAAAAACATAGTAAGTACTTCTCCTCTAAAATTTAGAAGTCTATCAGTGAAAATATGGCCTCTTTCTCTATCACCGCACATTTGGATCTCATCTACTGCAACAAAATCAACAACTTTATCTTTTGGCATAGACTCAACTGTGCATATGAAGAATTTAGCTAAACTAGGTATTATTTTTTCTTCGCCAGTGATCAAAGCAACTTTATCGACACCTAATTTTTTAACACATTTATCGTAAACTTCTCTTGCTAAAAGTCGTAAAGGTAGTCCGAATATGCCAGAATTAAATTCAAGCATTTTTTCGATAGCCATATAAGTTTTTCCAGTATTCGTCGGCCCCAATATTGCTATGATTTTATTTTTTTCGTTATTCATCAATTTGTGGCATAGTTTTTTTTAAACACTACATATAGACAGGCTAGAGAACAAAAGATGATTAAACCATGACCGAATCACTTTGTCAAACGTTCTATTTTAATAAATAATTTCTGTAGTAATATTAAGAAACAGTGGACGATCATATAAAAAAAAAATATCAGTAATTTAAAACCTTCAGCTACTTTAGCAATAAATGAAAAAGTAAAACAATTGTTAAAAGATGGAAAGAAAGTATTTAATTTTGGATTTGGTCAATCTCCTTTTCCAATTCCAGATAAGGTAGTAGAAGTTCTTAAAGAAAACGCCCACAAAAAAGATCATCTTCCAATGCAAGGGCTTCCAGAATTAAGAGAAGCAATTTCAAAATATTTATTCAAAAGAACCGGGGTAGATTATAAAAAAGAAAATATTATAATTACTCCTGGCTCGAAAGAGGCAATGTTACTTATGCACGTAGTTTTTAATGGTGAAATAATATTGCCGTCACCAAGTTGGGTTTCGTATGAACCACAAGCAGAAATAGCAAAAAATAAAGTACACTGGATTGAGACATCAATGGATAATAATTGGTTTCCAACAGCAAAACAATTTGAAGATAAAATAAAATCTATAGGAAAAAAAAATATTATTTTAATAATAAACTCCCCAAACAATCCATCTGGCTCAGTTTGTAATAATTTAAACGAAATTGCAGAGGTAGCTAAAAAGAATAGTGTTAGAATTTTGTCAGATGAAATATATACAGATTTAACATTTGATAAAAAATATGAGTCTATTTCAAAATTCTGTCCTGAAAATACGTTCATAAGCAGCGGTTTAGGTAAATGGTGCGGTGCAGGAGGTTGGCGACTAGGTTTTTTTGCTGTTCCAACTAGTCAACTTGATTTTTTAAATGCGTTAAAAGCTTTAGCTAGCGAGTCATACTCAACGGTAAATAGCCCTTTACAATTTGCAGCAGTAGAAGCTTATAAAGGAGACTATAGTGATTATTTAAATAAAACTAGATCTATTTTAAAACTAGTAGGTAATCATGTTTTTAATAATTTGAAGTCTAACAAAGTTTTAATTCATCCACCTAAAGGAGCATTTTATTTAATGCCTGAGTTTTTAAATTCTAAATTTTTAAGCTCCGCAGAAATGTGTGAAGATATACTCAATAAAACCGGAGTAGCACTTATGCCTGGTTCTGATTTTGGTTTTAAATCAAATAATAAAATGATAGCGAGGCTCAGTTACACCGACTTTGATGGTGACATTTTTCTAAAGGGCATAGATAGTGGTAAAAAACTAGATGATGATCTTGTTAAAAAATATGCTCCAAATGTTGTAGAGGGAACCCATAGATTAGTTGAGTGGTCTAAAACACTATAGATACGTAATAAAAATTAATGTCCAAATTAAGTTATTTAGTTTTACACTGCCCCCAGCGTATTGATACGATTTATTTAATTGTGCAATTACGACAAAAGGAAAAATGAAGAGAATAATCTCAACTTTCTCAGCTATATTAATGCTATTTGGATTATCCTCATCGATAATGACAACAGCTAAAGCAACTGAATTTTTTACCATTGGAACAGCTGGGCCAAATAAAGTTTATTTCCAAATTGGTAACTCCATTTGTAAAATGCTACATAAACATGCGATAAGTGCTGAGCATGGAAGAAAAGAGGGTACATCAAAACCTTATAGATGCACCGCGCCTTCAACAGGTGGTTCTACATACAATATAGTTAAAATTATGCAGGGCGAGTTTCAGTTTGGTTTAGTACGTTCAGACTTGCAATATCACTCTTACAACGGATCAAAACCAGAAAAGGTAAAATCTTTTGATGGTCTTAGAGCAGTATTTTCTGTGCATCCTGAGCCTTTTCAAATATGGGCAAGAAAAAAAGCTAAAGTTAAAGACTTTAATGGTTTAAAAGGAAAAGTTGTAAACATAGGCAACCCAGGCTCTAGTCAAAGAGAAACAATGGAAGTATTAATAGAAGCAAAAGGAGAAGATACCAGCTATTTCAAAAGCACTAAAGAACTTACCGCTTCACAACAAGTAAAAGCTTTATGTGCTGGAGCTATTGATGCCTTCGTTTATTCAGTAGATTTCCCAAATAGGTCAATGGAAGAAGCTGCCGTTTGTGCAGCAAAAGCTTTGCCAATTGATTTAACAGGATCTGAGGTTCAAAAATTAATTGATGAAAATGGTTTTTATGCAAAAGCAGTAATACCAAAAAATACTTACACTGGCCAGAAAAAAGATATAACAACATTCGGCGTTATGGCTACAGTAGTAACTAGCGAAGATGTTTCTGAAGAAATGGTTTACTTAGTTACAAAAGCTGTGTTTGAAAACCTAGAAGGTAAATATGGATTTAAAGACCAGCATGATGCATTTAAGTTTTTGGATCCAAAAAATATGATAAAGAATGGTTTATCAGCACCTTTACATCCAGGAGCAGTAAAATACTATAAAGAAAAAGGTTTAATGTAAAAATACTTCATAGAAGAAAAAGTATTTATTTTATTTTATTTATTTTTAAAATTTTCCAAACACCAGATGTAACTGCTACAATTCCATCAGTATTTAGTATCTCACATGTTATAAACACAAGTGTTTTAGTTTTTTTTTGAACCTTAACTTTAGCAATTAATTTATCTCCAAGTTTTGCTGCTGAAATAAATTTCATCTCAAGTGATATAGTTACACATCTTTTGCCATCAGCAGATTGATGTGCTGCGTTTCCCATTCCAGTATCAGCTATAAAAGTTAAAAATCCACCATGTGCCATGCCAGCAGTATTTAGATGTATCTCTTTTACCTTGGTCTCATATTCAAAATGGGAACTATCAATTTTCTTTCCTTTGAGCCCCCCGACATGCTTTGAGTATCCTGAGTTAGTTTCGTCCATATTTTCTTTTACCATACATTGGGGCCAGTTGTGAGAAAATAACTGCTGATAAAATTATTATTATTCCAAATATTTTAAATTCATTTAAGTATTGATCTAAAATTACCCAAGCTGCAATAGATCCAAAAACTCCTTCCAAAGAAAAAATAATGGCAACAGGTGCTGGTGAAAGATTTTGCTGACCAAAAACCTGCAACATAAATGCAATCCCACTTGATAATACACCTGCATAAATTAATTCTGCACTTTCCATAGACAGAACTTTTAAAGAAATAAATTCAAAAGAGAAAGCTGGTATAAAAGCAATTAAGGAAGCACTTAAACATTGAAAAGTTGCAATGGTGATTGGATAATTAAAAATTTTAAGAAACTTTGAAATAAATACTATATGGAAAGCCCAAAAAAATGCGCCAATCACAACCAATGAATCTCCATACCTAACTCTAAGGTTGTTCAGCTCACTTAAAAATAATCCTCCGACTAAACACATTAAAACAGAAGGCCAAACAGATTTGTGAATTTTTTTAGAAAAAAGGAAGTAAGCTATTATTGGCACAATCACTACATACAATACAGTGAAAACTGCAGAGTTAGCCACATCCGTATATAGAAGTGAAATTTGTTGTAAAATATTTCCACCTGCCAAGAAAAAACCTAAAAAAAATAAGTAGGAGAATATTATATTTAAACTTAATTTTGTTTCTTTAACTTTTTTAAATTCGAAAATAAAAAAAAAAGGCAAAAGAGTTAAAAAACCTAATAACAATCTTACAGCAGAAAATGTGTATGGTCCTATATAGTCCATACCCATATCTTGAGCGACAAAAGCAGTTCCCCAAATGAATGAACAAGAAACAGCACAAATAAGTGAAAATACTTTTTTGTTCATTTAGACAGCCAGCTTAAATGCAAAATCTTTACCTAAACTTTTTGATAAATGAACACAAAACCTTGCACCTTCTGCACCATCTATTACTCTGTGGTCATAAGATAATGAAACAGGAAGTATTTTTCTAACTATAAATTGGCCATTTACTTTTTTGATTTTATCAAATGTTTTTCCAACCCCAAGTATTGCTACTTCGGGAGGATTTATAATAGGTGTAAAAAAACTTCCACCAATCCCACCCAGACTAGAAATAGTTATAGAACCACCAAAGAATTCCTTTTTATCTATTTTAAGTTCTTTACAAAGTTTACTAACTCTTTTTAATTCCTCATAAATTTCTTTTAAACCCATTTGGTCCACATCTCTAATTTTTGGAACCATAAGTCCATGTGGTGTATCTACAGCAAAACCAACGTGATAATATTTTTTAAATATAAGTTTACTATTTTGATTATCTATAGATGAATTAAAATTAGGATATTCCTTAAGTGCATTCACTACGGCTCTAGTTATAAATGCCAAAGGACTTATTCTTATTCTTTCTCCAGTATAATTATCAATTAAAGTTGTTCTAAATTGTTCCATTTCAGTGATATCTATTTCATCATGTTGGGTTACGTGAGGAATCTCAGTCCAAGACCTAACAAGTTGAGGACCAGATAATTTTTTCACTCTAGGAAGATCTTTTTTTTCTATTTCTCCGAATGCTTCATGAGGATATTCATCCTTGTAAACTTTTTTTTCAATCTTACCGTCATTAACAGATACTTGTGATCTTACAAATTTTTTCACATCGTCTTCGCTCACTCTGCCAGCTCTTTGTGATCCAGATATTTGAAGAATATCAGCACCTAATTCTCTCGCAAATTTTCTTACCTTTGGACTTGCAGACGATACGCCATCTTTACTTAATTTTTTCACTATAGGCGCTATTTCTTTTGGAGTTTCAGTTATTATTTTCTTTTCAGGAATATTCTCTTTTACCTCAACTACTTTTTTACTTTCTTCTTTTGCACCAACGGAGTCTAATGATAATATTTCACTTCCTTGTGAAACTTTGTCGCCAACTTTAACAATAATCTTATTAATTTTTCCTTCATCAGTTGCAGGAACTTCTACGGTTGATTTATCACTTTCTAACGTTATTAAGGGATCGTTTTTTTTGATCTGTTGTCCTGATTTAACTAATACTTCAATCACTTCAACATTTTTAAAATCTCCGATATTTGGGACTAATATTTTTTTTTCAGCCATTAAACTCTATAACTTTGTTGGAAAAACTTTTGTTTTATCAATATTGTATTTTTTAATTGCTTTTTCTGCATGTTCTGAGGTTATCAATTGTTCTTTTGCTAAAGCGCTTAAAGTGTATGTAACAATATGTTTTTTATCAACTTCAAAAAATTTTCTTAATTCTTTTCTTGTATCACTTCTTCCAAAACCATCAGTTCCCAATGTATAGAATGGCTTATTAAGATATGGTCTTATTTGGTCTGTATGTGATCTTATATAGTCTGATGCTGCAAATATAATACCCTCTTGTGAGTCTAAACATTTTTCCACATAACTTTTCTTAGGTTTCTCTTTTGGATTTAATAAATTGCTTCTTTCAACTTCCATACCATCTTTCTTTAATTCATTGAAACTAGTAGCGCTCCAAACATTACAATCGACTCCATAATCTTTTGATAAAGTCTCAGCAGCTTTAATAACCTCTCTCAAGATTGATCCTGAACCAATCATTTGCACTTTAGCTTTACCTTTTCCTTTATAGTTTTTAAATAAATACATTCCTTTTAAAATTCCCTTATCTGAACCAGCGGGTTTTTCTGGGTGATTATAATTTTCATTCATTGCAGTTATATAGTAGTAAATATTTTCTTTTTTCTCGTGCATCCTTTTTAATCCATCTCTAAAAATAACTGCCATCTCATATGAAAATGTAGGGTCATAACTTACACAGTTAGGTATGGCAGATGCCATAAGAAGACTATGTCCATCCTGGTGTTGTAATCCTTCACCTGCTAAAGTTGTTCTTCCAGATGTTGCGCCAATTAAAAAACCTCTTGTCTGAGAGTCTGCTGCAGCCCAAGCTAAATCACCAATTCTTTGAAAACCAAACATTGAATAAAATAAATATATAGGAACCATTTCTAAATCATGATTAGTGTAAGAAGTCCCAGCTGCAATCCATGATGACATTGCTCCCGCCTCCGTAATACCCTCTTGTAATACTTGTCCACTCTTATCTTCTCTATAAGAACTCAATTGTTCAGAGTCTACTGGCTCATACTTTTGACCTTCATGAGCATAAATACCAATCTTTTGAAAAAAACCTTCCATACCAAAAGTTCTTGCTTCATCAGCAATTATAGGAACCAATCTTGGGGCAACATTTTTGTCTCTTAGTAAATTCGCAAGCATTCTTACAAGAGCCATTGTAGTAGACATTTCTTTATCACCAGTTGACTTCATAAAACTTTCAAATATATCTTGAGGAGGTGTTTTAACTGGTTTTGCAAAAGTAGTTCTCTCAGGAATGTGTCCACCAAGCTTATGTCTGCAATTTTTTAAATACTTTATTTCTGGTGAATTTTCTGCTGGTTTGTAATATTCAATATTTTTAACCTGTTTATCAGTAAGTGGCACATTAAATCTATCTCTGTAAAATAATAAATCTTCCTCGTCTAATTTCTTTTGTTGGTGTGTTGTATTTATACTCTCACCAGATTTACCCATTCCATAACCTTTAATTGTTTTAGCTATTATGACAGTTGGCTTACCTTTGCATTGAACAGCAGCATGATAAGCTGAGTAAACTTTATGAGGATCGTGTCCGCCTCTATTTAATTTCCAAATATCTGCATCCGTCATATTTGCTACTAATTCCCTCAGCTCAGGATATTTTCCAAAAAACTTTTCTCTTACATAAGCACCACCTTTTGCCTTAAATGCTTGATATTCACCATCAACAGCTTCATTCATTCTTTTGACAAGTAATCCAGTTTTGTCTTTCGATAAAAGTTGATCCCAGTAAGAGCCCCAAATTACTTTGATTACATTCCAGCCTGATCCTCTAAATCTGCCCTCAAGCTCTTGAATAATTTTTCCATTACCTCTTACGGGACCATCTAATCTTTGAAGATTACAATTAATTACAAATATTAAATTATCTAATTTTTCTCTTGCTGCTAATCCTACTGCGCCAAAGCTCTCGGGCTCATCCATTTCACCATCACCTAAATGGCACCAGATTTTTCTATCTTGATCTTTTAAAAGACCTCTATTTATTAAATATTTCGTAAACCGGGCCTGATAAATTGCCATCATAGGACCAAGTCCCATCGAAACAGTTGGGAATTGCCAAAATTTTGGCATTAACCAAGGATGTGGGTAAGAAGACAATCCGCCTTTCTCAACTTCTTGTCTAAATTTATCTAATTGTTTTTCTGAAATTCTTCCTTCTAAAAATGCTCTTGCATACATACCGGGTGCACTGTGACCTTGAAAATAAACTAAATCACCGCCAAACTTATTATTCTTCGCTCTCCAAAAATGGTTCATACCAACGTCATATAAAGTTGCTGCAGATGCAAAAGTACCTATGTGACCACCTAATTCTGGATTTTTTTTATTTGCCTTTACAACCATGGCTGCCGCATTCCATCTTATATAAGCTCTAATTTTTCTTTCTAAATTTTGATCTCCTGGTGATCTAACATCAGCTGTTGAAGGTATTGTATTAATATAGGGAGTAGTTTTTGTATCAGGTAAAATTAATCCTTGAATGTAGGCTTCATCAATTACTTTTTTTAGCAAATAACCTGCTCTAGAAGATCCGTCTGTTTTTACTACCGCTCTCAGTGAGTCTAACCACTCTTGTGTTTCTGCAGGATCTATATCATCTTTAGAAATTGGTTGAGCATAAATAGTTTCTTTCCCATTTCTTAAGCCATTTGCTTTCTCTGTGTTGGAAATTATTTCCTTTTTAGCTTTCTCAACTTCTTTTATCGGAGAAATGGTTTCTTCTTGTTTTTCATTTTCACCTTCTAAAGTAGCAAGAATACTTCCTTCCGAAACTTTATCTCCTATTTTGACTTTCAGTTGTGATATTTTTCCTTCGAAGGGTGATGGTACCTCAACACTTGATTTGTCACTTTCTAAAGTAACTATCGGATCATTTTTCTTGACCTCATCGCCAGGCTTTACAAGAACCTCAATTATTTCAACGTCTTTGAAGTCACCAATATCAGGTACTGATATATTCTTAGCCATTCATTTATTATACACAATTTTCGACACAATTTATCCGCTTTTTTGACACTTCGTATTTGCAATATAAATTATGCAATTTTTAAGACTTATATTTAGAAAAAAGAGAGCAGATATTAACTCTCAGGTTTTAATTCAAAAAATTTTATTAAGAAAATACTTGGCTAAAACCAATTAATAATACCACCAGAATTATTGCTCCATAGTAGTACTGATAACCTCTTACTGTAAAAGGTATCTTACTGATAGCCCTATTTTTTAGTTTTTTTCTCGGTTTAGATAATTTCATTTTCTTTCAATACACATGGCAACACCCATGCCTCCCCCAATACATAACGTAGCTAGACCTTTTTTGGAATCTCTTTTTAACATTTCGTGAACTAGTGTGACAAAAATTCTTGTACCTGAAGCTCCTATAGGATGGCCAAGCGCTATAGCACCCCCATTAACATTTACTTTTTCGATTGGTAAAGAAAGTTCTTTTACAACAGCGCAGCTTTGAGCTGCAAAAGCCTCGTTAGCTTCAATTAAATCTAAATCCTTAGATTGCCAACCTGCAATTTCTAACGCTTTTTTTGAGGACGGGATTGGACCTGTTCCCATAACTGATGGATCTACCCCACAAGACGCCCAAGATTTTATTTCAGCCAAAGGTTTAATCCCTCTTTTCTCTGCTTCTATTTTTGACATCAAAACAACAGCTGCAGCTCCATCATTAATACCTGAAGCATTACCAGCGGTTACGGTACCGTCTTTTTGAAAAGCAGTTCTGAGTCTTTGCAATGCTTCCATAGAAATTCCATCTCTAGGATGTTCGTCCTTTTTAAATATTGTACTTCCTTTCTTTAACTGAATAGTAAATGGTACAATTTCGTCATCGAATTTATTTTCTTTTTGAGCCTTTAAAGCTTTTGTTTGTGAATCAAATGCAAATTTATCCTGATCTTTCCTTGTAACTTGAAATTGTTGTGCAACATTTTCTGCAGTTATACCCATATGATAACCGTTAAAAGCGTCCCAAAGACCATCCTTTATCATAGAGTCAATTAATTCTGTGTCACCTAATTTTTTTCCATTTCTTAAATGAACTACATGAGGTGATTGAGACATGCTTTCTTGTCCTCCAGCTAAAACAATATTTGCATTGTTCGATAGAATTGAGTGAAATCCTGAAGCTATAGATCTTAAACCAGATCCGCAAACTTGATTTACGACATAAGAAGGTGTTTCTTTTGGTATGCCCGCATCCATAGTTGCTTGACGGGCTGGATTTTGTCCCGCTCCACCAGTAAGAACTTGTCCCATAATTATCTCATTAACGTCGGAGGGCTTTAAATTTGATTTTTTTATAGCATTTGAAATTGCAGTAGATCCCAGTTTGTAAGCTGGTACATTTTTTAGTGATCCTCCTAAGTCTCCTATGGCGGTTCTGACTGCAGATGTAATTACTACACTGTTTTCTTTAGACATAATTTCCATTGATTATATTCTTATTTAGAGAATAGCAATAAGCATAAAATCGCTTTATTATATGCGTTTTCTTTGATATTTTTTGACTGTGGTCCCATAGCTCAATTGGATTAGAGCGTCTCGCTACGGACGAGAAGGTTGAGGGTTCAAATCCTTCTGGGACCTCCAAATAGATAGGAGATTTTATGTCTTTACAAAACTCTGTTATTATTTTTTTCATTTTAGTACTTTTAGTGCTATTTGTTTTGACACTAGTTTTATAAATAAGCTATTGAAAGCAAAATTAATCCGAGGATTAATCTATATACAATAATAATATTAAAATTAAATTTTTTTAGATAGATTAATAAATACTTGATAGTAAAATAAGAAAATACAAATGATAGGCCAATTGTTAAAATAGAATTTATATTTAATAAAAGACTGTCTTTATTAATCAAACTAAAAATTCCATAAGTTGTACTTGCTAGTAAGGCGGGGATAGCCATTAAGAAAGAAATTTTTGCGGCATCTTCTCTATTAAATTTCAAAAATCTCGCTCCAGTCATTACTATTCCCGATCTACTTACGCCCGGAACAAGAGCTAAGACTTGAAAAAAACCAATAAATAATGCTTTTTTTGTTGAAAAATTATTTTTTATATTTTGTTTTAGCTCAAATTTATCTGCAAAATAAAACAAAATACCAAAAAGTAAAGTTGTCCAGCCTATTACTTCATAGCTTCTTAAATTTTCAACTAAATTAAACCTAATAATAATATAACCTATCAAAAATAATGGAACTGAAGCCAAAACTATTTTTAGAAATAATGTTTTATTTTTACCAAAATCAATAATTTCTTTCTTAAAGAAAAAAACTACAGCTATTAAAGAACCCGTATGAGCGCTAACATTTATTATTAGTTTGTCCTCAATATGAAAATAAGTTGAAAGCAAATTTAAATGAGCAGAAGAGCTTATCGGCAAAAACTCTGTGACACCCTGAATTATTGATATAACAAGAATTTGAAAAAAATTTTCCATTTATGGATATTTATTTATATTTAATTCAACTAGAGAGTTCATCATAATAAAGCATAGCTGTTATGCGTCAATAAAAAGCAAGCAAATTAAGGCTTTTTAAGAAAAAAGGTAAGCATAATTGACCTAAATATGCTTTTAATTAACAAATTTTTCATTTAATTTTATCCCATGTCAGACAAAATGTTAAAGTTTGTAAAAATAGGTCAGCAATCACCACCTAAAAGGTCTGCTGATAATAGGAAAAAAGACTTCAATGAAGTCTACGATGAGTTTATCAATAATAAAGCAAAAGAACAGTCTAGCAGGTGTTCACAGTGCGGTGTTCCTTTTTGCCAGGTTCATTGCCCTCTTCATAACAATATACCTGATTGGTTAAAACTGACTGCAGAAGGCAGGTTAGAGGATGCTTACGAGTTATCTCAAAGTACAAATAATATGCCTGAGGTGTGTGGAAGAATTTGCCCTCAGGATAGGCTTTGCGAAGGAAATTGTGTAATTGAACAGTCAGGGCATGGAACGGTAACAATAGGCTCTGTTGAAAAATATATCACTGAAACAGCTTGGGAAAAAGGTTGGGTAAAACCAATCAAATTAAAAAAGGAAAAAAAACAATCAATTGGAATTATAGGAGCCGGTCCAGCCGGATTAGCATGTGCAGAACAACTTAGGAAATCAGGTTTTAAAATAACAATCTATGATCGATATGATAGACCTGGTGGATTATTAATTTACGGAATTCCAAATTTTAAACTTGAAAAGTTTGTAGTTGAAAGAAGAACTAAGCTTTTAAAAGACTCTGGAATTAAATTTAAACATAATTTTGAGGTTGGTAGAGATGCCACTTTAGAAGAATTAAAATCAAAACATGACGCAATATTAATTGCTACAGGCGTATATAAGGCAAGAGACGTCGATATAGAGGGTAAAAATCTTAAAAATATTTTTCCAGCAATGGATTTCCTTACCGCTTCAAATCGAAAAGGTTTAGGGGACAAAGTTAAACTTTTTGATGATGGTACTTTAAATGCTGAGAATAAAAATATTGTTGTTATCGGCGGTGGTGATACAGCAATGGATTGTGTAAGGACAGCAATAAGACAAAAAGCAAAATCAGTAAAATGTTTATATAGAAGAGACAGGGAGAATATGCCTGGTTCAGCAAGAGAAGTAAGTAATGCCATAGAAGAAGGAATAGATTTTCTTTGGTTGTCAAATCCAAAAAAATTTCTTGGCAAAGAAAATGTGGAGGCTGTTGAAGTAACCAAAATGGAATTAGGTGAATCTGACACCTCAGGCAGAAGAAAACCGGTCGTAATTGAAAATTCAGAATATAAAGTTGATGCAGATATAGTAATCAAAGCTCTTGGTTTTGACCCAGAAAATTTACCAAAGCTTTTTGGTTCTGAGGATTTATCTGTTTCTAAATGGGGAACTATAAAAATTGATCTTAAAACTATGCAGACTAATTTACCTGGGGTCTTTGCCGCTGGAGATATAGTCAGAGGAGCTTCGTTAGTTGTTTGGGCAATTAGAGATGGCAGGGATGCAGCTACAGAAATAGAAAAATATCTAGATTCACAAGTAGTAAAAAAAACGGAAGCAGCATGAAATTGTATAAAAAGAACAAAGAAATACTACAAAAAAACTTTTCTTATTCCAATAATATGGAACATGATGCTTGCGGAGTAGGTTTAATAGCTTCTCTTGATGGTAAAAAAAGCAGGAAAGTTGTTGAGTATGGTATCGAGGCTTTGAAAGCCGTATGGCATCGGGGTGCAGTTGATGCTGATGGAAAATCTGGAGATGGTGCAGGTATAAGTTTTGAAATTCCAAAAGATTTTTTTCAAGAAAAAATAGAAGATACAGGTCATCAACATACTGAAGGCGATATATGTGTTGGAATGATTTTTCTTCCACGAACAGACTACTCGTCACAAGAACGTAGCAAAACATTAGTTGAAAGAAACCTATTAGAAAATGGTTTTTATATATACGGTTGGAGGCAAGTTCCAGTGAATCCAGATGTTTTAGGAAAAACAGCTGACTCAAACCGTCCTGAAATTACCCAGGTGATATTTAAGTCTAATAAGACAATAAAAAGAAATGCACTAGAGAGATTGCTGTATGTAGTTCGAAAAAAAATTCTTAAACAGACTAGAAGTGAGCAAATAAATGACTTTTATATATGTTCTTTGAGCTCAAGATCAATTGTTTATAAAGGAATGTTTTTAGCAGAAGCATTATCAGACTTTTATCCAGATTTAAAAGATAAAAGATTTGTCTCTAGATTCTCAATTTTTCACCAAAGATTTTCAACAAACACCTTTCCTAGCTGGAAATTAGCCCAGCCATTTAGGTCGTTGGCACATAACGGAGAAATAAATACTTTAAAAGGAAATATTAATTGGATGAAAATTCATGAGCAGGATATGTCGAGTAAACTTTTTAAAAACGTTGAAGATTTAAAACCAGTTATAACCCCGGGAAATTCAGACTCTGCAGCTTTAGACAATGTATTTGAATTGCTTATCCATTCAGGAAAATCAGTTCCACTCATTAAATTAATGATGATGCCAGATGCGTGGTCAAAGAGAAGTAAAATTTTGCCAAAAGCTCACCAACAACTCTTTGATGTTCTAAACAGTACTATTGAACCATGGGATGGACCTGCAGCAATTTGTGCAACTGATAGCAAATGGGCAATTGCAGCAACCGACAGAAACGGATTAAGACCATTAAGATACTCTATTACTTCGGATAATTTATTATTTGCAGGTTCTGAAACAGGAATGGTTTCTATTCCAGAAGAAAATATTATAGAAAAAGGAAGGCTTGGACCCGGTCAGCTAATCGCAGTTGATCTAAAAGCTGGTAAAATTTTTAAGGATAAGGATATTAAAGACTATTTAGCTAAAGATTTTACAAGATTTCATAAGCAAGTTGTGCATTTTGATAAAAAACTTAGTTCAAAAAATGAATTTCCAAACTTTCAAAATGAGGATTTGAGGCAAAGGCAATTTATTTCTGGATACAGCATAGAGGATTTAGAGCTTATCCTTCATCCTATGGCAGAGGAAGCGAAAGAAGCTACAGGCTCAATGGGAGACGATACACCAGTTGCTGTATTATCAAATCATTACAGACCAATCACACATTATTTTAGACAAAACTTTAGCCAGGTAACAAATCCACCAATAGATTCTTTAAGAGAAAATAAAGTTATGAGTCTTAAAACAAGATTTGGAAACCTAGGTAACATTTTGGACTTTGAAAATTTTACAAAAGAAAATATTTATGTTTTGGATAGCCCTATTTTAACAAACTCGGAATTTAAAAAGTTCAAAGGCCATTTTTCTATCAAAATAAAAATTATTGATTGCACATTTGATATAAGTAAATCTCTAAAAGAAAGATTAGAAGAGATAAGATCAGAAACAGAAATCTCAGTTAGAGAAGGTGTAAACCACATTATACTTTCAGATCAAAAAATATCTGAAAAAAAAGCTATTGTACCAATGGTTTTAGCAGTAGGAGCTGTTCACTCAAATTTAGTCAAACTTGGATTAAGAGGATACTCATCAATAAATGTTCAAACAGCAGAGGCAATGGATACCCACTCTTTTGCTGTTCTACTTGGAGTAGGAGCAACGACTATAAATCCCTATTTAGCAATCGACAGTATTTACCAAAGATATAAAAAGAAATTATTTGGAAAGTTAGATTTTCAGACTTGTGTAGATAGATTTAAAAAATCTATTAATAATGGTTTGTTGAAAATCATGTCTAAAATGGGGATTTCTGTATTAAGCTCTTACAGAGGTGGCTGTAATTTTGAAGCAGTAGGCTTAAGCAGAGCTATTGTTGCAGATTATTTTCCAGGAATGTTTTCTAGAATCTCAGGTATTGGCGTGTCGGGTATAGAAAACAAAATAAAAAAACTTCACAAAAAAGCTTATCAAAAAAATGTAACTGTTCTTCCAATTGGGGGCCTATATAAATATAGAAAATCTGGTGAAGACCATCAATTACAAGGAAGCCTTATACATCTTTTACAACATTCTGTTGGCGTAAAATCTTATGAAAAATACAAAAAATATTCAGCGGGCATTCATAATTTACCACCAATAAATTTAAGAGACTTACTAGAGTTCAAGAAGAAAAATGATCCAATAAATATTGAACAGGTTGAATCAGTCGCAGAAATAATGAAAAGGTTTGGTAGCGGAAGCATGTCTCATGGGGCGTTATCAGAAGAGGCACACGAAACTTTAGCAATTGGAATGAATAGAATTAAAGGTGCTTCCTGCAGTGGTGAAGGTGGCGAGGACTCTAGAAGATTTAAAATACTTGAAAATGGTGACTCGGCAAACTCAAAAGTAAAACAAGTTGCGTCTGCAAGATTTGGTGTGACGATAGAATATTTAAATAACTGCAGTGAAATTGAAATCAAAATAGCTCAGGGTGCCAAACCGGGAGAAGGAGGACAACTTCCAGGATTTAAAGTTACAAAAGATATTGCAAGATTGAGACATTCAACAAAAGGTGTAACATTAATTTCTCCTCCACCTCATCATGATATTTACTCTATAGAAGATTTAGCTCAACTTATTTATGATTTAAAACAAATCAATCCTAAAGCAAGAGTAGGTGTTAAACTTGTTGCTTCAACTGGAATAGGAACTATTGCAGCAGGTGTTGCAAAAGCAAAAGCTGATGTAATTTTAATATCAGGTCACTCAGGAGGTACAGGAGCGAGTCCACAAACTAGCGTGAAATATGCTGGCATACCTTGGGAAATGGGTTTGACAGAAGCAAATCAAATTTTAACATTAAACCAACTAAGGCAGCAAGTTACACTTCGGACTGACGGAGGATTAAAAACAGGTAGAGATGTTGTGATGGCAGCTATGATGGGTGCTGAGGAATTTGGAATGGGAACTTCATCTCTGATAGCTATGGGCTGTATAATGGTCAGACAATGTCATTCAAATACTTGCCCCGTTGGAGTTTGTACTCAAGACGATGAACTAAGAAAAAAATTTACTGGAACACCAGAGAAAGTCGTAAATTTTTTTAATTTTGTTGCAATGGAAGTTAGAGAAATTCTAGCTTTGCTTGGATTTAAAAATCTAAAAGACATAATCGGAAGAACAGATCTTTTAGTTCAAGTAAGTAGAGGTTCCCCAAACCTAGACGATCTTGATTTAAATCCTTTATTGGTACAAACAGATCCAGGAAATCACAATAGATTCTCAGACAATAAATTAATCAACAAAGTTCCTGACAACAATATAGATGAGAATGTCTGGCTAAAAATAAAAGATAAAATAAAAAATAAAGAAAAAATTTCATACGATGGAAAGATTAAAAATACAGATAGAGCTGTAGGAACTAAACTTTCACACTATATTTTTGATAAATTTAAAAATGGACTAGAAAGCGATTTAATTCAAATTAACCTAAATGGTTCAGCCGGTCAGTCATTAGGTGCTTTTTTATCAAAATCTATTTCATTAAAAATATTTGGAGATGCAAACGACTACGTTGCTAAAGGATTGTCCGGTGGTAAAATTGTTGTTATTCCATCCAAAACTAACAGGCTAAAGACAAAAGAAAATACAATTATAGGCAATACAGTTTTATACGGTGCTACATCCGGTACACTATTTGCAGCTGGTAAAGCAGGAGAAAGGTTTGCAGTTCGTAATTCTGGAGGAAATGCAATAGTTGAAGGATGTGACTCAAACGGATGCGAATATATGACTGGTGGTAACATAGTAATATTGGGAAGTATTGGAGATAATTTTGGTGCAGGAATGACCGGTGGAATGGCTTTTATATATGATCCAGAAAATACTTTTGAGAACTTTGTAAATCCTTCTTCGGTTACTTGGCAAAGACCAGAAACGAAATATTGGAAAGAAAAATTAAAATCTCTAATTCAAGATCATCTTAAAGAGACAAATTCAGCCATTGCTAAAGAAATTCTTGATGACTTTGAAAATAAAATAAATAATTTTAAACAAGTTTGTCCAGTAGAAATGTTAGATAAACTTGAAAATCCAATCACTTTAAAGGGAAGCATCTCTAAAGCGGTCTAATTCTCCTAAAATCTTACTAATACTCTGTTTGTTAGAAAGACTATGATCCCCATTCTTGATCACAACAAGCTTTTTTTTGGCCTTTATAAATATTTTTAAAACTTTTCTTGAAAATGAAACTGGTACAGCCTCATCTTTTTGGCCATGAAACATTGTTATATTAATTTTAGTTTTTATTTTTTTTTGAAGAACCTTATTTTTTCTACCATCTTTAATTAATTGATGAGTTATAGGATACTCGTAATCACCGTTTTTAATGTAACTTATTCCCTTAATTTTAATTTCACTCTTTATTTTTTTTGGAAATTTTTTCCACATTAACCTTTCTAAAAATTCTGGTGCTGAGCCAATTCCAATAAAGCCCTTAATCTGTTTTTCAAAATATTTAAATTGATTTAAAGCAATCCAAGATCCCATACTCGAACCAATCACTATAAAATTGTTTCTTCTAACAATTTTTCTGATTAACTTATTTGTATCACTTGACCATTGACTTATATTTCCTCTTACAAATTCCCCCGAGGATTTACCATGTCCTGAGTACTCCAACGCTAAAAAACCTAATTTTTTCTTTATCGCAAATCTTTTAAAAGCTTTTGGTTTTTCACCGTCAATATCAGACATGAAACCATGTAAAAAAACAATATACAGTTTTTTTTTGTAATAATTGCTTATATACCTTAGTTTTTTTGCTTTAGTTATTTTGAGATACTTATATTTTTTCATATAAAGTTTAATTGATTAATCTGTTATTATATATCCTTGATTATATGTCATCAAAAATAAAAGTTTTACAAGTTATTCCAAGGCTAGGCTATGGAGGAGCAGAAACAGGCTGCTATGATTTAGCTCATTATTTAGCCGAAAAAGGATGTAAGTCATATATTGTTACAAGCGGAGGTCCACTCTTAAAGTTTATAAGAAAAAATAAAGTAAAAGTATTTAGATTACCAGTTCATTCAAAAAATCCTATTTTAATGATAATCAATATGTTCATAATTTCTTTTTTAATATTGTTTTTAAATATAGATATTATTCATGCAAGAAGTAGGGCACCAGCCTGGTCTTGCTGGATATCTAATTTGATTACTAGAAGAAAATTTGTAACCACTTTTCATGGCACTTATAACTTTAAAAGTAAAATAAAAAAGTTTTATAATTCTATAATGCTAAGATCTGATTTAACAATAGCTGGGTCAAATTTTATTTTTGATCATATTAATTCAAATTATAATGAATTATTAAATAATAAAAAAAAACTTCTTGTTATTTTTAGGGGCATAAATATTGATTATTACAATAAATCAAATGTTGAAGTTGAAAAAGTTAAAAAATTTGATTCAGCTTTATCATTACCCACTGATGTTTTTAAAATACTTTTGCCTGGTAGATTGACAAGATGGAAGGGTCAGGAAATGTTTATAGACTCTCTCAATCTATTAAAAACAAAATATTATAAAATAAATTTTAAAGCTGTTATATTGGGCTCACACCAGGGTCGAACAGTTTATTTCAAGAAATTACTTTCAATGGTTGAACAGTATAGATTAAAAGACAATGTTGTATTCCTGAGCATGCATGATGAAATGCCCGTAGCTTACTATAGCTCCGACGTTGTGGTCTCTTCTTCAATTGAACCCGAAGCTTTTGGAAGAGTAGCAGTAGAAGCGCAAGCAATGAAAAAACCAATATTAGCTAGCGACTTGGGAGGCTCTAAAGAAACTATTATTAACGGCAAATCAGGTTTTTTGTTTAAAAATGGAAATCCAGAGTCCTTGGCAGAAAATTTGAATAATATAATTGAAATGGATAAAGACAAGTTGCAATCAATCGGAAATGAAGGTAGGAAAAATATAAAAATAAAATTTGATGTAGAAAAAATGTGTCAGTCAACATTTGCAGAGTACCAGAAACTATTAAAACAAAAAAAATAAATGCCAAATATAACTTTACCAGATGGAAAAAAGTTAGGTTTTAAAAATAAAGTAACTGGCTTTGAGATTGCTGAAAAAATAAGTAAATCACTTGCAAAAGAAGCGCTTATAATAAGCGTAGACGGAGAATTAAAAGATCTAAGTTTTTTAATTCAAAAAGACTCATCTGTAAAAATAATTACCCATAAAGATAAAGAAGGTCTAGATGTAATTAGACATGATGCTGCTCATATAATGGCAATGGCAGTTCAAGAATTGTTCCCAGGCACTCAAGTAACTATTGGACCAGTAATTGAAAACGGTTTCTACTATGATTTTGCAAGGAAAGAACCGTTTACAAGTGATGATTTAAAAAAAATTGAGAAAAAAATGTCAGAAATAATTGATAGAGATGTAAAAACTAAAAGGGAAGTATGGGAGAGAAATAAAGCTATTGCACACTTTAAAAAAATAGGAGAAAAATATAAAGCTCAAATAATTGAGAGCATACCTCAAAATGAGGAACTCTCAGTTTATCATCACGGAGATACTTGGCATGATTTGTGTAGAGGACCTCATTTACCCTCCTCTAGAAAGATTGGTAAAGCTTTCAAATTAACAAAAGTCTCTGGCGCGTATTGGAGAGGAGATTCAAACAATGAAATGTTGCAAAGAATTTATGGAACATGCTGGAGTTCAAAAAAAGAATTAGAAAATTATTTACTTAGATTAGAAGAAGCTGAAAAGAGGGATCATAGAAAGTTAGGTAAAGAAATGGATTTATTTCATTTTAGGGAAGAAAGTCCAGGGGCAGTTTTTTGGCATGAAAAAGGATGGAATTTATTTCAAAGACTTATTGAGTATATGAGATTGAAACAGCGAAATGCAGGATATAAAGAAATTAATACTCCCGAATTATTAGATAAAAGTCTTTGGGAAAAATCAGGACACTGGGATAAGTTTGGTGATTTAATGTTTACATCCGAAACACCAGATGAAAAAATCTTTGCAGTAAAACCAATGAATTGTCCTGGTTGTATTCAAGTTTTTAACCAGGGTTTAAAAAGTTACAGAGATTTACCTTTAAAGCTATCTGAGTTTGGCAAAGTACACAGGTATGAACCATCAGGAGCTTTGCACGGACTTTTAAGAGTTAGAGCTTTTACACAAGATGATGCACACATATTTTGCACAGAACAACAAATAACAGATGAATGTATTAGTGTTACCAAATTAATTTTGGATATCTATAAAGATTTAGGTTTTAAAAAAGTATTTTTAAAATATTCAGATAGACCAGAAAAGCGTGTTGGAAATGATAGTATTTGGGATAAGTCTGAAAAGGCACTTCTTGCAGCAATAAAAAAAACAAAACTTGAATACTCTGTGAATAAAGGAGAAGGGGCTTTTTATGGACCCAAAATAGAATTTGTTTTGAGAGATGCAATAGGTAGAGATTGGCAATGCGGGACATTACAGGTCGACCTAAATTTACCAGAAAGATTGGGTGCTACATTTGTAGATAAAGACGGAAGTAAAAAAGTACCTGTAATGCTTCACAGGGCCCTTTTTGGTTCTTTAGAGAGGTTTATTGGAATTTTAATTGAAAATTACGCAGGTAAATTTCCATTTTGGCTCTCACCTTCACAAGTTGTTGTATTGCCAATAGCCGATGAACACAATGAGTATGCAAAAAAAATATTTGAAGAACTCTTTAAAGAAGGTATAAAATGCGAAGTGGATTTAAGAAATCAAAAAATTAATTACAAAATAAGGGAGCACTCCTTATCTAAAGTCCCACAATTATTTATATGTGGCAGCAAAGAAGTTAAGAACAAAAGTGTAACAATAAGAAAACTTGGTTCAGAAAAACAAGAGACAAAAAAAATCAAAAAGGCTTTGGAAGATATTAAGCTGTTAAATAACCTACCGATCAATTAAGTGCAAAAACCAAATTATTTTCAGAGAAGGACAAAATTTCAGGGTCCAAGAACCAATCACAGAATCAAAAGTTTAGATGTTCAAGTAATTAATAGTAGTGGGGAAAATTTAGGAACATTGCCAATAAAAAAAGCAATTGAAGCTGCTAGGGAAGAAGGTTTAGACCTAATAGAAATATCACCAAATGCAAATCCTCCGGTTTGTAAAATTATGGATATGGGTAAGTATAAATATGATATGCAAAAAAAAGCTAGTAAGGCAAAAAAAAATCAAAAAATAGCTGTTCTTAAAGAATTAAAAATGAGACCAGGCACCGAAATACATGATTATAATTTTAAAATTAAAAATGCTAAAAAATTTTTGGCCAAAGGAGACAAAGTAAAATTTACGGTAAGATTTAAAGGTAGAGAAATGCAACATATTAATTTAGGCAAAGATTTGATGAATAGAATAATTGAGGATACAAAGGATATTGGCAAAGTAGAAGTAAGCCCAAAATTTGAGGGAAGACAAATGATTATGATTATTCACCCTAATTAACCATTGTAAACTTAAATCAATATATATATAAATCCGTTACCATGCCAAAGTTAAAAACTAAAAGTTCTGCTAAAAAAAGGTTTAGAATTACTAAATCAGGAAAAGTTAAAATGCCACAAGCTGGTAAAAAACATGGTATGATCAAACGAACAAATTCTCAAATTAGAAAACAAAGAGGCACTACGATAATGTCTAAACAAGACTCAAAAATTGTTAAATCGTACATGCCATACAGCTTAAGAGGATAAAAAATGTCTAGAACAAAAAGAGGAGTTACTAGTAGAGCAAGACATAAAAAAGTTTTTAAAGCTGTAAAAGGTCAGTGGGGAAGAAGAAAAAATACAATTCGTATAGCTCGTCAGGCAATGGAAAAAGCAATGCAGTATGCTTACCGAGACAGGAGAGCAAAAAAAAGAGAATTCAGATCACTTTGGATACAGAGAATCAACGCAGGAGTAAGAGCAGAAGGTTTGACTTATTCAAGATTTATTAATGGTCTTAACAAATCAAAAATTAAATTAGATAGAAAAGTTTTAGCTGATTTAGCTTATAATAATCCAGAAGCTTTCAAATCACTTGTTAAAAAAGTTCAGTTATCAATAAAATAAACTTGTTTTTTCTTACATAAAGTTAGAGTAAAAACTAACTAATGACTGATTTACGAGAATTAATTTTAAAGATATCACAGGCAAAAGATAAGCTAGAGCTACAAAATTTTAAAACCCAGTTTCTTGGAAAAAACAGTCAAATAAATCAAGAATTTAAAAAACTGGGTTCCTTATCTGAAGATGAGAAAAAAATAAAAGCATCCTCTCTTAATAAGGAGAAACAAAAAATTACTGAAGCTATAAACAATAGATCCATGGATTTGGAAAAATCTGAAATTAGTCAGAAACTTCAAAAAAATAAAGTTGACGTTACGCTTCCAGGTCGTGAGCAACCAAATGGCAAAATACATCCAGTCTCACAAGTAATTGATGAGATTTCTTCAATTTTTTCAGAGATAGGTTTTTCAGTTGCTGAGGGTCCAGATGTAGAAACTGAGTATAATAATTTTACAGCTTTAAATACCCCAGAGAGTCATCCTGCAAGAGATATGCACGATACATTTTACCTAGATGATAATAAAAAAACTTTATTAAGAACCCATACATCTCCAGTTCAAATAAGAACTATGTTAAGCGGGAAACCTCCATTTAAAATTATTGTTCCTGGAAGAACTTATCGTTGTGATAGTGATCAAACACATGCACCTATGTTCCATCAGCTTGAGGGATTACATATTGATAAAGACATTACCATGGGCCACTTAAAAGGATGTTTAGATTATTTTGTAAAAGAATTTTTTGAAGTGAAAAAAATTAAAATGAGATTTAGGCCGAGTCATTTCCCATTTACAGAACCTTCAGCTGAGGTTGATATTGGTTATAAATTAGAAAATGGAAGAATTGTAGTTGGCGAAGGGGATAAATGGTTGGAGATATTAGGTTGTGGAATGGTTCATCCAAACGTTTTAAAAAATACTAAAGTTGATACTAAAAAATACCAAGGCTACGCCTTTGGTATGGGCATAGACAGACTCGCAATGTTAAAGTACGGTATCAATGATTTAAGATCATTTTTTGAAACAGATTATAGATGGCTTAATTACTTTGGCTTTGATCCTTTAGATGTGCCAACAAATTATAGAGGCTTAAGTAGATGATAATTACTTTATCTTGGTTAAAAAATCACTTATCTACCTCAGCAAATCTAGAAAAAATTATTGATAAACTTACCAGTATAGGTTTGGAAGTTGAGGAAATAAAAGAAGCAAAAAATGAGCTATCTGATTTTAAAATTGCAAAAGTTTTAAAAGTAGAAAAGCACCCTAATGCAGATAAACTTAAACTTTGTGATGTAAGTCTTGGAGATGGCAAGGAAATAAAAAAAGTTGTTTGTGGTGCAGATAATGCGAGGAACGGACTTGTAACCATTTATGCACCCCCAGGCTCTATTATTCCAAAAACAAAAATGAAATTAAAAATAGCTAAAATAAGAGGTGTAGAATCCCACGGAATGCTTTGTTCGGGCAAGGAATTAAATATAACAGATGATTCTGAGGGAATAATCGAATTACAAAATAGAGATAAAGATATTGGAAAAAATTATTTTAGAAACAAGGGTGAAAAGTCAATAGATCTTTCAATAACTCCAAATAGACCAGATTGTTTAGGAGTTCGTGGAATAGCTAGAGATTTAGCCTCGGCAGGTCTTGGCAAGCTTTTAAATATAAAAAAAAATAAAACTAAACAAATTTTTTCACAACCAATTAAAATTTCTATAACGAAAGAAAAAAATCAAGGATGTTCCGCATTTGGAGCCTGTTATATAAAAAATATCACTAACAAAGAAAGTCCGCTTTGGCTAAAAGAAAGAATAACATCCCTTGGTCTTAAACCAATATCAGCTGTAGTTGATGTTACAAACTTTGTAATGTTTGATCTTAATAGACCCTTACATGCTTATGATGCAGATAAAATAGATAAAGAAATTATAGTTCGTAACTCTAAGATAGGGGAAGGCTTTATAGGTCTAGACGAAAATAAATATAAACTTACAAATAATATGTGCGTCATTTCTGATCGATCTGGACCATTAGGACTTGGTGGAATTATAGGAGGCACCCGTTCAGGAACAGAATTAAGAACCAAAAATATACTTCTAGAGTCTGCATATTTTCATCCAAATTCTGTTAGAAAAACATCAAGCACTTTGGGTATCAATACAGATGCAAAATACAGATTCGAAAGAGGTATAGATCCAAATTCTATTAAAGAAGGTCTTGAGGTCGCTGCAAACTTAATAATAAAAATTTGTGGAGGTGAAATGAGTAAAATTTCAATAGCTGGCAAACCTAAAATAAATAGCAAAGTTATAAAAATTGATAATAATAAATTTAAAAAAGTTATTGGAATTCCAATTTCTTCTGCAGAAACAAAAAAAATTTTAAATTCATTAGGATTTGAAACTAAAATTTCTAAAAATAATTCACAGATCAAGGTTCCTAGTTGGAGACCAGATGTTCAACAAGATATTGATATTGTAGAAGAATTAATAAGAATTAAGGGTTTTGATAAAATTTCTTTAACTCAACCTGAGAGATCTAGAAATAAAGATACTTTAAGTTTTCAGCAAAAATTGTTTCACTTATCTCAAAGGGCTATAGCAACCAAGGGTTATCTAGAAGCAGTTACTTGGTCATTTACTGACTCGCAAATAGATAATCATTTCTCGCAGGGTAAAAAAGAAATAAAAATTACCAACCCAATTTCAAGTGACCTCAATGTATTGAGGACTTCCATATTTTCAAACTTAATTATTTATTTAAAAAAAAATCAAGACAGAGGATATTTAGATCTATCATTATTTGAAATTGGACCAGTTTTTTTTGGAAAAAAACCAGGAGAACAACAAACTGTTGTCGGTGGTTTAAAATCGGGTATGATTAACAGGAAAAGTTGGGAGAGCAAACCAAGAAACGTTGATGTTTTTGATGTTAAGGTTGATACAATTAAAACTTTGGTTGAGCTAGGATTAGATGAAAATAGTCTTTATGTAAGTAATAAATCTCAAGATCATTATAATCCAGGAAGATCTGGATCAATAAATTTAAAATCTGAAAATGGACCATTACTTGCTTTTTTTGGTGAAATACATCCGGCTATACTATCAACTCTAGACCTTAAAGAACAAGTTGTAAGTGGATTTGAAATATTTTTAAAAAACATGCCTGAGCCAATTAAAAAATACAGATTTACAAAAAAGGATTATTCTATTTCAGAGTTTCAGAAATCCGAGAGAGATTTTGCTTTTATTGTAGATAATGAATTTAAAGCTGGTGATGTTAAAGAAATAATTAGTCAAGCAGATACTAATTTAATAAAAAAAGTAAAAATATTTGATGTTTTTTCAGGCGGCAATATGCCGGAGGGAAAGAAGTCTATTGCAATAAATGTAACTATTCAATCAATGGAAAAAACACTATCCCAAAAGGATCTAGATCAAGTAAGTCAAAAGATAATCAATGTTGTTAAGACAAAAACTGGCGGTACAATAAGATCCTAATGTCAGATATTAATAAAGTAAGAAATTTTGCGATAATCGCACACATTGATCATGGTAAGTCAACAATCGCAGACAGGATGATTCAAATGTGTGGAGGTCTTTCAAAAAGAGAAATGAAAGAGCAAGTTTTAGACTCTATGGATATTGAGAGAGAAAGAGGAATTACTATAAAAGCTCAAACTGTAAAACTAAATTACAAATCAAAAGATGGAAAGGAATATATATTAAATATAATTGATACTCCTGGCCATGTTGATTTTAGCTATGAAGTAAGTCGTTCTCTACTAGCGTGTGAGGGATCAGTTCTAATAGTTGATAGTTCTCAGGGGGTTGAGGCACAAACATTGGCAAACGTTTATCAAGCTCTTGATACTAACCATCACATTATTCCAGTATTAAACAAAATAGATCTTCCTGCATCAGATGTTGAAAAAGTAAAAAAACAGATAGAAGATGTTATTGGTATTGAAACCACCAAGGCTATCTCATGTTCTGGCAAAACAGGAGAGGGGGTTGAAGAAATTTTAGAGTCAATCGTAAAAGATCTTCCAGCGCCAAAAGGTGATCAGTTATCCAAATTAAAATCTTTATTAGTTGACAGTTGGTATGACAGCTACCTAGGGGTAGTTATTCTTGTAAGAGTTTTAGATGGAACTATTAAAAAAGGAATGAAAGTAAAATTAATGTCCACAAATCAAGAGTATGAAATTGAAAAAGTTGGAGTTTTTACACCCAAGCCAAAAGATATTGAAAAACTTAATTCTGGAGAAATTGGATTTATTATTACTGGAATTAAAAGTTTATCTGAAACAAAAGTCGGTGATACAATTTGTGACTCAAGGGATCCCATTGATAAACCATTGCCAGGCTTTAAACCTAGCAAGCCAGTAGTGTTTTGTGGTTTATTCCCAGTTGATAGCTCAGAGTATCAAAGATTAAAAGATGGTTTGGGAAAATTAAAATTAAATGATTCAAGTTTTTCTTATGAACCCGAGTCATCTAGTGCTTTAGGTTTAGGTTTTAGGTGCGGTTTCCTAGGTTTACTACATTTAGAGATTATAACACAAAGGTTAGAAAGAGAATTTGATATCAATCTAATAACTACAACTCCAGGGGTTGTTTATAAATTAAATAAGATTAACGGTGAAATAGTAGACCTTCAAAATCCTACTACTATGCCAGATCCTTCACAAATCAAGTTTATTGAGGAACCTTGGATTAAAGCCACAATTATTACACCTGATGAATATTTAGGATCAATAATAAAAATTTGCCAAGATAAAAGAGGAGTTCAAAAAGATTTATCTTATTCGGGAAATAGAGCTGTCTTGGTTTATGAACTACCATTAAATGAAGTAGTTTTTGATTTTTATGACAGACTAAAATCTATTACTAGCGGATATGCAAGTTTCGATTATGAAATTACTGGTTACAAAGAAGGCAATTTAGTTAAACTCGGTATTTTAGTTAATAACGAACCCGTTGATGCTTTATCAATGATCATTCATAAAGAATTTGCACAAAATCAAGGCAGATCAGTATGTGAAAAATTAAAAGACTTAATACCGAGACATAATTTTATGATTCCTATACAAGCCGCTATAGGAGGAAAAATTATTGCTAGAGAAAGTATAAAAGGATTTAAAAAAGATGTTTTAACAAAAATTCATGGTGGAGGTGCTCGTGATCGTAAAAGAAAATTACTCGAGAAACAAAAAAAAGGTAAAGCCAGAGCAAAACAATTTGGAAGGGTTGAAATACCGCAAGAAGCTTTTATTGGAGTTTTAAAAATTAATAAAGAGACATAAGGAGAGATGGCTGAGCGGTTTAAAGCGCACGCTTGGAAAGTGTGTAAACGGGAAACCGTTTCGTGGGTTCGAATCCCACTCTCTCCGCCATAAATTAGATTATTTTCTAATAACTATTCGATTTATTGGCATTGAAAAACGTCCTTGTCTTTCAGGATCTCCACTCTGTTTTGGTATCGCCAGAAGATTAGATAGTTCAGAAAGCATTATACTACGAGTCTCCTGTGGTAAGATGAACGAAGCATAAAAAAATCCTGCAGCAGTCTCGGCTACTTCAGTAACGGGTCCTTCCATAAATACTACACTAGTTTCTATATTTACTTTAGCATCTGGAAAAACCTCCTTTAAAAGATTTTTTGATCTATCTGTACTACGTATTCTTGAATCACCTAAATCAATCTCACCATATTTAGGTAGCTTAGCTTGTACAAATTTATAGATTAAATTGTGTACATCACTATATTTCGGTGCTGCATTAATTGGTCCATCCACCAATGCTGCAAATCTTCCACCCGATGATAGAACACGACTGACTTCATTTAAAACTGGAGTGATTGGGTTCATAAGTGTTAAAGCCCAATGGCAAAGAACAACGTCTATTGAATTATCATCGATTGCTATTAAATTTTGTGCTTTTAATTCGAATAGATCAACCACACCGTCTGGTAGACGAGCTTTAGCAAGAGCTAATTCTTCAGGACACATATCAACTCCTTTTAATCTCAAATTTTTATTACGGTCGTATAAGATTTTTAATAACGGTCCAGATCCACAGGCGAGATCCAGCACACGGACACCATCAGTGTTAGGTACAATTTCGGCGAGCCATTCATAACTATTACGTCCAGCTTTATCACGACAGGTACTTGGACACTTTTCAGTGAAACCCGCATTATTTTTATGCACAGTTCTTAGATGAGCAAGAAGCGCTTTACCATCCGGCTGTTGATTGTTTGCAAGACTTTCAGTCCAGGTCGACTTAAGAACCTCTTGATTATTAATATTTTTATTTGTCATCTACTGGCCAACAAATTGGATTTAGTGGACTAGCAGCTACCTCACCAGGATTTATATTTGGCATAAATTTTTGCCAGTCACCAGAAACCATTGTAGGATTATTCATTACTCGTGCCCCATCTCTAAAATAAGTATTGGCTAAAGCTACTCTGCTACGACTAGTTCGATTTCGTGATGCCGTATGAAAATTTAAATTGTGATGAAAGCTAACTTCACCTAACTCAAATGGAGTTTCATTTACAGTAACACTATTTTTTTTAAAAATTTCTGATACTCCACGGTCATAACCAGTAC
>CACABC010000008.1 GCA_902530635.1 uncultured Pelagibacteraceae bacterium | reverse complement strand
AAAGGGGCGTTCTGTTGCCAGGTGCCCCAAACCCCTTAACTTAATATTTAAAAATTAAAGCTTAACTGGACTCATCTCCCACATTTGAACACTTTCGATACATTCATCGAAAATGGGTTTTGCAACTGGGTTTTGACCAGCAGCAAATTTCTTCATATTTTCTTCATTATGAACTGAGACTTTAAACATAACATAACTTTTATTTGGTGCTATTGCTGGAACTGTTTTTTCAACATGAGCAATAGTTTTCCTTACTCCCATTCCTTCATCTGATTGCATCCATCCCATGAATTTTTCAAATTTTCCTTCACCAGATTTAAACTTTGCTATTGCAAGCATTTCTTTTTGCATATCAACATCCTTTCTTTAGGGGCGTTCTGTTGCCAGGTGCCCTTAACCTTTTAACGTTATTTATTGTTATATATCAATTCTAATACAACCAGAAGCCCTGATTTCTTTGCTGGGTGAGTCCGTATTGTGCCCGCCAGTGAGTCCGGATATTGTATTAATATGTATAAAATAATTTCGAGACAGAATGCCTTAGCTAAAAATTTAAACTATTATTTCACAGGAAAAAAATGCCACAAAGGCCACGTTTCAAAACGGATCACTGTTTCTGCATTATGCCACGAATGTTATTTAGATATACGAAAAAAATATCATAAAAGTGAAAAATACAAAAAAGTTTTAAAAAAATATCAATCTTCTGAAAAAGGAAAAAAAACTTTAGCGAACTACAAACAAACCGCAGAGTTTAAAAAAAGTAGAAAGAAGGCCCTTAAAAATTTCCAGGGCTCTGAGAAACAAAAACTTATATATAAGAGATATTTTAAAACCGAAAAAGGGGAAATCGCAAAAATGTGGACAACGTTAAGAATAAGGTTAAAAAATTGGTGCGGAAAAAAAAATGCTAGAACTAGGAGTGAGATGCAAACAATTGTTGGCTGCGATAAAAAAACTTTAAGAGCTCATTTAGAAACAAGATTTAAACCTGGTATGAGTTGGCAAAATCATGGTGAGTGGCATATCGATCATATAATTCCATTAACGAAGTTTAATCCTAAAAATTATAAGGATGTATTAAAGGCTAATCATTATTCAAATTTGCAACCTTTGTGGGCTAAAGAAAATTTAAAGAAAAGTTCAAAATTTTAATTTTCACTGTGCCCTATGTGTGCCCAAAATAAAAAAAGTTGTGAATTAATAAGTGTTAACGCCAATACGCAGGGGCGTTCTGTTGCCAGGTGCCCCAAACCCCGTTTACTTAATTAACAAGTTAATTAAGCAGCAAGTGCAAATTTATCATTTGCATTTATAATTAGCCCGTTACGTCGGAACCATCTCGAACGAAAGAATAGCCTTTAGACACTCGTCGATTCTGATTCACCCCCATAAGTTGTAATTGGTGGAGGTGGTGGGTACTGCCCCCACGTCCGCAATGTTTATTACGAAACTCGTTTATCGTCATAGTTGGAAAACCAACAGATATAATATAAAATCAAAAAATAAAGATTCAATAAATATTTCAAATGAAGCTCACTAAAGAACAAAAACAGGAAATTTTAGACCAACAATCCCAAAAAAATATTACAAAAAGGGTAACTTCTCCTGAGTTAGAAAAAATACTTTATGAAGCAATGCCCATTCTTGATCATGGATTTGTAAGGGTTGTTGATTATATGGGAGACGATACTTCAATTGTTCAATCAGCAAGAGTGTCTTATGGCAAGGGAACTAAAAAAGTTTCAACAGATAGTGGTTTAATAAAATACTTAATGAGACATAGACACAGCACTCCATTTGAAATGTGTGAAATTAAATACCATATTAAACTTCCTATCTTTATTGCAAGACAATGGATCAGGCATAGAACGGCTAATGTAAACGAGTATTCTGCAAGATATTCAATTATGGATAAAGAATTTTATGTTCCGGAAAGAGAAAACTTAGCAGCACAATCAACAAATAATAGACAAGGTAGAGGTGATTTAATTAATGGAAAACAAGCTGACAATATATTGAAAATTTTAAAAGAAGATGCCGAAAGAAATTACCAACATTACGAAGAGATGCTCAATGAAAAGTATGATGGAAGCATAATTGATGACAACAAACAAGGGTTAGCAAGAGAATTAGCAAGAATGAATCTTACATTAAATTCATACACACAATGGTATTGGAAAACAGATTTATTAAATTTACTAAATTTTTTGGCTTTAAGAGCAGATAGTCATGCCCAATTTGAAATTAGGGAGTACGCAAGAGTGATGTTAAACACTGTAAAAAAATGGGTTCCAACAACTTATGATGCTTTTATTGATTATAGAGTTGGAGGAATGGAACTCTCTGCAAAGGGTAAATTAGTTATTCAAAAAATGATCAAAGGAGAAAAATGTGATATTAGATCTTCGGGTCTTTCAAAAAGAGAATGGAATGAATTAATGGGCTCTTTTGGTTTTAAACAACATCTAGTATGATTTTGTCAGCAATCTCATTAAATGCCTTGGATATTTCATGATCTGGTTCTTTATAAGTTAAAGGCAGACCTAAATCACCCGACTCTCTAAGTTTCGTACTAATAGGAATTTTCCCTAAAAATTTTTTATTAAATTCTTTTGCAGTTTTTTCAACACCACCTTCACCAAAAATATTGTACTTTTTTCCATCTTCTGTTTTAAAAAAACTCATATTATCTACAAGTCCGAGTATTTTAATTTTAGTTTTATCGAACATTTGAATACCTCTTTGAACATCCATTAAAGCCAATTCTTGCGGGGTTGAAACTATGATCGCTCCATCAACTTTTATATCTTGAGCAAAAGTAAGCTGAGTATCCCCAGTCCCTGGAGGCATATCAATTATAAGAAAATCTAAATCTTTCCAAGAAACTTTTTCAGTAAGTGTTTTTATTGCACTAATAACCATAGGTCCTCTCCAGATCATGGGAGTTTTTTCATCAACCAAAAATCCTAATGACATAAATTGTGCACCATATTTCTCTAATGGAAACAAAGACTTTCCATCAGTCTTTGGTTTTTCGTTTAATCCAATCATCTTTGGTAAAGAAGGTCCATGAATATCCGCATCTAATAAACCTACTTTTTTACCTTTTTTTTGAAGAGTAAATGCTAAATTAATAGCAAATGTAGATTTACCCACACCCCCTTTAGCGCTTGAAATCATTAAAGTGAATTTTGTTCCTTTTATTGGATTTTTCTTAAAATTTTTTGGAGCGACTTTTTCTTTTAAACTATCGTTCAATTTGGCTTTATTTTCGGACATTATATCGCTTTATCATAACTTGTTTTTATTTAAAAAGTCACTATATAAAGTGTCATGTCATCAGATGACAACATTTTGAAGAGAGAA
Organism: uncultured Pelagibacteraceae bacterium; assembly: GCA_902530635.1. Taxonomy (GTDB): domain Bacteria; phylum Pseudomonadota; class Alphaproteobacteria; order Pelagibacterales; family Pelagibacteraceae; genus Anoxypelagibacter. The sequence goes on along the minus strand of CACABC010000008.1, from coordinate 32,955 downwards.
TCTCCATGGGGCTCACCTCCAGGCGGAGGAGGAGGCGGAGGTAATGGCAATGGTTCCGGTGAAAGAAGACAACCACCTAATATTGACGATCTCATAAGGAAAGCACAAGGTTCAGTTGGAAGAATATTCCCTGGTGGACGATCTAGCGGTAATAAACCAATTTATCTGGGGCTGTTAGTTTTATTAGTTCTCTGGGCGTTAAGTGGTCTTTATAGAGTTCTACCCGACGAACAAGGTGTTGTTTTAAGATTTGGAGAATTTAAAAAGACAACTCAACCAGGATTAAATTATCACATACCATTTCCCGTAGAGAGAGTTTTTACACCGAAAGTTACAAAAGTAAATCGTATTGATGTTGGTTTTAGATCAGCAAGTGATAGTGGAAGATCTTCAGGCATCGGAGATGTTTCTGAAGAAAGCTTGATGTTAACTGGTGATGAAAACATAGTTGATATTGATTACTCAGTTTTTTGGGTAATTAAAGATGCAGGAAAATTTTTATTTAATATTCAAAGCCCTTTAGAGACTGTTAAAGCTGCCTCAGAAACAGCAATGAGAGAAGTAATAGCTAAAAGTAAAATTCAATCTATTTTAACAGAGGGTAGATCAAAGATTGAAGTTGAAGTTCAAGAAATTACCCAAGGAATTTTAGACGAATACGGTTCAGGTATTCAAGTAACACAAGTTCAAACCCAAAAAGCTGACCCACCAGATCAAGTAATTGACGCTTTTAGAGATGTCCAAGCTGCAAGAGCAGACAGAGAAAGATCTAAAAACGAAGCTGAAGCATATGCTAACGACGTAATACCAAGAGCACGTGGGGAAGCAGAAAAAATTTTACAACAAGCTGAAGCTTACAAGAAAGAAGTTGTTGCCAAAGCAGAAGGTGAAGCAAGCAGGTTTTTAGCCATATATACTGAGTACGCAAAAGCAAAACAAGTTACACAAGAAAGAATGTATTTAGAAACAATGGAAAAAGTTTTAGCTGATATTGATAAAGTAATTATAGATAAAAACTCAGGATCAGGAGTTGTACCTTACTTACCTCTTCCAGAAATTAAGAAGAAAGCGAACTAATGAAAAAATTTTTAATACCATTAATAGTAGTTTTAGCCGTGACTGGTTACCAGAGTCTTTTTATTGTTCAAGAAATTAATCAAGCCATCGTTTTACAATTTGGTGACCCAAAAAAAATTATTACAAAACCTGGATTGAATTTTAAAATTCCTTTTATACAAAATGTTGCTTATCTTGATAGAAGAGTATTAAATTTAGATACCCCACCAGAAGAAGTTATTGCCGCTGATCAAAAAAGACTTATCGTTGATGCATTCGCGCGTTTCAGAATTGTTGACCCATTAAAATTTTATATTTCAGTAGGTAACGAGGCTGTTGCAAGATCAAGGCTTGCAACAATTATAAATTCAAGAATTAGAGGTGTATTGGGTACTCAAAACCTGGCTACACTTTTGTCGATAGATAGATCTAAGCATATGGCAACAATTCAAAATGATGTTAACGTTGAAGCCCAAAACTTTGGAATTACAATTGTTGATGTTAGAATAAAAAGAGCTGATTTACCACAAGCTAACAGTGAAGCGATTTTTAAAAGAATGCAAACTGAAAGAGAGAGAGAAGCTAAGGAATTTAGAGCACAAGGTGCCGAGATAGCTGCAAAAATCACATCAACTGCTGATAAAGAAGTAACTGTAATCCTAGCTACAGCTAATAAACAGTCTGAGATAATGAAAGGTGAAGGCGACGGTGCGAGGAATAGAATTTTTGCAAACGCTTTTGGCCGTGACCCACAATTCTTTGCGTTCTATCGTGCAATGCAATCTTATGAGAAAGCATTAATAGGTGGTGACACATCACTTATTTTATCTCCAGACAGTGATTTCTTTAAATTTTTTGGAAAATCAGGATTATCAAAAAAACAATAGGCTAAGGCTTGAGAGAATTCATTATTGCTATTGGCTTAGTCCTCTTTATAGAAGGTCTAATATGCGCCTTGTTTCCGACAAAAATCAAGAATATGTCTAAATTAATTGAGGCAATTTCTGCAAATAATTTACGAAAAGTAGGTTTATTTTTTGCTATCATTGGATTTATAATAATTTGGTATATCAAAGGACAATGAAAATTTTAAAAAAAATAATATTTCAAGTTTCAGTAATAATTTTTTTATTAAATGCTAATGCATTTTCTAAAGCAGCACCAGAATCTTTTGCAAATTTAGCTGAAGAACTTATGCCATCAGTGGTAAATATTTCAACTACTCAAACCATTAAAACTCAAGCAAACCCTTTTCCTTTTCAGTTTCCCCCAGGTTCACCCTTTGGAGAAATGTTTAAAGAATTTGACAAACCAACAGAAAGAAAAGCAACCTCTCTTGGTTCTGGTTTTGTTATAAAAAAAAATGGAACAGTAATTACAAATAATCACGTTATAGCCAACGCAGAAGACATTATAGTTAGAATTAACAATAAAGAATATGAGGCAAAAGTTATTGGAGCAGATCCTTATTCAGATCTTGCAGTATTAAAAATTGACTCAACAGAAACATTTAAAATTGTAGAATTTGGAAATTCAGATAAAGCCAGAGTAGGTGATTGGGTCATGGCAATTGGTAATCCTTTTGGTTTAGGAGGAACAGTGACTTCAGGAATAATATCTGCAAGAAATCGAGATATAAATCTTACTCGTTATGATGACTTTATTCAGACAGATGCATCAATCAATCAAGGTAATTCAGGTGGTCCATTATTTAATATGGATGGAGATGTGATCGGAATTAATACAGCAATAATAAGTCCATCAGGAGCTAGTAGTGGAATAGGATTTGCAATTCCAGCAAATTATGCATCAACTATTATTGATCAACTTGTAAAGTTTGGCGAAACCAAAAGAGGTTGGTTAGGTGTTAGAATTCAAGATGTTACAAAAGAAATTGCTTCACTGGCTGGTCTAAACGAACCTAAAGGTGCTTTTATTGGCGGTGTATCCGAAGGTGGACCAGCAGAAAAAGGTGGAATAAAAAGTGGAGACATTATTTTAGAGTTTAATGGTGAAAAAATTAAAACTATGAGAAATCTACCAAGAGTAGTTGCTAACACAAAACCAAATAAGCGAGTAACTGTTAAACTATGGAGAGATAAAAAAATGATTTCTAAAAAATTAATACTCGGTAGAATGGAATCTGCAAAAGAATTTAAAGACAAATAGATTGCCAACAAAAATTAAAAAAAAAATCATACTTCTGTTTGGTCCAACTGCATCAGGGAAAACAAGATTAGCATTAGATCTTGCAAAAGAGTATAACGGTGAAATTATTAATGCTGATAGTATGCAGGTATATAAAGAAGTAAAAATTTTATCAGCAAGACCAAATAATAAGAATATACAACATCACTTATATGGGTTTCTTTCAGTAAAACGAAATTTTTCAACTGGATCCTGGTATAAATTGGCATCAAAAAAAATAAGGGAAATAAACAAAAAAGGAAAAATAGCTTTAGTTGTTGGTGGCACAGGTCTTTATTTCAAAGCTTTAACCAACGGTTTGTCTGAAATACCCGACATACCTAAATATAAAAAGAATTTAAAAATAAATAGAAAGTTTATTTTAAAAAATCCTAAAATATTCAAAGGGATATCATTAAATGATACTCAGAGACTACAAAGAGCTTTGTCAGTTTATAAATATACAAAAAAACCTTTATGGCAATGGCAAAAAAAAAATAAGAAAATTTTCAAAAACTCAGAATTTATTAAGATTGCTCTTTGCCCTGATAAGTCACAAATAGAATTAAGAATAAAAAAAAGGTTTGAACAGATGTTGCGTGATGGAGCAATAGAAGAAGCAGAGAATTTTGAAAAAATAAAATTAAGTCCCTTAAAATCTTCTAATTTTATTATCGGTCTTAGAGAAATATCAGATTTTTTGAATAACAAAATTTCACTGGATAAGCTTAAAGAGAATGTTCTTATTAGAACAAGGCAATATGCTAAGAGACAATATACCTGGCAAAGGGGTCAGATGAAGGATTGGAAGGGTTTTGATGATACCAATTATCTTGATTTAAGAAAAAAAATTCTAAGTTATTTATCTAAAACTTGACCCAAAATTTCCCTACGATAGATTACATTTATGGGGAAATTATTTTCAGGTGCAGAAATTGTTTTTAAGGTTTTAGAGCATCATAAAGTAGAACACATATTCGGTTATCCTGGAGGAGCTGTATTGCCTATCTATGATGAATTAAAAAATCATAAAACAATTAAACATATTTTAGTTCGTCATGAACAAGGTGCTGGACATGCAGCTGAGGGATACGCACGCTCCTCTGGCAAACCTGGTGTATTGTTAGTTACTTCAGGTCCTGGAGCAACAAATGCCGTTACAGCATTAACAGATGCTTATATGGACTCAGTACCTCTTGTTTGTATAACAGGACAGGTTCCAACTCATCTTATCGGTACAGATGCATTTCAAGAGTGTGACACCACTGGTATCACAAGACCATGCACTAAGCACAACTGGTTAGTAAAAGATGTTAAAGATTTAGCTCGTACAATTGATCTTGCATTTGAAGTTGCGACGTCAGGTAGACCTGGACCAGTTCTAGTAGATATACCGAAAGATATACAATTTAATAAAACTGAATTTAAATTATTGAATAGTAAAAAAAAGAAAAAAGTTAATGGTTCGACGAATGGAAAAATCAGTAATAGCGAAATAGACGAAGTCATTAAGATGATGAAAAAATCATCAAAGCCAATTTTTTATACTGGTGGTGGCGTAATAAATTCTGGTCCTGAAGCTAGCAAATTACTTAGAGAACTTATTTCTCTGACAGGATTTCCTATCACTTCTACACTTCAAGGTTTGGGTGCTTATCCAGGAGATGATCCAATGTTTTTAGGTATGCTTGGAATGCATGGAACTTTTGAAGCTAACAACGCTATGTACAGTTGCGATTTGATGATAAATATCGGTGCAAGATTTGATGACAGGATAACTGGAAAAGTAGATGAGTTTTCGCCCAAATCCAAAAAAATTCATGTGGACATTGATCCATCTTCCATAGGAAAAAATATTAAAGTAGATCTCGCAGTTGTAAGTGATGTAGAAAGTTTTTTGAAATCTTTAATAAAAAGGTTCAAAGAAAAAAATAAAGATTTTTTAAATTCAAACAAGTCAAATATTTCTAAGTGGTGGAAAGATATAGACAAATGGAGACAAAAGAAGTCGCTTAATTATATAAATAGCAAAGACATTATAAAACCTCAGTATGCCGTACAAAGACTTTATGAACTTTCAAAAAATAAAGACACTTACGTAACAACAGAAGTTGGTCAACATCAAATGTGGGCTGCTCAACATTATAAATTTGATAAACCAAATCGATGGATGACATCAGGTGGATTAGGCACTATGGGCTATGGATTACCAGCTGCGGTTGGTGTTCAGGTCGCTAATCCAGGAAAATTAGTGATAGATATAGCTGGAGAGGCTTCTGTTTTAATGACTATGCAAGAAATGTCGACTGCAGTTCAATACAGTCTACCAATTAAAATTTTTATTTTAAATAATCAGTACATGGGAATGGTAAGACAATGGCAAGAATTATTGCATGAGAAAAATTATTCTGAAAGTTATACAGCAGCTTTACCAGACTTTGTAAAGTTAGCAGAAGCTTATGGTTGTGTTGGAATTAGAGCAACAAAACCAAATGAACTAGATGAAAAAATAAAAGAAATGATTAATGTTAATAAACCAGTGATCTTTGACTGTGTGGTAGATAAAAATGAGAATTGTTACCCAATGATTCCATCAGGTAAACCCCATAATCAAATGTTGTTAGGTCCTCAAGACGAAAAAGAAGAAGTTTCTGATGAGGGGAAAACTTTAGTATAATGGCAAAGTCTAAGTCAGCTTATAGTGAACCGACAAAATTTGGAAAATCCGAACATCATATTATCGTTGTTTGGGTTGATAATGAAGCCGGTGTCTTAGCAAGAGTAGTAGGATTATTTTCTGGAAGGGGTTACAATATAGAGTCATTAGCTGTTGCTGAAGTTGACAAAGTAAAACATATATCAAGAATTACAATTGTGACATCAGGAACACCTCAAGTTGTAGAACAAATTAAGCTCCAGCTTAAAAAACTAATTCCAGTTCATAAAGTTGCAGATTTCAAGAGAAATGATCCAAATATTTTATTTAAAGAATTGGCTTTATTTAAGGTTGTTTCTTCAAAGAAAAATAGAGAAAAAGCTAGAAAAGTTTGTAAGAAATATGATTCTTCTATACTAGACAAATCAAAAAACTCTTTTGTTATTCAGGTAACTGCTTTAAGAAGAGATATTGATAAACTAATAGAAACACTAGGCCCACTCGGATTGGTAAGTACATCAAGAACTGGTGCTGTAGCAATGACTAGGGGCCCAGAAATATTTAAATAAAAAAGGAATTTCAAAATGAAAATGTTTTATGAAAAAGATGCAAATGTAAATTTAATCAAAGATAAAAAGGTAGCTATTTTTGGTTATGGTAGTCAAGGACACGCTCATGCTTTAAATTTAAAAGATAGCGGAGTTAAAAATGTTGTTGTGGCACTTAGAGAAGGTTCTTCAAGTATTAAGAAAGCAGAGAGTGAAGGGCTTAAAGTTATGTCTTTATCTGATGCTGCTGCATGGGCCGACATAGTCATGGTACTTACACCAGACGAACTTCAAGCATCAATTTATAAAAATCATATCGAACAAAGAATGAGACAGGGAACAAGTTTAGCTTTTGCTCATGGTTTAAATATTCATTTTAATTTAATTAATTCCAGAAAAGATTTAGATGTATTCATGGTAGCACCCAAAGGCCCAGGACATTTGGTTAGAAGCGAATATCAAAAAGGAGGTGGAGTTCCTTGTCTTATGGCAGTTCATAAAGATAGTTCTGGTAAAGCACGAGATCTTGCTATGTCGTACGCGTGTGCAGTTGGTGGAGGAAGATCAGGAATAATTGAGACGACCTTTAAAGATGAATGTGAAACAGATTTGTTCGGAGAGCAGACTGTTCTTTGCGGAGGTTTAGTTGAACTTATTAAAAATGGTTTTGAAACTTTAACTGAAGCAGGTTACCCACCTGAAATGGCATACTTTGAAACATTGCATGAAGTCAAACTAATCGTGGATTTAATCTACGAAGGTGGAATAGCAAATATGAACTATTCGATTTCTAACACAGCTGAGTACGGTGAGTACGTTTCAGGTAGAAAAATTATTGATCCAAAAACAAAAGAGAGAATGAAAGAGGTTTTAAAGGACATTCAATCTGGTAAATTTACAAAACAATGGATGGATGAGTGTAAAGGTGGACAAAAAAACTTTTTAAAAATGAGGGAACAATTGGCCAAGCACCCTATCGAAAAAGTAGGAAAAAAACTTAGAGATCTTATGCCTTGGATTGGGAAGAACAAACTAGTCGATAAATCTAAGAATTAACCCAATCTAGTTCGAAATTTAATAATTTTTCAATAATTATTTTGCAAATTAGCGTATTAATTGTATTATATTAATTACCTAAAATTACAAAAGATAATGGAAGATAAAAATAGAATCATAATTTTCGATACGACAATGCGAGACGGGGAACAGTCTCCAGGCGCTTCAATGAGTCTTGAGGAAAAAATTCAAATCTCAAGAGTTTTTGATGAATTAGGAATAGATATTATAGAAGCAGGTTTTCCGATTGCTTCTCCAGGTGACTTTGAAGCGGTTACTGCAATAAGTAAAATTTTAAAAAAATCTATTCCAGCTGGATTAGCTAGACACACAAAAAAAGATATTGATGCCTGTCATGAAGCGTTAAAATCAGCAAAAAGATTCAGAATTCATACATTCATTTCTACCAGCTCATTACATATGAAGCACAAGTTGAATAAAACTCCTGAGCAGGTAATAGAGTCAATCAAAGAACACGTGACATATGCAAGAAAATTTACAGATGATGTGGAGTGGTCTTGTGAAGACGGCACGAGAACTGATATGGATTTTATGTGCAAAACAGTTGAACTTGCAATCAAATGTGGAGCGAAAACTATAAATATTCCAGATACAGTTGGTTACACAGTCCCATCGGAATTTAAAAAAATTATCGAAACACTAAAAAATAAAGTTCCAAATATTGATAAAGCAATATTATCAGTTCACTGTCATAATGATCTTGGTCTTGCAGTTGCAAATTCTCTAGCTGGAGTTTCTGCTGGAGCAAGACAAGTAGAGTGTACTATAAATGGAATTGGTGAAAGAGCTGGAAATGCAGCTCTAGAAGAAATCGTTATGGCCATGAAGACTCGAAGCGATTTGATGCCATTTAAAACTGGAATTAACACAACACTAATAAGCAAAGCTTCCAAAACTGTCTCTAATGCTACTGGCTTTCCAGTACAATTCAACAAAGCAATTGTTGGAAAAAATGCATTTGCACATGAGTCGGGTATTCATCAAGATGGAATGCTAAAAAATAGAAATACATATGAGATAATGACTCCAGAGAGTGTCGGCGTGAAAAAAACCTCTTTGGTAATGGGGAAACATTCAGGAAGACATGCTTTTAAAGACAAACTAAGCGATCTTGGTTATGCAGGAGTTACAGACGATGTAATCCAAACAGCTTTTGGAAAATTTAAAATTCTAGCAGATAAGAAAAAACATGTTTATGATGAAGATATTATAGCTTTAGTTGATGATAGCTTAATTAAAGAGAGCAATGTTATTAATCTTAAATCTCTTAAAGTATTTGCAGGTACAGGCGAGCCTCAAAAAGCTGAGATGACTTTAGAAGTTTACGGCGATGTTAAGAAAGCCAATGAAACTGGCGATGGCCCCGTTGATGCGATATTTAAATGTATTAAGAAATTATACCCACACGAAGTAAAACTTCAGTTGTACCAGGTGCATGCTGTTACAGAAGGAACAGATGCTCAAGCAACCGTGAGTGTGAGGATAGAAGAAAATGGCAAAACAACTGTTGGTCAAGCAGCTGATACAGATACTCTTGTTGCTTCTGCTAATGCTTATTTAAATGCTTTAAATAAGATGATTATTAAAAGAGAAAAAACTGCTCCAGAAGAGTATGAGCAAGAAAAAATGAAGGGAATATAAAATGTTTGGAATAAGTAAATTATCGAAAATGTGGTCACAAGATATGGCAATAGACCTAGGAACTGCAAACACACTAGTTGTTGTTAAGGGAAAAGGAGTCGTACTTAACGAGCCATCTGTAGTAGCAATTATTGATGAAAAAGGAAAAAAATCTGTTTTAGCCGTTGGAGACGAAGCAAAAACGATGCTAGGAAGAACACCTGGTAATATTTCTGCAGTTAGACCGCTAAAAGATGGGGTGATTGCAGATTTCGTAGTCACAGAAGAAATGATCAAACACTTTATAAGAAAAGTTCATAAAAAAAATGCTTTTGCAAATCCAAGAATATTAGTTTGCGTTCCAACAGGATCAACTCCTGTTGAAAGAAAAGCTATTCAAGACTCTGCTCTTGCGGCAGGCGCAAGAAAGGTCCAGTTGATCGAAGAACCAATAGCAGCAGCTATTGGTGCAGGACTTCCTATATCAGAAGCTACAGGTTCAATGGTAGTTGATATAGGCGGTGGAACAACTGAAATAGCCGTCATGTCTTTAGGTGGTGTTGTTTACTCTAGATCTTTAAGAATTGCAGGAGATGCTATGGATCAAGCAATCATAAGTTATATGAGGCAAAAATTTAATCTTTTAATAGGAGAGGCAAGCGCAGAAAAAATAAAAAAAGAGATTGGAACAGCAATAGCGACTTCAGGAAATACCTACGTTATGAAAGGAAGAGATATAAGATCCGGAACTCCAAGAGAAATAAATCTTAAGGAAGAAGATACTGCCGCAGCCCTAAAACCTACTTTAGATGTTATGATGAATGGTATTAAAACTGCACTGGAAAATACTCCCCCAGAGCTATCTGCAGACTTAGTAGATATGGGTTTAATTTTGACCGGCGGTGGAGCTTTACTAAAAAATATAGACAAGTTAATTTCTAAAGAAACTGGATTGCCTGTTCAAATTGCAGACGACCCTCTTTCTTGTGTTGCTATTGGAACTGGAAAAGCATTAGAGCAAGAAGAATTATTCTCGACAATGCTTTCGGAGTATTAAAAGTTATTGCAGTAAAAAATGTCTACAAGCCGAGATGATTTTGGTATAGCTATTCGTTCGGCTCTTTTACAAAGGGGAGCTAAGCAAAAATTTTCTTTATTTGTACTAATACTTGTATCAATATTTATATTTACATTAGATAATGCAAACCTAAAACCAATAAATTTCTTAAGAAGTTTGATTAACGACGGGATTTACAGAATATCTGCAATTTCATCTTCGCCAATAAAATTTTCTGAAACAACTAAAGATTTTTTTGTTAAACAGGTATTTGTTTATAAAGAAAATGAAAGATTAAAGTCTGAACTTGAACAATTAAAGAAGAGTAACCTAAATAGTCTGTATTTAAAAACTGAAAACGACAGCTTACAAAATATTTTACAATTAAAAAAAGATTCCCCGTATACTTTGGTAAATGCCAAAGTTATTTTAGACAAAGGTAGTCCTTATTTAAATTCAGTAATTATTAACAAAGGAAGCAATTCTGGAATTAAGTTAGGTATGCCAGTATTAAATCAAGGATTTTTAGCCGGTAGGATTGTTGAAGTAAACTTCACTTCATCTAGAATTTTACTTTTAAATGATTTAAATAGCAGAATTCCAGTTGTAGTTTCACCAAATGGTTTCCAAGCAATACTTTCTGGTGTTGGCAAAAAAGAACCAACTCTACAATATCTTCCTGAAAATTTTGAACTTAATGATAAAGAAAACTTAATTTTTACATCAGGTAAAGATGGAATACTTTTTCCTGGTATTGCAGTAGGTCAAGTAATTGTAGAGGAGAATGAAGTGTTAGCTAAACTTTTTTCCGATCCTGATCAAATATTTTTTGTAAGTGTAGCACTAGATCAAGCAAAGGAAGAGAGAGAAAGATAAATGGCTTTAATATTTAAAAATTTTAAAGAGAATATCTTCAGATTAGGACCTTTAATTTTACTGGTTTATATCTGTATATCTGAGTTTCATACTCAGTTTTATTACTGGGAAATATTTTCATTTAATCTGCAGTTTATAATAATTTATTACTGGATTTTAAGAGATCCAAGTATTTTAGGTTATGGATTTATATTTTTATGTGGTCTATTTAACGATGTAATTCTAAGCTTACCTCTTGCAACTAGTGCGATGTCTTACTTATTTGTTTCACTGGTGGCAGCCTACGTAAGAAATGCAACAGTGAGGTCCTCTTTATTTACTGATTGGTTTACTTTTGTGGTTGCAATATTAATTGGTAACTTCATTTACTTTTTTTTAATTAGTAATTTTTCAAACGGAAATATTAAATATGATGACATATTTTATAATTCCCTTTTTACCTTTATACTTTACCCAGTTTTTTGGGGAGTTTTTGAGCTTTATAAAAAATTAATTTTTGTGAGGGTAAATGCTTAGTAGTTCAGGTGGAGGAAGCAAGATCAGACTTATTGGAAGAAGAATGTTTATAATTTCTGCTGCCAAAGCAATAGTAGTTTTCAGTGTAGTAGGAAGACTTATTTCACTGCAAATTAATGAAAGTAAAAAATATAAAACTTTATCAGACAAAAATAGATTTCGAGAATGGAAGTTTGCACCACCAAGAGGAGTTATTAAAGATTATTTTGGAAATGAAATTGCATCTAATAAACAAGTTTATCAACTTCATCTCATACCAGAAAATGCAGAAAATCTTAATTCTCTTATTTTTAGATTAAAAAATATTTTAAAGTTATCTGATAAAGCAATTTTTAAAATTGAAAGAAAGATTTCATCTCAAAAACCATGGGACCCTGTTATTATTTCTGACAATTTAACTTGGTCAGAATTTTCTAGAATAAATTTATTTTTACATGAATTACAAGGTGTAGAACCTATCGTATCTGTTGCAAGAATTTATCATGAAGACTCTTCAGCACATGTTATTGGATATGTATCAAAAATTAGTAAAAGAGATTTACAGAAAAAAGAATATCTACGTGATATGAGAGCTGCAGGTATTAGAGTTGGCAAAACGGGTCTTGAGAACAAACTTGACTCTGACATGATTGGAAACGTTGGACATAAGAGATACGAAGTAAATGCTTTTGGTAAAAGAATAAAAGAGGTTTCAATTGACCAAGGCAAAATAGGCAAAAGCTTTAGAACTACATTGGATTTAGAGTTACAAAAACTTTCATCTGAACTGTTAAAAGGAAAAGCCGGCTCCGTTTGTGTAATGGATATATATAGAGGAGATATAATTGCTATGGTTTCTTCACCGTCTTATGATCCTAATAAATTTGTACATGGAATTAATAACAAAGATTGGAAAGAATTAATTAATCATAGAGACAAACCTTTAATAAACAAAGCTATATCTGGGTTATATCCTCCAGGTTCAACTATAAAAACAATAGTTGCAATAAGCGCGTTGGAAAATGATATCACAAATACAAAAACCACTCACAGATGTACAGGGTCAATTGAATTATACGGAGAAAAATTTCACTGTTGGAAGAAAAAAGGTCACGGAATTGTTGATATGAGAAAGGCAATTAAAGAGTCCTGTGACATATATTTCTATGAAGTGGCTAGAAAATTAGGAATTGATAGATTGTCTGTTACAGCGAAAGAATTTGGCTTAGGAAAACTTATGGTTGATGGTTTTGTTGAGGAAAAAAGAGGTGTAGTTCCGAATACGAAGTGGAAGCGAGAAAAGATTGGTAAAAGTTGGTACTTAGGCGAAACGCTTCATAGTGGTATCGGTCAAGGTTATTGGCAAACAACCCCTTTACAACTCTGTTTAATGAATGCTCAAGTTGCAAATGGAGGATATGAAATAAAACCTCGATTAGTTTTAAATAAAGAAAAAGATTTTGTATCTTTAGAACAATTTGTGGAGGATAAGAAAAATTTTACGGACGATACAGGATTTCTATCAGATATTTATTCTAATTTTAGATACAAAGCTTTATTTAAGAATCAAGAAAACATTAATTTTGTTAAAGAGGCACTTTACGGAGCAACCAATGAACCAGGTGGTACCTCATATGGCTCAAGACTTCCTAAAGAATTTATTTATGCAGGTAAAACTGGGACCTCCCAGGTTAGAAAATTTACACAACGTCAAAGAGAGCTTGAAATTAAAAACGAAGATCTACCTTATGAGCAAAGAGATCATGCTTTATTTGTAGCATTTGCTCCGTACAAAGATCCAAGATATTCAATAAGTGTAGTTGTTGAGCATGGAGGATCTGGAAGTAAGTCTGCGGCTCCAATTGCTAAAAAAGTAATTAAAAAATTATTAGAAAGGCATACTTTTAGAGAAAAAATGTTTAATGAAGGGAAGGATATATAATGTTTAAGTCAGGTTCTATTCAATCTCACTTAACTCTAAGAGATAAAATCTTTGGATTAGATTTAACTTTAGTAATTTCGATGTTTTTAATTGGAGTGATAAGTTTTTTTGCAATGTACTCAACGGATGGAGGACAATTTGCATACCATACAAAAAGTCATATTGTTAGATTTGTTGTGTTTTTCACTTTGTTTTTTATTGTTTCGTTTGTCAAATTAAATTTCTGGTATAACTCTGCAATTCCTATTTATTTAGTAATTTTATTTCTTTTAGTCCTTGTAAAGTATTTTGGTTTAACTTCCTCAGGCTCTCAAAGATGGCTTGGTCTATATTTTATTAATTTACAGCCTTCAGAGTTAATGAAAGTTGGTCTCATTTTATTTTTAGCTAAGTATTATCATCGAATTTCCTCGGGTGATGTTAATAGAGTCAGATACCTAGTGCAGCCACTAATAGCGCTTTTAATACCAGTAATATTGGTAATAACTCAGCCAGATCTAGGAACATCATTTTTAATTGCTTTTGGAGGCATGGTGGTAGTTTGGCTTGCAGGAGTTCAAATGAAATTTTTTACTTATCTTGGAGCACTTTTTTTATTTTCTGCTCCAATTGCAATTTCTTTTTTAAAACCTTACCAAAAATCAAGAATTTTGACTTTTTTAGATCCATCCAGAGACCCACTTGGTGCAGGATATCAAATAACCCAGTCAAAAATTGCCATAGGTTCCGGAGGCTTATTTGGCAAAGGGTTTTTAAATGGTTCACAAAGCTATCTCGATTATTTACCAGAAAAGCACACAGATTTTATCTTTACATTATTCTCTGAAGAATTTGGTTTTTTTGGATCTATGTTAGTTTTTTCACTTTATATTTTAATTACATGGAGAATAGTTAATATTGGACACTCTGTTAGAAGCAGCTTTGGAAAATTATATTGTTATAGTTTTGCTACTGCTTTTTTTGTTTATGTTACAGTTAACATGGGAATGGTCTTAGGTTTGATACCTATTGTTGGAGCTCCATTACCAATAATGTCGTATGGAGGATCTTCAATGTTAGCAATAATGCTTGGTTTAGGTATAGTGATGAGTTGTAAAATCCATAAAGAACAACCAATTGGATAAAACAACTTCAAATATATAAAAACCAACCCAAAATAGACTATTTCAGTTGTTGCAATCTTAATAATAATTTGGTGATATACACAATTATGTTTGGAAAGAAAAAAGCAGATGCACCTAGACCGCTAAATGATAGCGGAAGATCTTTAATTAGCGAAACCTTTTCATTAGAAGGTACGCTTAGAACTTCAGGGGCTATTGATATAGCTGGTTTAATTAAAGGTCCAGTTTACACAAACGATTTAGTTATAAAAGAAACAGGTTCTATAATTGGCCCTGTAGAAAGCGATAAGATAGAAATTCACGGACATTTAGAGGGAAAAGTAGTTGCAAAAACTATTGTTATTGGAAGTTCGGCCGTTGTAAAAGGCGATATACTTTTTAGCGAGACTCTAAAAACAGAAGAAGGTGCTGATATTAACGGTTATATCAAGAAAACTGAGAGCACAAGTTTAGAAGCGGCTCAAGACGAATTCAAATTAGAAGCGATAGAAGCAAAAGAAAGAGAAAAATCTAGTAAAAAAGGCAGACCTAAAATAGTTGCTAGCAACTAATAAAAAGCAGTACAATTCACCACAGTTAAATTAAGAAAAAATTATCTTAAGACTTATTTATTATGTCTGTTAATGGTTGCTCATCAGTTGGAATAGTTGGTGCAGGTATCCAAGGGGTTTGCATTGGTCTTCAGACATTAAAAAAAAATATTCCTACAACAATTTTTGACTCAAAAGATCCAGGAAGTATGGCTTCCTACGGTAACGCAGGGCATTTTTCTCCATACGCTGTGTTACAACTGAATAGACCTGATATTTTATACGATATTCCCAAAATGCTTCTTAGTTCTTATGGACCGTTAGCTTTAAAATGGAATTACGTTCCAAAAATGTTGCCTTGGATATTAGGATATCTAAAAAATTGTAATAAAAAATCAATGTTACATACAGCTAAATACATGCATCAAATTTTAAATCTTTCATTAGATGCGTACGATGAGATTTTTGAAGAAATCGATATATCGGATTTAGTTGAAAAAAAAGGAATCATCTATGTTTGGACAAATCAAAATTTAAAAAGCAGAGAATTGGAAATTAAGGTTAGAGAAGATCTTGGTGTAAAACAAAAATTATTGACGACTAAAGAAATTTTAGAACTTGAACCAAACCTTAAACCAGTTTTTGCAGGCGGCGCTTACTATGACTATGCTTACCATGCAAAAGATCCTCAAGGTATTGTAAAAAAAATATTTGAATTATTTATCAAGAAGGGAGGAAAATTTGTTAAAGAAAATGTTGAGTTAGTTAAACAAACAAATCTAAATGAAACATTAATTAAAACTGAAAAAAATCAATTCAAATTTGAAAAATCTGTTATTGCATGTGGAGCTTTTTCTAAAAAATTCACCGATCAACTTGGAGAAAAAATACCTCTAGACACTGAGAGAGGTTACCATGTTCATTTTAAAGGTATGGAAAAATTAATTAGTAGACCGGTAATTTTTTTAGATAGAGGATTTGGTTTGACTCCAATGAATCAAGGATTAAGAGCGGTAGGCACTGTAGAATTTGGTGGTTTAAAAAATCCCATCTCAAAAAAAAGAATTGATTACATTGTAAGATGCGCAAAAGAACTACTCCCACAATTAAAGGATTATCAAGATGAATGGTTAGGATTTCGTCCAACCCTTCCCGATTTTTTACCGGTTTTGGGACCATCAAAAAATAATAAAAATATAGTTTATGCTTTTGGTCATCAACATTTAGGTTGGACACTTGGAGCTATAACAGGAAAAGTAATTTCAGGAGTTTTGACAAATGAAAAAACTAATTTGGACTTATCAGCTTATAGTTCATCAAGATTTATTTAGATGATAAAAATAGCTGTATTAGATGATTATCAAAATATTTTTAAAGAATTTGTTGATATAACACAATATAAAGATAAATACGAATTCACAATTTTTAATCATCCATTTATGAATGAAAATGAGGCCTCCACAGCTTTAGAGGAATTTGATGCTATTTTTATAATGAGAGAGAGAACACCTATTACAAAGTCCTTAATAGAAAGCATGAAAAATCTAAAATATATTATGACTAGTGGTATGAGAAATAAATCAATTGATTTAGAAGAAGCTAAAAAAAGAAAAATTATTGTTTGTGGAACAGATATTAATTCTAATCCAACAGCAGAAATTACTTGGACTCTAATACTCGGACTAATGAGAAATATGAAGCAAGAGATCGATAATATGTTTCAAGGTTATTGGCAAAATACTATTGGTTCAGAGTTAAAAGGAAAAATCTTAGGACTGATAGGCCTTGGAAAAATCGGGTCTCAGGTTGCAAAAATTGGAAAAGCATTTGGAATGCAAGTTGTAGCATGGAGTGAAAATTTAAATTTAACCGAGGCTAACAAACTTGGGGTACTGCCAATGAGTAAAGAAGAACTTTTGAAACAATCGGATATAATATCTTTACATGTAGTTTTGGGTGAACGATACAAAAATCTTATTACAGAAAAAGAATTTAAAATAATGAAAAAAACTAGTTTTTTAATTAATACTTCAAGAGGTCCAATTGTAAATGAGAAAGATTTGATTATTGCATTGGAGGAAGACTATATTGCTGGTGCAGGTCTCGATGTTTATAACATTGAACCACTGCCTCAAGATCACAAACTAAGATTTTTACCTAACGCTTTGCTTACGCCTCATCTCGGGTATGTTACAGAAGAAAACTATTCTATTTTTTTTGATCAAATGATGGAAAATTTAGATTCCTGTCTAAAAAGCAAACCAAAAAGGCTTTTAAATTAGCATAAACTTCAGGTTGTATTTAAGTCCAAAAATTCTGTATATTTACGAAAAGTTTTGTGATTGATTCGTTTTGAGGGAGAGGAAAATGTTAAGGAAAGTAATTAGTTTATTATTTTTTGGATTTTTTCTGTCTGGTTGCTACACCAACTCTTTAACAATGGTGGGGCCAGCAACGGGAGTAGCTTCGGGTAAACTACATCAAACTGCTGCTTCAACTACAATTAATCATGTTGTTAAAAAACAAACTGGCAAAACACCCTTAGAACACGTTTTAAGCGAAAAACAAATACAGACTTTAGATAATACTAAAGCAAAAATTCGTCCATGTAAACAAAGCAACAAGCTTTGCGCTATTGTTGCTGAAAGCTTAAACAAAACAAGAAAACAACTTGTGGGTTTAAACTTACAAGTAAGAATAGAAAAACAACATAAGAAAATTTTTCCTGCAAAAAATAAAAACTAAATAAAAATATAAATACAACTTTTAATTTATTTTTAATATTTAAGTAACAATTAGAAATCTAAATTCATAAATATTTTCTTTCAAAATTTAACTTTTGTGCTATCGACAGTTATGAAAAGAATAGTAACTTTTATAATTTTATTACTTTTTCTGCCCGGATGCTATCAAGCATCTTTAGCTCCAATGATTGGACCAGCGGCAACTGCATCTCAAGGAAATTTGGCTTATTCTGCGGCGTCTACCGGATTCAGTTATGGGGTAAAACATCATACCGGCAAGTTTCCGATTGAACACATTTTTAAAAGAGAAAAACAAAAAATAGTCAAAAAAATTGACTCAATTGAGACTTCGGTTTTAGATAAATCAAATTCGTTAAAAAATAATGTTATTGAGAGAAAAAATAATTTACAATCCAAAGGTGTGAAAGCAAAAACTCGATGGGTTTTACATTTGAAAGAAATAAAAAGTGTAAATGAAAAAGATGCATTTCCAGCAAACAAACAGCGTTATTCCTATTGGTCTAAGGAAAAATAGCCAATTTTAATCATTTAAATCTTTAGCAACATATCATATTCTCGATCCATGAAATCTAAAGCTAAAGTTGTAGTAGTAGGCGGTGGTGCAGTAGGAGTAAGCACACTGTATCATTTAGCTAAAAAAGGTTGGACGGATGTTGTTTTAGTTGAAAGAAAAGAACTTACCTCAGGCTCAACTTGGCACGCGGCAGGTTTACTTCCACTTTTTAATATGAGCTATTCTGTAGGACAGTTGCACAGATATGCCGTTCAACTTTATAAGTCTTTAGAAAAAGAAACAGGTAAAAAAGTTGGTTTTAGTGTTGTTTCAAATATACGTTTAGCTCAAACAAAAGATAGAATGGACGAATATCATCAGTATGCAGGAGTTGCAAAAACAATTGGTGTAAAAGTAAAATTTTTAAAACCAGAACAAGTAAAAGAAATTTGGCCGCTATGTAATATTGAAGGTCTTGAAGGCGCAATTCAACATCCTGAAGATGGTTATATTCAACCTGCAGATCTAACCCAAGCATTAGCAACAGGTGCAAGAAATTATGGAGCAGAAATTTATAGGAACACAACAGTTGTTGGAATTAAACAAACAATAGATGGTTGGACTGTTGAAACAGACAAAGGATCCATCTCATGCGAACATGTTGTATCTTGCAGCGGAAATTTCGCAAGGCAAACCGGACAGATGGTTGGTATCGAAATACCCGCTATACCAGTTGAGCATCAATATATTGTTACAGAACCTCATCCGGAAGTCCAAAAAAGACAAAAAGAAAAAAAACCAGAGATGGGAGTTTTAAGAGATAGTGATAACTCATGGTATATGAGAGAAGAAGCAGGTGGATTTATTTTAGGCCCATATGAAAAAGGAGCACCGTGTTGTTATGTAGACGGTCCATCAAAAGATAGTGAATACGAATTATTTCAAGAGGATTTAGATAGATTATCACCACATATCGAAGGTGCAATTAAAAGAGTGCCTGCGTTTGGCGAAGTTGGTGTAAAAAAAGTTTATAATGGTGCCATTTGTTACACACCAGATGGAAGTCCATTAGTAGGACCAGCTTGGGGATTGAAAAATTTTTGGATTAATGACGGACACAGTTTTGGAATTACCGCAGCAGGCGGCGCTGGTTGGCAATTAGCAGAATGGATTATAGATGGTGAGCCAACAATAGATATGCTTGGCGTAGATCCTAGAAGATATGGATCTTATGTAACTAAATCTTATTTAATGGAAAAAAATGAAGAGGCTTATGCAAATGTATTTACTATTCATTATCCAGATGAAGAACGTGAAGCAGGAAGGCCGTTAAGACAGGCACCTTGTTACGATCGAATGAAAAAACTTGGAGCAGTGTTTGGACAAAAGTTTGGTTGGGAGAGACCAAATTTTTTTGCAACTGATGGAGAAAAACAAGAAGATGATTGGTCATTCAGAAGATCGAATTGGTTTAAAAGTGTTGAAAAAGAATGTAAGAACGTCAGAGAAAATGTTGGACTATTGGATATGTCTGCATTTGGCAAGTGCAGAATTAAAGGTCCTGGAGCTGAAGAATTTTTAGATAAACTAGTAGCCAATAAACTCCCAAAAAAAATTGGAAGAATAAATCTTTGTCATGCACTTAATACAAAAGGTGGTGTTCATTCTGAATTTACAATAATGAGAGAAGCTGAAGATAGTTTTTATTTAGTTTCAGCCGGTGCCTATCAAAGATTAGATCATGATTGGATCCAAAAGTGGATGCCAAAAGATGGATCTGTTCAATTTGAAAATTTAACCAATAGCATGGGTGTATTAGTTGTATCTGGACCTAAAGCAAGAAAACTTATGCAAAAAGTTTCTAAAACAGATTTTTCGAATGAAAAATTTAAATGGCTAAGTGCTCAAAACATAAATATCGGTTTAGCACCTTGTAATGCTATGAGAGTAAATTTTGTTGGTGAACTCGGCTGGGAATTGCATCATCCAATTGAATATCAAAATCATATCTTTGATAAAGTAATGGAAGCTGGGAAAGAATTTAATCTAAAGCCTTATGGTATAAGAGCTATGAACAGTTTGAGAGTTGAAAAATCATATAAGCTAGTTGGTACAGAACTTTCAATTGAATATGCCCCTTACGAGTCTGGGTTAGATAGATTTATACACCCAAATAAAGGAGATTTTATTGGTCGTGCGGCATTAGATAAATGGAGAGCAAAAGGCTTTTCAAATAAATTAGTAACCATGGAAATTCATGGTGTTTCAGATGCTGATGTACTTGGTAACAATCCTATATATGAAAACGGATCGGTCGTCGGTAGAGCTACCGGAGGAGACTTTGGTTTTAGATTAAACAAATCAATTGCATTAGGTATGGTAAAACCTGAGCTTGCTAAAGTTGGACAAAAACTAAAAATAGATATATTGGGTAAAATGCACGAGGTTTCGATTATCGAGGACTCTCCTTACGATTCTGAAAATAAATTACTTAGAGCATAATGAAAAAGTTAATATTAATTTGTCTAATATTTGCTTTACCAAACAAGTCTTTTGCAAATGAAAGATCCATTCCCCTAGAATTATTTACCGCAAAGGAAAGACAACACAGTGGTAAACTTAAAGTTACTGGTCCTATGGATTGGAAAAATAAAAGAACCGGTGAAGTGGTCCAAGTTTACGAAAGAAAAAGAGGTTCGAAAATTCAATTATTTGCTAAAACAAATGATGGCCAATGTTTAGGAAGAGTGATGGATAGCAGATATGAAAAAAAAGGATTAATTTATATAAAAAATGGCTGTAAATTTCCTTTAGGAAATTGGAAAGAGGGTGAAAAAAGAGAATTTACATCTACCTATATTTATTCAAGCAAAACCAGAGCTTATAAAAAGACTATTAAAATAAAAAAAATTGGTAATGAAAAAAAATGCTTAACTTTTAGATGGTCAAAAGCTAAATTAGATGGAAAAATAGTCGATGATAATAGTTATACTTATTGCCCAAAAAAAGGTTTCACCAAAATGGTATCTCACTAAATGAAAATATTAGTCGCAGTAAAAAGAGTTATTGATTACAACGTTCAGATTAGAGTTAAAGAGGACGGCTCTGGAGTTCATACGGACAATGTAAAAATGTCAACTAACCCTCCCGATGATAATGCTACTGAAGAATCAGTTAAACTAAAAGAGTCTGGAAAAGTAAAAGAGGTTGTCGCTGTTACAATCGGTGAAGACAAAGCTCAAGAAACTGTTCGTAAAGCATTGGCGGTTGGAGCAGATAGAGGAATACATGTCAAATCTGATACTTATATTGAGCCACTAGGTATTGCAAAAATTTTAAAAAAAATAGTTGAGAAAGAAAAACCTGATATGGTTTTCTTAGGCAAACAAGCTATTGACGATGATTGCAATCAAACAGGACAAATGTTAGCTGCAATGCTTAATTGGCCTCAAGCAACTTTTAGTTCAAAAGTGACTTTAAAAGATAAGAGCGTGGAAATAGTGAGAGAAATCGATGAAGGTTTAGAAACAGTCGAGGTAAATTTACCAGCGGTGGTTACTTGTGATTTAAGACTTAATGAACCTCGATATGCATCTTTACCAAATATAATGAAAGCGAAGAAGAAACCAATTGACCAATTGGTTGCAAAAGATTTAGGAGTAGATATTGCAAATAGAGTTCAGCAATTGAAAGTAGAGGAACCACCAAAAAGAAAAGCAGGAATTAAAGTTGCAAATGTTGCAGAATTAGTAAGCAAACTTAAAAATGAGGCGAAGGTAATTTAATGTCAGTACTATTGATAGCAGAACATAATAATAAAAATCTTAAACCATTTACTTTGAATGCAATAACAGCAGCATCTAAAATCGATGCTGAAGTTCATGTTTTGGTTGCTGGAAGTGGATCTGAAAACGTAGCCAAAGAAGTTGCTGCAGTGCCTTCAGTAAAAAAAGTTTTACATTGTGACTCTCCTAATTATCAAAATTATTTACCTGAAAACTTAGCGCCGCTCGTAACAAAGCATTCTGAAAAATACGATCATATTGTTGCATCAGCAAATACATTTGGAAAAAACTTTATGCCAAGAGTTGCAGCTGCATTAGATATCTCACAAGTGAGTGATGTAATAAAAGTAAATGGACCTGATACTTTTGTCAGACCAATTTATGCAGGAAATGCTTTTGCTACAGTTAAAAGCAATGATAAAAAAAGATGCGTAACAATTAGACCAACTTCTTTTGAACCTGCTCCTAAAATAGGAGGATCTGCACAAATTGAAAAGGCCGAAGCAGTCGATGTTCCGAATTTTTCAAAATTTATTAAAAGAGAAGAGACTAAATCAGAAAGACCTGAATTAGGAACTGCTAGAATAGTTGTATCTGGCGGCAGAGGATTGGAAAGTGGAGAAAACTTTAAATTAATAACTGATATTGCAGATAAATTAAATGCAGCAGTAGGCGCATCACGTGCAGCTGTTGATGCAGGTTATATAAGTAACGATCATCAAGTAGGACAAACAGGAAAAGTAGTCGTTCCAGATTTATATATTGCTGTTGGAATTTCAGGAGCCATTCAGCATTTAGCTGGTATGAAAGAGAGCAAAATAATTGTCGCAATCAACAAAGACGGAGAAGCTCCGATATTTAGTATTGCTGATTATGGTTTAGAAGCAGATTTATTTAAAGCCCTTCCAGAATTTTTATCAGAACTCAATAAACTTAATACTATACAAAAATAATTTAGTTAAGCAGTTTCTTTTTAGCTTTTTCAAACTCTTCTTTAGTTAATGCACCACTTTCGTAAAGTTGATTTAATTCATTTAAGCTATTAACTAAATTATCAGATGAATTATCTTTACCAATATTTTTTTTAATTTTTCTGTCGTACAGGCCAGAAGCGCTTATCATTTTAAATATTTCTCCTTTTTTTTTACAATTAGTGTAGCAAGAACTGCTAATTGCAAAGAGCTTATTATTATTCGTTGTAATGAACACCTCAGACTGGGAACCTTTTTCTGTAGTTTCTATTGCTTGGGGTAATGGGTCATCTGAATAAAGGTATAAAACTCCACTATGATTTTTTTTTATTTCAAATTTCCATTTCGTATAAGGTTTCATCATGGAGTCATTTTTTGATGCCTCTTTTATAAGATCTTTAATATCTTTTTTTAACATGGAAGGTGTTTTATTACCTACTAAGTCTTTTATAGGAAATTCTTTATCAGATGTTAAAACTAAAAAAGTTGTGCCGATTTCATAAGCAAATTCTTTATTAAATTTATTTGTAATAGAACTTGTCATGTCCTCCAATTTTTTTAGAAAGTCTTTACTATTCATAAATTTTTCAATTTCCTTCTTTATTTGTTTTTCCGACATTTTGGAAGGATCTTTTCCTTTTTTTTCAAAATAAGCATCTAGGTAATCTTCTATTTCTTTACTAGTAAAAATTTCCATATACTTGTCCCAATAATTTTTTTTTAACTTTTCAAAATCTTTTTTATTAGACAGATGTTTCCAAAGTTTAAGATGTTTATTATTGTCTGATATAATTGTTAACTGTGAATTCCCTTCGAAGCCTAAACTTTTAAAATCATCTAACATGTCAGATATTTCAGAAAATTCTAATCTAATTTTTTCCAAACGAATTTGGAAATAATTTGTATTTGATGGAATATTAATTGACAATCCTTGACCAACATCAACCACTTTTGCATTAACAGCAAAAGTTATAAGAAAAGCTGACACTAGTACCGTGAATGCTAGTAACTTTTTCATTTTAAATTTCATTTTAGAAGTTAACAAACCTAATACAATCTACAAATATCATTTAATCAAGAATTTTTTTCTTTGCCTTTTCATATTCATATCCAGTGATTACGCCTTCTTTATAAAGGTCATGAAGTTTTTTTAATTGCTCACTTATATCACCAGAATTCTTTTTAGGAGCACGACTAATACTTGCAAATTCATTTAAATCTAAAATATGATGCTTTTTAATTCTTTGAGCATTTTCAAAGTCCCTGTGTCTTTGAGCGGAAACTTTTTTCCAATCATCCATTATTTTTTTTGCTTTTGGATATTTATTAATATTTGATGGATGAAATTCACTGGTGTCACGAGTATTAAATTTAATTTTATAATTTGCAAATGACTCTGGTGTTTCTGCGTGTGTAACTACAATCCATTGATCTCTTACTAAAAGAGACATGTATGAATGAGAAGAGTTTAAATAAATATCTGCTAGTTTTACGTTTTCTTCTTTTACCCATCTTCTAAGTTGTGATGAAAAAATTTTATCGTCATGAAAATCAGGATCAGTATTACCAACACCATAAATTTCTCTTTGAATATCCCAGTGTTCAATAAAAAGACAATTATGGGAACCACCACGCTTAAAAAAATTTAAGTAACTATATTGTCTTCTTTTTTTACAGCCTTTTGACTTTGGTTCAAAAAGTTCATGATTTATAGCACCCTCTAAATATCCAGAAAATTTTGTTAGGCCATATGCTCTTGCAATTTCAAAGGCTTTAATTGGAACATTGTTCTCATCCATTTGTACAAGTGTTAAACCCTCTGTTGCTATTCCCCATCCTACATCTTCTCCATATTTTCCTACAACAGTAAATTCCCCTTCAGGCAAAGGTATCGAATATTTTGAAAAAATTTTAAACTCTCCAGAAATAGTGTCTCCTCTTTTTAATCTCCAACCTGTTTTCCATGAGGAAGCAAAACTTTCGCTACAAATGAACGCAAGTAACACAACAACTCCAATAATCTTTTTCATGGTAAAATTCTATGTTATAAGTTTTTCAATGTCTAGAGAAGCAATGCAATACGATGTAGTAATAGTTGGTGCTGGACCATCAGGATTATCTGCTGCAATTAAATTAAAACAACTAGAACCTAAATTAAACGTCTGTATTCTAGAAAAAGGAGCTGAAGTTGGAGCTCATATATTAAGTGGAAATGTTTTAGAAACTAGAGCTTTAAATGAATTATTGCCAAAATGGAAAGAGCAGGGAGCTCCCATTAAAACTAAAGTTACAAAAGAAAAATTTTTATTTTTGGGAAAAAAATCATCTTTAAGTTGGCCGACTTGGCTTTTACCTACAGTACAAAAAAATCACAACAATTATATAGTTAGTCTTGCAAATCTTTGTCGTTGGTTAGCAGAACAAGCTGAAAAATTAGGCGTTGAAATTTTTCCAGGATTTCCTGCAAGCGAAGTTCTTTACAACGAAGATGGTTCTATAAAAGGAGTTGCAACTCTTGCTATGGGTTTAGATAAAGAGGGAAATAAAAAAGATGGATACCAAGAAGGAATGGAACTTCATGCCAAAGTTACAGTATTCTCAGAAGGATGCAGAGGGCATTTAGGTAAACAATTAATTAAAAAATTTAATTTAGATGAGGGAAAAAATCCTCAGCAATACGGTATTGGTCTTAAAGAAATTTGGGAAGTTAGCGAAGAACAACATCAAGAAGGATTAGTAATGCATACTGCAGGCTGGCCTTTAGATAGCAAAACATACGGTGGAAGTTTTATTTATCATGCTGAGAAAAAACAAATTTATCTTGGTTATGTTATTGGACTTGATTATCAAAACCCGCACTTATCTCCATTTGATGAGTTTCAAAGATTTAAAACACATAAGGCAATAAGAAAAATGTTAGAGGGTGGAAAAAGAATTTCATTTGGCGCACGAGCTTTAATTGAAGGGGGTCTCCAAAGTTTACCAAAAATGTATATGCCCGGAGCATTATTAGTTGGATGTGATGCTGGAACATTAAACATGCCTAAAATCAAAGGAACTCATACTGCAATGAAAAGTGGAATGATTGCTGCCGAAACTATTGTTGAACATATTAAAAATAAAAGAAAGCTATCTTTATATGAAGAATTATTTAAAAAAAGCTGGGTATACCAAGAACTTCACGCAGCTAGAAATGTTAAACCAAGTTTTAGTTGGGGTTTAATATTTGGAATTATCTTTACAGGTATAGATCAGATTTTATTTAGAGGAAAATTACCTTTCACATTAAAACATAAACATGCAGACCATGAAGCCCTAAAACCAGCTAGTAAAATGCCAAAAATTGAATATCCGAAACCTGATGGTAAACTTACTTTTGATAAGACAAGCTCGGTTTATTTAACAGGTACAAATCATACTGAAAATCAACCGGTGCATCTTCAATTAAAAAATAAATATTTACCAATCCAATACACATTAAAAGAATATGACGAACCTGCTCAAAGATATTGTCCGGTAGGTGTTTATGAAATCCAACAAAATCAGTTTGTCATTAATTCACAAAATTGTATCCATTGTAAAACATGCGATATAAAAGAACCTTCTCAGAATATCAATTGGGTAGCTCCAGAAGGCGGCGGCGGTCCTAAATACGGAAATATGTAATGTCAAAAAAACAAGTTAGCTCAGCTATGTTTTTTGTTTTATTAGCTGGTTTAATCTGGTCATTCGGTCCATTGGTGGTTAGAAATATGGATAATGCTGAGCTAGTTCCATGGCAGTATTCTCTAATTAGAGGGTTAGCAATATTTTTAATTTTAAATCTTTATTTATTTTTAGCTGAAGGCAAAAAGTTTATTAATAATTATAATAAAATAGGTACATCAGGATTAATTGGAGGAATAAGTCTTGGTGTTGCCAGTTTAACTTTTATTCTTTCATTAACATCAACTTCAGCTGCAGTTACTCTTTTGATGTTAGGTGCATTACCTTTTATTGCTGCAGTAATTGCCTATATATTTTTAAACGAGAAAATATCTAAAACGACTTTGATAGCTATAATAATTGCAGCAGCTGGAATAATATTTATGTGTTTTGATAGTATTCAAACTGGAACACTGTTTGGTCTTATTAATGGTTTAATATCTTCTTTAGGGTTTGCGATATTTACAGTTACTCTTAGATATAAAAAAAATACTCCAAAACTTACAACTGTATCTATAGCGGGACTATTTGCAGCTGGTATTTCTTTGTTAGTTTTAATTTTTAATGACAGTAATATTTTTATGACTTTAAAAAATACTTCACTTTCGACACTACATGGATTTATAGTTTGTTCAGCACTTATTTTATATTCAGCAAAATCAAAATATCTACCAGCTGCCGATCTAACTCTTCTATCACTCACAGAAATTTTGGGTGGAATTTTTTGGGTTTGGCTTCCTTTACTGGGGATTAATGAGGTTCCAAGTAATAATACAATTATTGGAGGAGTTATAATTTCTTTGGCAATTATCTTTTACGGTTTAAATACTAGACGCTATTTTTTCAGATATTAATTTGATTTAGCAATTCTCTCTAACTCATCTGACTCAAATATTATCTGGTTAGATTCTTTTTTTGAAATATAAAGCATAGCTTTAACAACATTCTCGATCTTTATAGGCTTATATTTTTTTAAACTCCCAAAAGCAAAAGCTGTAAGTGTATTCATAATAGGTGTAAAAATTACTTCACCCAATCTAAATGATTTTCTATTTCCAATTAGTAAGGAAGGTCTAATTATCCCAAGCTTAGGAAAATTTAGTTTCTTTAATTCTTCTTCAACTTGACCTTTGTTCTTTAAATAATTACTTGAGGCATTTGGGTTTGCACCAATAGAAGAAACATAAAAAAAAGAATTTATAGAATTTTTTTTTGCAATCTTTGCTACACTTAAAGGAATATCATACTCAACTCTTCTGTACTCATTATTGTCAGGAGTATCTTTTTTTGTAGTACCAATACAAAAATAACAGTCATTACCATTAATTTTATCTTCGTATTTCTCTAAATTTCTAAAATCAGTTTCAATAATTTCTACTTTTGGATTATTAACTTCTGGAATTTTTCGTACAAAAATTTTAATGCTACTGTAAGTATTATTTAAAAGTATAGTTTTAAACAATTCATTTCCTATTAAACCTGATGATCCAAATATTATTGCAGTTTTCATAAATTAAAATTTGGAAAATTTAATATTTATATTTCCCAGTCAAATCTTGGAAATGTATCGAATAATTTAATAACTTTATCTGACCATTGATTACATACTTTGGCATAGTCTTCATCTGAAGTATTTAAACATTTTAAAGATGTAATTTTATTTGTATCCTTTTTGTAAATAGCAAAATCAATTGGTGGCCCCACGGTTAAATCACTTTTTAAAGTTGAGTCCATTGAAATTAAAGCACATCTTGAGGCATCACCAATTTTTACACTTGGTGTAATTACTCTATCAAGAATAGGCTTACCATATTTAACCTCGCCAATTACTAAATAAGGTTTACTATCTGCTGGTCTAATAAAATTTCCCTGAGGATAAACTAAATAAATTTCTTGAGGTTGGCCTTTAATTTGTCCTCCAACAATAAAAGTTGATCCAAGAGTGAGTGTATCCGTATTTATTCCATCAGGAGATGAATGTTTAATGTTTAATTTGCCTAAATATGTTGCTATCTGTTCAAAATCTTTACATGTATTCAGATTCGGACCCGTCTTATTCTTTAAATCTTTTTCAATAGACTTATACACAGCTTGCGATGTACCTAAATTTCCTGATGTAACAATAATTATTGTTCTGTCTCCAACATCATGTGTAAACATTTTGGAGTAGATATTAACATTGTCCATGCCGGCATTTGTTCTTGAGTCTGAAGCAAAAACCAAACCTTCTTTCGTTTTAATACCGATACAATATGTCATGTACGAATTCTTAATTAAAAAATTATAAATATACAAATTAATAATAGCATAACTGTTATCTAATTAATGCAATTGCTTGTTTCGTCTAATTGTTAAGAATAGAGGAATGTTCATGGCATCACTGTGGGATAAATACGATTCTGATACCACCTACGATGAATATCTAGGTGAAGATAACAAATTAAGAAAACAGGCTAAAATAATTTCAAATATACTTGAGAGAATAGGGAGTAAAAAACTTCAAGAAATCGAAAGAAACTGTGCAAGCACAATCAGTGCAAGAGGGATAAATTTTCGTGTTTATTCATCAGGAAAAAAAGCTCAAGAAAAAAAATGGCCACTTGATATTATTCCAAGAATTATTCCAAAGAAAGATTGGTCAAAAGTTTCAAAAGGTTTGTTACAAAGAGTTAAAGCTCTAAACCTTTTCATAGACGATGTTTATAATGATAAAAAAATATTTAAAGATAATGTAATTCCAAGAGAATTAGTTTTTAACTCTCCATATTATTTAAAAGAATGTGATGGTTTTTCCCCAAAGCATAAAGCATGGTCAAATATTTCTGGTATTGATTTAATTAGAAACATTAAGGGCGATTTTTTAGTCTTAGAAGATAATTTAAGGGTCCCTTCAGGGATCTCTTACATGTTAGAGAACCGAATGGTGATGCGAGATGTATTCCCTGAATTATTTACTAGATATAAAGTTTCAGATATTCATCAATACCCAAACAAACTTTATAACTGCATGCTTGAGTGCATTCCAAAAAAAACTAAAGATCCTCATATGTGTGTTTTAACTCCAGGAAGAGC
Organism: uncultured Pelagibacteraceae bacterium; assembly: GCA_902530635.1. Lineage (GTDB taxonomy): Bacteria > Pseudomonadota > Alphaproteobacteria > Pelagibacterales > Pelagibacteraceae > Anoxypelagibacter. The sequence goes on along the minus strand of CACABC010000008.1, from coordinate 2,996 downwards.
AAACTCTGCATATTTTGAGCATAGATTTTTATCTGAGCAAATGGGTATCGCGCTAGTCGAAGGAAAAGATTTATTTGTAGAAAAAGATATTGTTTACATGAAAACAGTTAGAGGAAAATTAAAAGTTGATTGTATCTACAGAAGACTCGATGATACTTTTCTAGATCCTAAAGCCTTTTTCAAAGGTTCATTGATTGGAGTTCCAGGATTATTTAAAGCCTGGAGAAAAGGTAACGTTGGTATTTTAAATGCGCCTGGCACAGGAATAGCAGATGATAAGGCGATATATTCTTATGTCGATAAAATGATTGTTTATTATTTAGGGGAGCAACCAAAAATACAACAAGTTGAAACTTTACTTTGTAGTGAAAAAGTTCACAGAGAACATGTAATAGAAAATATTTCTAAGTTTGTAGTAAAACCTACAAATGGTTCTGGTGGTAATGGTATCCTAATTGGGCCGCATGCTTCTAAAAAGAATAGAGAAGCGATGAAAAAAAATATTTTAAAAAATCCAAGAAATTATATTGCTCAACCTTTAGAAATACTTTCTACGACACCAACTATTACAGACAATAGTATAGAACCACGACACTTAGATTTAAGACCATTCATATTAAGTGGAAAGTCTACTTGGGTCACGACAGGTGGATTAACAAGAGTGGCATTAAAAAAAGGAAGTACGATTGTAAATAGTTCACAAGGTGGTGGCTCTAAAGATACAATGATAATTGATATGTAGATTTAAGACAGATCTACAGCAAATTTTTTTAATTTTTCTATTTTAACTAGTTCTAAAGTTTTTTCGTGTGTTGCTTTTAAATAAATCGGACAACCTTTTCCTGCTTCAAGTGCTCTTGCATACCAACTCGCACACACACACCACTTGTCTCCATCTTTAAGTCCTGGAAAACCAAATTCTGGATGAGGTGTAATTAAGTCATTACCTGCCTCCTTGCACCATTTCAAAAACTCATCATTTACTTTTACGCAAACGGTATGAAGTCCACGGTCATTTTCATCTGTATTACAACAACCATCTCTATACCAACCAGTTATGGGATCAGTTGAACAGCTTTCTAAAATTTCTCCTAATACGTTTTTTTGTTTTTTCATTATAAATTTACCGAGTCTAACAAGCGGTCTCTTAAATAATCTTCAAAAGATTTACCACAAGTTATTAAATATTTATCTTCAAGTTTATATATACAGCAATCAATTCTGGCTACTAAGGTTTGGACCATTGTAGACACTGGAAACTTTTTATCTCTAAAATCAAAGTGAGTTAATTTATTTAAATAGTGGTCTTTATCTTCGCCACTAATTTCAAAATAAGACTGACCTTCTGAGTAATTAGAAGCTAGCATTGCCTCATTTTTATTAATCTCCGAAACCATTCTTAAGATTTCTTGATCATCCTCTTTATTTTTTGCAATCAATACCCATTGGTCAAAAGATTGTTTAGCAAAGATAAAACGATCATTATCAACCATCCTTAAGTTGTCTGAAGGTGGAAGAAGTGAGACTTCTTTGTTAACAGCAAATGCAAACGCTCCATCTCCTTTACCTCTTAAAGTAATTTGCTGACGTGTAACTTGGTTTATTTCAATACCGTCTTTGTAGGTTAATGTTGTCATAACATCATCCTTTCGTTTTTAGGATCAATAAAATTAGGTTCGACTACTTCAACAGCAATAGTATTTAAATTCTCTGTTGAAACAAAAAGACGGCTACCAATTTTTCTTTTACCACCTCTTATAAGAGCCATAGCAACTGAGTGATTTAAATTTGGACTAAAATAACTCGATGTTACATGACCAAGCATATCTACAGGATCCTTAATTGGCAAAGACAAATCCTTTTGTTCGATAACATGCTGACTTTCTTCAATTCCTAAAGTTTTATCAATGGGAACAAGTCCAACGATTTGTTTTCTACTTTCTCTAACAATATCACTTCTAGTTAAAGATCTCTTGCCAATAAAATCCTTTTTCTTTTTACCAATCATCCAGCTTAAATTCAGATCAAGCGGAGTTACTGTTCCATCAGTATCTTGACCAACAATAATATATCCTTTTTCAGCTCTTAAAAGATGCATAGTTTCTGTTCCATAGGGAACTAAATCAAAATCTCTACTATATGAAAAAATTCTTTGCCAAAGTTTTAAAGCATGACTAGGGGGAACATAAATTTCATATCCTAATTCTCCGGTAAAACTTGCTCGTAAAATTCTAATTTCTGTATCAAGATACTTAAAATTATTAAAACTCATGAATGGAAATCGATCATTTGCAAAATCGATATCATTAAAAACTCTGCTCATAATTACTCTTGATTTCGGCCCGCTAAGATTAAATGTTGCAAATTGTTCTGTTATTGAATTCATATAAACATTCAAATGCGGCCACTCGGTTTGTGCATATTCTTCCATGTGAGCTAATACACTTGCAGCATTACCGGTTGTTGTTGTTACTATAAAATGTTGATCATTTATTTTACAAACAATTCCATCATCTTTAACCATTCCGTCTTCTCCCAACATAAGAGCGTATCTTCCTGTCTTAGGTTTCATTTTTGTAAAACTATTTGTGTACATTAGATTTACAAAAGTTAGAGCATCCTTACCTTTAATTTCAATTTTACCAAGTGTTGATCCATCTAAAATTCCAGCCGTCTTTCTAACTTGCTCAGCTTCTCTTTGAACAGCTTGATGCATAGTTTCATCTTCAAATTTTTTGTAATACCAAGGCCTCTTCCATTGACCAACATTTTCAAAAACAGCGTTTTGATTTATATGCCAAGAATGTAAAGGTGTTTTTCTTTCAGGATCATAAAATTCATATGTGCTTCTTCCAGCTATGGCAGAAAAATTAACGGGACTGTAAGGAGGTCTATAAGTTGTTGTTCCAACTTCAGAAATATCTTTTTTTAAAATTTTCGAAACTATTCCAAGGGCATTAATACTACTAATTTTTCCCTGATCGGTTCCCATACTA
>CACABC010000007.1 GCA_902530635.1 uncultured Pelagibacteraceae bacterium | reverse complement strand
TCATTGAAATTTCTGCCATACCAACCTCATAAGTTCTATTAACCAAGTTATAAGGATTTTGAACTGATACTATTTGAGGTAATTTCTTTTCTCTGGCGATTTGTAGAAACTTTGAAAATCCCCAGGGAGTTTCGTTTGACAATCCAATATATCTAATTTTCCCTTTATCGATAAATTTTTTAAAAGTTTCTAAAATACTTTCAAAGCTATTCCAATTTTTTTCTTTTTCATCATGTTCATAATCTAAGTCACCAAAGTAATTTGTATTTCTTTCTGGCCAATGAAGTTGATAAAGATCAATGTAATCAGTCTTTAATCTTTTTAAGCTGTCGTTTAAGGCTTTTTCAATACTATCAGAGGAATATTGAGAACCTCCTCCCCTTATCCACTTTAATCCTGGACCAGCAATTTTACTCGCGAGTATCACTTTTTCTCTATTATTTCTAAGCTTAAACCAATTGCCTATTATCTCTTCAGTTTTGCCATAGGTCTTTTCTTTGGGGGGTATGGCATAAAGTTCAGCTGTATCAAAAAAATTTATACCTCTATCTAATGCATAATCCATTTGTTGAAAACCTTCTTCCTGAGTATTTTGCTCTCCCCAGGTCATAGTTCCCAGACAAATAAGACTTACATTTAAGCTAGTATTGCCTAATTTCTTAAATTTCATAAAAATATAATATTACTAGGCGATATATGAGGCATTGAAAACATAAAAAAAATGAATATATATATTGTATGGAATTTAATCGTCAAAATACTACTACAAAATCTTCAGTAGCTGATACACATATTATTGACCAAGGTCTTAGAAGTTACATGCTTAAGGTATATAACTATATGGCTTCTGGAGTTTTTCTAACTGGTATTGTATCGTTAGTGTTATTCAGATTATCTGGAGGATACGATATTCAAATTTCTTCAACAGGAATTACTGGACTAACGGGAATAGGACAAGCTTTATTCGCTTCTCCACTAATGTGGATCGTAATGTTAGCTCCCCTAGGTATAGTTTTGTATATGAGTTTTGGGATTAGAAAAATGAGCGTAGCTAAAGCTCAAACTACTTTTTGGGTTTTTGCAGCTCTAATGGGCGCATCTCTTGCATCTATATTTTTAGTTTATACCGGCGCAAGTATAACTCGTGTTTTTTTCATTACAGCAGGTACTTTTGGTGCAATGAGTATTTATGGCTACACAACAAAAAGAGATTTAACTAAATTAGGATCATTTTTAATGATGGGTCTTATTGGAATTATTATAGCTTCAATAGTAAATATTTTTATGAAATCAAATATGATGTATTTTGTAATCTCAATTTTAGGTGTTTTAATCTTTGTTGGACTTACTGCATATGATACTCAAAAGATTAAAAACATGTATCTCGAAAGTGACAATAGTGAAATTTCTGGCAAGAAAGCCGTTATGGGCGCCTTAACATTGTACTTAGACTTTATAAATTTGTTTATAATGCTTTTGAGACTTTTTGGCCAAAGAAGATAAAATATTTATTTTACCAATTTTAAGTTAGACCATTCAATTTTCTTAATTAAGCTATCCAGGTTTTCAGATCCTTTAATAATTTTACCATTTTTGTCTAAAACATAAAATTTTTCTGTTTTATTTTTTGGATTTAGATTTTTAGATATTCTATATATAGGCTTCTCAGATGTCCTTTGATAAACATCAAATGTAATTTCTTTCTTATTAACAGAAAGTCCATAGTCTTTCCAATCCCCAGAAGAAACTTTTTTTGCATATAAGTCTAGTATGGTTTGTAATTCTTTTTTAACAAAGAATTTTTCTTTTTTATAAAATTTATTATTTACTATTAACCTGAATTTACTTCTCATTTTTTTTATACTTCTGGATTAAAGGTATTTGAAAAGCTGTGAATATGAAGGTCAACGGCAGTATTCCCCAAACTTTAAAATTAATCCAAATCTCCTCAGATTGTGTCCTCCACACAATTTCATTAATTATAGCAAGAAAAATAAAGAATGATACCCATCTGTACATCAGTTTATCCCAACCATAATCTTCCAGTTGAAGAGATCCTTTAAAAAATAATTTAAGATAGTTTTTGTGAAAAACTAATTTCCCCATTAATAATCCTATTGCAAATAAGATGTTAATAACAGTAGGTTTTAAATATATAAATATTGGATTATTAAAAAAAATCGTTAGTCCACCAAAGACAGAAATTAAAATCGCACCCGTTAATGGAATGTAAGGTATTTTTTTTTCAAGGTAATATACAATTACGACTGCAATTAGAGTTGCTAGAATTAAAGGGGGTATAGCAATAATCAAGTCTTTTCCACCTCTATAATACACAACAAAAAAAATTAATAGTGGCCCAAAGTCAGTCAAAAACTTAATAAAAGATTTATTCACAGGAAAAAGTTATCATAAAATAAATTTAATTTATATTTTTTTATTGATTTTATAAGAAATATTACTATCTTAATTATTATATGAATTCAAAAAAAGCTAAATTTTCAATTGGTGATGTAGTTAAACACAGACACTTTAATTTTAGAGGTGTAATTTACGATGTTGATTTTGAATTTAATAATTCGGAAGACTGGTATCAATCTATACCAAAAGATGTAAGACCAAGAAAAGATCAACCGTTCTATCATTTGTTGGCTGAAAATAATGAAATTACCTATGAAGCTTACGTTTCAGAACAAAATTTAATTGTGGATCAGTCTAAGGAACCAATTAGGCATCCTTTAGTTAATGAAATGTTTTCTGGAAAAAAAGGCTCAGTTTATTATAAGCCCTCCAATTAGTTTCACTTTGCCACAAATTTAACAAAATTAGCTCAAAACTCTGTCTAAAATTATAACTAGATTATTAAAGTTAGTGTCTAGTTGGGGATTTACACATACTTCCTTATCTCCCTCAAAGTCTCCAATTAGACCAACAAAATATCCCATTCAAAAAGTACTCAAAATCAGTTAAACAAAACTATGATTAAATTTTTAAATCCTAGTTATGTTTTTAAACTTTCAGGTAAACTTTTAAACATTTTTAAAACTTTCCTACCACCCCTGGTGATTGTTGGATTAATTTTTTCCCTGTTTTTATCACCTAAGGATTATATTCAAGGAGATTCGGTAAGAATTATGTACGTTCATGTACCCTCTGCCTGGATATCTTTAATAAGTTTTGTTGCGATTAGTTTTTTTTGTATCCTTAACTTTTTATTTAAATTGAAAAATGTAACTTTGATTTACAAAAGTCTCGCACCTATTGGACTGACTTTTAACATAATTGCAATTATAACTGGATCTCTCTGGGGACAGCCTACCTGGGGAACTTGGTGGGCGTGGGATGCCAGATTGACTTCAATGCTAGTTCTAATGTTTTTTTACATAGCTTTTATTTTTTCCTACAAATTTATAACTAATTCAGAGAGATCAATTAAAGCTTGTGCGTTTATTTCTGTGCTGGGCTTGATTAACGTAATAATTATAAAATATTCTGTTGAATGGTGGTCAACTTTGCATCAACCCTCAAGTATTAGTCTCACAAACGAAACAACTGTACATTTTTCAATGTTAGTGCCTCTGGGATTAATGGTATTTGCGCTTTTTATGTATGTTGCGGTAATTTTTCTAATGAAATATAGGATAGAAACAATTAGAATTAAAAAAAAAAGTATTAAAAAAATATGAATTTAGAAATTTTTATAATGAACGGGTATGGAATTTATGTATGGTCTTCCTTCGCATTTACATTTTTCATCTGCTTGTTCCTATACCTTAAAACAAAAAAAACTTTAAAAAAGTTAGAAAAAGATTTCGTTAAAGAAGCTCAAAATCTTCCTGAGAAACAATTTGAAGATGTTAAAAGGCAGAAAATTGCTAAAGAAATTTTAATTTCGCAATCAAGAAGTTAATATAGCATTCCTGAAATGCTCTTAAAAAAGGTAAAAAACCGATTATCAATTTTAATAACTTTATCGCTCATAAGCATATTTACTATTTTTTTAATACTTAAAGTTTTAGAGGATAATGTGCTGTATTTCTATTCTCCTTCAGAGATAAAAAATAGTAATAATATAAATTTAAAAAAAAAAATGAGAATAGGTGGTATGGTTAAAAAAGGTTCTATTCAGAGTAATAAAAGCGAAATAAAATTTATAGTTACAGATTTAAATAATGAAATAATAGTAAGTTATTCAGGAACAGTACCAGCGCTTTTTGCAGAAGGGAAAGGTGTTGTAGCTGAAGGCAATTTAAAAGATAAGAAATTTTTTATTGCAAAGAGAATTTTGGCAAAACATGATGAAAATTATATGCCTCCTGAACTAAAAGAAAGTTTAAGCAAAGATGCTAAGTGATTTAGGTACACTATTTATTAATGGAGCATTATTAACTAGTTTTTCAATAATTTATTTTTCATTTAAAGAATTAAAAATTTCCAACAACCTAGTTCCAAAAAAAATTTATAAACTTTCTTTATTCCAATTATTTTTTACTATCTCAAGTTTTTTTGTTCTTTTATTAGCTTATATTTTTTCTGATTTTACTCTAGTAAATGTCTATGAGAATTCTCACACAAATAAACCATTATTTTATAAAATATCCGGCACATGGGGAAATCATGAGGGCAGTTTATTATTATGGATAAACATATTGGTTTTATTCTCTTCATTGTTCCTATTTATTAACAAAAATAGAGATAAAAAATTCAAAATTTTAACTTTATTGTTTCAAAATTTGTTAATTATAATTTTCCTTGTTTTTTTATTAAGTAATTCGAATCCATTTTCTAAATTATTTCCAGTTCCTTTAGAGGGTCTCGGTTTGAATCCAATTTTACAAGATCCAGCATTGGCCATACACCCTCCTTTACTTTATGTAGGTTTTGTTGGTTCATCAATTTACTTTTCAGCTGCTCTCGCAGCTTTAATTTCAAAAATTGACTCGCAATCATTAGCAATATCCATAAAGCCATGGGTTTTAGTTTCTTGGTTTTTTCAAACTGTTGGAATATTGGTTGGTTCTATATGGGCTTATTATGAGTTGGGCTGGGGAGGATTTTGGTTTTGGGATCCCGTAGAAAATTCATCCCTGATGCCATGGTTTGTAATGACAGCTCTCTTACATTCAATACTTGTTTTAGAGAGAAGAATAGGACTTTACTCGTGGGTAATTGTGTTAAGCATTTTAACTTTTACTATGAGTGTATCCGGAACATTTTTGGTCAGATCAGGTATCCTTAACTCTGTCCACACATTTGCGAGTGATCCATCAAGAGGTCTTTTTATTCTAAGTTTTTTAATATTAATGGTGTTCTCTTCAATATTTATTTTTTTTAAATTCGCACCAAATGAAAATAAAAAATATACAATATTTTCAAAAGAATCTTTTATTATTGCTAACAACTGGTTTATGATCTTTTTCTTAGCAGTAGTATTAATCGGAACACTTTATCCCGTGTTTTTAGATACTATTACGGGATCAAAGATATCAGTTGGACCTCCTTATTATAATTTAGTTTTAGCACCTTTTTTGATACCTCTATTATTTTTGATGACATCAGGACCTAATTATAAATGGGTATCAAATGAAGCAAAATCGTTTTTTAATATAGTTTTACTTTTATCAATCGTATTCTTTATAATTACCTTTTTTATAATTGAAGAAAATAGTTTTTTATTAAATTTAATATTATTTTTTTCTATTTATCTAATTACCCAAACACTTTTTGATTTCTATGAAAGTTCTAAAAAAAAAAATATTAATATTTCAAGAATAATATCTCATTTGGGTTTTGGATTACTGATATTTTTTATTTATGTAAACCACATATTTTCAATAGAAAATAATTTTAATTTAAAATTAGGAGAAACAAAAAAGATGGACAACTACACAATAAAATTTAATAATTTAGAGCAACAATCTGTAAAAAATTATAAATCTATCGTTGGCTATTTCAATATTTTAGATAAAAAAACTTCAAAATCAGAAGAACTTAATCCTGAAATAAGAATTTATGATAAGCCTATTACTATTACATATGAGGCCTCTATAAAATCAGGCTTGTTCTCTGATACATATTTAACTATGAGCAATATATCTGACACCGATATTTTTAATATAAAATTTCAAGTAAAACCTTTTATGAATTTTATTTGGTTTTCAGTATTATTATTGTCATCAGGGGGAATATTAAATTTTTTTAATAGAAAAAAATATGAAAAAAATTAATTATATTCTTATATCTATATTATTTTCTATTCTTTTTATTATTCTTTACTTTAGTCTAGGAAACCAGAGAGTTTATGATACTAAAGATTTAATTGGAAAAAAAATATCCGAAGTAGAAATAAATTTATTTCAATCTAGTGGGACTATCAATACAAAAGAATTTATAAAAAATGAATTTACAATTATAAATTTTTGGGCATCCTGGTGTGGCCCCTGTAGGAAAGAACACCCAAATTTAGTTAGGTTAAGTAAAATTAAAAATCTAAAAATAATCGGTATTAATTTCAAAGATGACAAAGAGAATGCAAAAAGTTTTTTAAAAGAAAACGGTAATCCTTTCGATATTCTAACAGAAGATAAAGATGGTAAAAATTCTGTGAATTTTGGTGTTTACGGTATCCCAGAAACAATTTTGATTGACTCAGAATTGAAAATTTTGAAAAAATATATTGGACCGTTAAATATAAAAGAAGTAAACGAAATAAGAAAAATAGTAAAAAAATGAAAAATATAATCAATATTATAATTATATTTTTTTTAATTACTTCGAGTAGTTATAGTAATGAGAATTTAAATAATCAGATTTTAAAAAATTTAAGATGTTTAGTTTGTCAAGGTCAGACAGTTCAGGACTCTAACTCAGAATTTGCTTTAATCATAAAGAGTGTTGTAAAAGACAAAATAAAAGAGGGAAATAATGAAAAAGAAATTTATAAATTTTTATCTGAAAAGTATGGAGATTGGATCTTATTAAATCCTCCACTTAAGAAAAATAGCTATCTGTTATGGTTTTTGCCATATTTACTATTTATTTTAGGCGTTATCTTTTTATTTTTTCTACTTAAAAAACCAAAAATTAGACCTAAAGAATAAAATTGTATACAATCCTTTTTTTAAATTGTAACTTTATACATATATGAGATTAAAAGCTTTTATCATTACTCTTTTAATAATGGTTAATGGTCAAAATTATTCAAACGCTGACGAAGCAAAATCAGGTATAAATTTTTATACTGGAATGTTTGATTTCAGTGATGATAAAAAAAGATCTACGTTATTCGGTATTGAACATCAGGACGAAAATTTATACAGAGATACATTTTTAGGTAGAGTATCTCCTGTGACTGGAATGATGATAACAGCAGATAATGCTGCATATTTTTATACCGGTATAGAGGCTAATCTTGATTTAGGTCCATTTAAACTTACTCCAAGTTTCACACCAGGAATTTATAGTCAGGGAGAAGGAAAAGACTTGGGACATCCAGTAGAGTTTAAAAGTGAAGTCCAATTATCAATGGATTTAGGTGAAAGTACAAATTTCGGAATGTCTTACAACCATGTGTCGAATGCTAGTTTGGGGGATGAAAACCCTGGGGCAAACAGTTACATGTTTAATTTTCTTAAAGAGTTTTAAATTTAAAAACTATCATGAATTTGAAAGATTGTATAAATTTCAATGACTTCAGAAAATTAGCAAAAAAAAAATTACCATCACCAATATTTCACTATATTGATGGAGCTGCAGACGACGAGGTCACATACCAAAGGAATACAAGTGCATTTAACGAAGTTGATTTGGTACCAAATGTTTTGAGAGGTGTTGAGAACGTAGATCTTTCAACAACCATCTTTGGTAAAAAACTAGATTTACCCTTTTATTGCTCTCCTACAGCTCTTCAAAGATTGTTTCATTATCAAGGTGAAAGAGCAGTAGGAAAAGCAGCCCAAAAATTTAATACTATGTTCGGGGTATCATCTCTTGCAACGGTAAGTGTGGAGGAAATATCTTCAATGATTGATACTCCAAAACTTTTTCAATTTTATTACCATAAAGATAAAGGATTAAACAATGCCATACTTGAAAGAGTAAAGGCTGCAAAATTTGACGTAATGGCGTTAACGGTTGATACAATAACTGGCGGAAATCGCGAGAGAGATCTAAGAACTGGTTTTACTTCTCCTCCTAAACTTACACTAGCTAGCTTATTCAGTTTTGCTACTAAGCCAATGTGGGGGATAAATTACGTAACCAGAGGAAAATTTGAATTACCTCATCTTCAGGATCACGTAAAAGAAGGAACCAGCACAGCAACTTCAATAGGAAATTATTTTACTAAAATGTTAGATCAATCAATGAATTGGAAAGATGCAGAAAACCTTTGTTCTAAGTGGGGAGGACACTTTGCGCTTAAAGGTATTATGAGTGTTGAAGACGCAAAACGTGCAGTTGATATTGGTTGTTCTGGAATAATGGTTTCTAACCACGGAGGTAGACAACTTGATGGAGCAAGATCTCCCTTTGATCAGTTAGCTGAAATTGTAGATGCAGTAGGTGATAAAGTTGATGTAATTTGTGAAGGCGGGATCCAAAGAGGAACCCACATGCTGAAAGCCTTATCCTTAGGAGCAAAAGCATGTGCTGGTGGCAGATTGTATCTTTATGCATTAGCTGCTGCTGGACAAGCTGGTGTTGAGAGAGCTCTTAATCAGTACAGAGTAGAATTAGAACGAGATATGAAACTTATGGGATGTACAAAAATCAGTGATTTAAATAGAAAAAATTTAAGATTTAGAAAAACATGAATCTAAAAAATTGCTATAATTTCGAGGATTTTAGAAAACTCGCTAAAAAAAAATTACCTTCACCAATTTTTCACTACATTGATGGCGGAGCTGACGATGAGTCTACTTTAAGAAGAAATACTGATTCTTTTAATGATTGCGATTTAGTTCCCAATGTGCTTGCTAGCGTTGGAAAACCTGACCTATCAACTACTTTATTTGGAAGAAAAATTGATATGCCAATTTTTCTTTCACCTGCAGCGATGCAGAGACTCTATCATCCAGATGGAGACAGAGCTTCAGCAAGAGCAGCAGAAAAATTTAATACTTTCTATAGCATGTCTTCTATGGGCAATAATACTATAGAAGAGGTATCAAATATTTCTGGTGGACCAAAGCTATTTCAACTTTATGTTCACAAAGATAGATCAATATCAGATGATTTAATTGAAAGATCAAGAAGATCTGGGTTTGATGCAATGTGCTTAACAGTAGATACTTTAGTAGCAGGAAATAGAGAGAAAGATCATAGAACAGGATTTACAACTCCACCAAAACTTACGCTTGAAAGTTTAATTAGTTTTGCAATGAGACCTCAGTGGGTTTTTAATTATTTAACTGGTAAAAAATTTGAACTAGCAAATGTTAAAAAGAAAACTGACAAAGGAACAAATATAGCAAAATCTGTAATTGAATATATTAATGAACAATACGACCCAGCTATGGGCTGGAAAGACGCAGAGTATTGCGCAAAAAAATGGAATGGACCTTTTGCATTGAAGGGAGTTATGTCTGTTGAAGATGCAAAAAGGGCTATTGATATTGGATGTACGGCCGTAATGATATCTAATCATGGAGGACGTCAACTTGATGGATCCAGATCTCCCTTCGATCAAGTTAAAGCAATCTCAGATGCCGTTGGCGATAAGCTGGAGATTATTTTAGACGGAGGTGTTAGAAGAGGGACACACGTATTAAAAGCTATTGCTGCAGGCGCTAAGGCTTGTAGTTTTGGTAAAATGTTTTTATTTTCTTTAGCTGCAGGAGGCCAACAAGGTGTTGAACGTCTATTGCAAAATATGCATGACGAAATTAATAGAAACATGGTTTTGATGGGTTGTAAAGATTTAAAAGAGTTGAATAGTTCTAAATTAATTTATAGAAATAGAAAATAAAGAGAAAACTCAAATTATGAAACTAGCAAAAAGTTTAAATAGATTAGGAACGGAAACTGCTTTTAGCGTTCTTGCAGAAGCAAAAAAGCTAGAGGCTGCAGGAAAGCCAATGATTCATCTTGGATTAGGTCAACCTGATTTTAAAACACCAAAACATATTGTTGATGCTGCAAAAAAAGCTTTAGATGATGGTCACCACGGTTATGTTTTGTCAAATGGAATTCTTGAGTGTAGGCAAGCAGTAACTCGAAAAATTAAAAAACTTTATAATCAAGACGTTGATCCTGAAAGAATAATTATAATGCCAGGTGGAAAACCAACAATGAGCTATGCAATTCAGTGTTTTGGTGAGCCAGGTGTAGAAATAATTCATCCTACTCCTGCGTTCCCAATTTATGAGTCTATGATTAATTTTACTGGCTCAACCTCAGTTCCATATGATCTAACAGAGGATAAGGACTTAAAATTTAATCCAGAGAAAATCTTATCTTTAATCACAGATAAGACCAGATTATTAATTTTAATAAATCCAAATAATCCAACAGGTAGTTTTGTTGAAAAATCAGATATTGATGTATTAGCAGAAGGGCTTAAGAAGCATCCGCATGTTACAATTTTAAGTGATGAGATTTATAGTAGGCAAATATTTGATGGAAAAGAGATGCCAACATTTTTTAACTATCCAGAATTGAGGGAAAGGCTGATCGTTCTTGAGGGTTGGAGTAAAGCTTATTCAATGACAGGTTGGAGATTAGGATGGAGTTTCTGGCCAAAAAATTTAGTCGAACATGTAAATAAATTATTAATTAACAGTGTATCATGTGTAAATGCAGCTGCTCAGTTTGCGGGAATAGCAGCTTTAGACGGTCCTGACGACTCTATTATCGAAATGATGAGAAAATTTTCAATTAGAAGAAAACTCATACACGAAGGCTTGAATAGTTTACCAGGCGTAGAATGTAGTTTACCAGGAGGAGCATTTTATGCTTTTCCAAAAGTTATTGGAACAGGAATGAATGGTGCTGAGTTCGCAAAAAAATGTATGCATGAAGCAGGTGTAGCAATTGTGCCTGGAACTGCGTTTGGAAAGACATCTATTGATTATGTTAGATTTAGTTTTGCTGCATCTAGCGATAATATCTCGCAAGCATTAGAAAAAATCAAAAAGATGCTTGGTTAATTATAGTATATTTTTTCTATATAATTTAATAACATTATAGAAAAAAAGAATGAATGATCAAATACAATCAGAATTAAAAAAAATTTTTAACAGTAGATTTTCTACCTCGGTATCTACTAGAACAAATTATGCCAGAGGTGAGGATACTTACGATCCAGTATTATCAAAAGCTGTAGTTTTTCCTGAAACTAACGACGAAGTTTCCAAAATTTTAAAACTTTGTAATGAACACAAGGTTCCTGTTGTCCCATTTGGAACTGGAACTTCGTTGGAGGGTAATGTTGTGGGTAACGAAAATGGAATAACAATTTCATTAGAAAAAATGAATAAAGTTTTGAGTGTGAACGTTGAAGACTTTGATTGTAGAGTTCAAGCTTGCGTAACAAAAGAGCAGCTAAATGATTATTTAAGAGAAGACGGAGTTTTTTTTCCAATCGATCCTGGAGCGAATGCAGCAATAGGAGGAATGGCATCAACATCTGCTTCAGGAACAATGGCAGTAAAATACGGAACTATGAAGACCGTAATTACTGGTCTTACCGTAGTTCTTCCTAATGGCGATATTATAAACACTGGTAGCAGAACCAAAAAAACATCTGCTGGTTATAATTTAACAAATCTATTCATTGGTTCAGAAGGAACACTAGGAATAATTACAGAAATACAATTAAGATTATCTCCTATTCCAGAAAGTATTATGAGTGCAGTTTGTCATTTTCCGTCTCTAGAAAGCGCTGTTTTAACAGCACAACAAATAATTCAATATGGTGTACCGATCGCAAGAATCGAAATGCTTAATAAAGATCAGATGGATATAAGTATAAATTATTCAAAGTTAAAAGATCTTAAAGTTTTACCTACATTATTTTTTGAATTTCATGGATCAGAATTATCTAATAAAGAAAATATTAAAATAGTTGAAGAAATATCCAAAGAAAATAGGGGAAGCTCTTTTAAATGGGCAAAAGATTTAGAGGAAAGGAATAAATTATGGCAGGCCCGTTGGGATATTTATTATTCTGTAAAAGCATTAATTAAAAATGGGAGAGTTTATTCAACAGATGTATGTCTTCCTATCTCTAAAATAACTGAATGTGTAAATTTTGCAGAGGAGGTTACAAAAAAATTTGGACTTAGAGCTCCAATGGTTGGTCATTTAGGTGACGGTAATTTTCACGTTGTTTTACCATACGATCCCCAAAAAAAAGAAACATACAATAAGATAAGAGAGTTTAGCGATTTACTTATTAAAAAAACACTAGAATTAAACGGAACAATTACGGGTGAACATGGAATAGGACTCCATAAAAAAGAATATCTTCTTAAAGAGCATGGAGATAATATTCCGGTAATGAAATCTATAAAAAGAACTCTTGATCCAAATAATATCATGAACCCTGGAAAAATTTTCGATCTGAATTAAATTCCAAATGAAAAAAGTACTTGTAACTAGAAAATTATTAAGATCTTGTGAGGATAAAGCTTCAAAATTATTTGATGCAAATCTTAATTCAAATGACGAGCTATATTCTCAAAACAAACTTTTGAAATTAAGTGAAGGTTGTGATGGAATTTTATCATCATTAACAGATAAAATTGATGAAGAAACAATTAAAAAACTTCCCGATACAATCAAAATTATATCAAATTTTGCAGTCGGTTTTGGAAACATTGATGTAGAGGCAGCCAGGAAAAGAAACATAGCTGTTACAAATACTCCAGATGTTTTAACAGATGCTACCGCAGAAATAGCAATGTTATTAATTTTAGGAGCATGTAGACGGGCTAATGAAGGCATTAACTGGGTAAAAAAAGAAAATTGGAAATGGTCTTCAGATTTTTTGATTGGAAAACAACTAACTGGTTCAAGACTTGGTATTTTAGGTATGGGTAGAATTGGAAGAGCTGTAGCTAAATTAGCCAAAAGTTTTGGAATGGAAATACATTACAGAAATAGATCAAGATTAAAGCCAGAAATTGAGGAAGGTGCCAAATTTCACGAGAGTATTAAAAGTCTATTCTCAGTTTCTGATGTACTTTCTATTTGTTGTCCAGCAACAAAAGAAACTAAAGATATTATAAATAAAGACACATTAGAATATTTTCCAACCGGAGCAATAATTACAAATGTTGCTAGAGGAGACATGATTGATGATGAAGCAATGGTTCAAGCTTTAAATAGTAGAAAAATATATGCTATTGGACTGGATGTATATAAAGGAGAGCCAAGAATTCATTCTGAATACTTAAAACAACCGACCGCATTTATTTTGCCTCATCTTGGGAGTGCGACGAAAAAAACTCGGACTGCGATGGCCGATCTAGCAATCGACAATATTGATGAGTATTTTAGTACAGGAAAATGCAAAAATATAATTAATTAATACAATCTATAATTGAATATTAAATCATTTTTTAAAATCTGATCGAGACTCTACCCCCTATTTATGCTTAAATAATTTGTCTAGTTAATTAACTAAAGGGAGACAAATATGTCTAAAAAAGAAAAAACGCTGAAGAGAGTTAAAACTCCTTCAAGACGTAAGTTCTTTAAAGCAGCAGCAGCAACTGGTGCAGCAGCGGCAGCAACTATTGCAATGCCGAATGTAGCATTTGGTGCTCCTAAAACTTTAAAGATGCAAGCAGCTTGGCCTTCTGGAGCAAATATATTCTTCGAAATGGCTGGCGACTATGCAAAAATGGTTGGCGACATGTCAGGTGGAGAATTGAAGATTGATCTTCAACCAGTTGGCGCTGTTGTTAAAACATCTGAAATCGGTCAGGCAGTAAGTTCTGGAGTTCTAGATATGGGACACTGGGTAACTGCATACTGGTACGGAAAAAATCCAGCAGCATCATTGTTTGGAACAGGACCTTCGTACGGAATGTCATCTCAAGAAGTTATGGGATGGATGGAGTACGGCGGAGGTAGAAAACTTTATAACGAAACTTTATCAAAAGTAGGTTTTGATTATGTAGGTTTCTTCCATATGCCAATGCCTGCTCAGCCATTTGGTTGGTTTAAAAAGAACGTAACTAAAGTGTCTGACGTTAAAGGTATGAAGTATAGAACTGTTGGTTTAGCGACTAACGTTTTAACAGCTATGGGAATGGTTGTAAGACAACTTCCAGGCGGAGAAATTCAACCAGCTATGAAAACTGGTTTGATCGAAGCTGCGGAGTTTAACAACCCAACATCAGACTCACAGTTTGGTATGCAAGATGTATCTAAGCATTATCACTTAGGTAGCTTCCACCAATCTCAGGAGATGTTTGAAATTCCAGTTAATAAGAAAACATTTAATGGATTAAGCCCTCAACATCAGGCTATTCTAAAAAATGCTGCTTATGCTGCGAATACAGATAACTACTTCAAAGCATTAGTGAGATATTCAGCTGACTTATCTAAGTTAATGAATCAACATAAAGTAAATGTTTATCAAACTTCAGATGAGATCTTAGCTCAACAATTAAAAGGATGGGACAAAGTTATAGGTGACTTTGTGAAGAAAGATGCATTCTTTAAGAAAATTGTAGACTCACAAAAAGCTTACGCTAAAAGAGTAATGAAGTACTTGCTGATGAATCAGCCTAATTACAGACTAGCTTATGAAAATGAGTTCGGTGCTTTAGCAAAAGTTAAAATTTAATAGCTTTTTTAAAAATTAAAGGGGGCTTTTTGTAGCCCCCTTTTTTTTATGGTAATAACAAAAAAATTATAATAAATTATATTTATGCGGGGATTTATAGGTTTTGCAGATCATCTAAGCACTTCAGTTGGAAAAGCTTTTTCTTGGTGCATAGTGATACTAATGGGTGGAACTTGTTATGAAGTTGTAATGGCTTATGCATTTAATGCTCCAACTTTATGGAATTTTGATTTCAGTTTACAAATGTACGGTGCAATATTCATGATGGCAGGAGCCTATACTCTCTCAACCGAGGCTCATGTAAGGGGAGATGTACTTTACAGATTATTTAAACCTAAAATACAAGGTTATATTGATTTAGTCTTGTATTTTATTTTTTTCTTTCCAGGCGTAATTGCATTAGCATTTTATGGATATGAATATGCAGCTCTAGCTTGGAAAATAAAAGAAACTAGCTGGAACAGTCCAGCTCAAATACAAATTTATATGGCGAAATCATTAATACCTGCCGCAGGAATATTACTTATAATTCAAGGTATAAGTGAAGTTTTTAGATCTATAATTTGTATTCAAACTGGTCACTGGCCTGCAAGAATGGTTGTTGCAGAAGAAACAGAGAAAATATTAATGAGAACTTCTCAAGACGAGGATCAAAAAGATGTTATTTAGTTTAACCAATCCAGAAATTGCAATTATGATGATGGGAATATTCCTTCTTGCAGTTCTTTTAGGTTTTCCTATAGCCTTTACATTAATGGCAATGGGAGTGGGTTTTGGTTACTACGCATATTATGACCCAACTAGAATGGAACACCTACTTGATAATAGGATATTCCAATTATTTGTACAAAATACATACACTGTAATGGATAATACAGTTCTTACCGCCGTACCTTTATTTTTATTTATGGGTTATCTAGTCGAAAGAGCAGGAATAGTTTCAAGATTATTCTTCGCTATACGTTTAGCATCTCATGGATTACCTGCATCTATGGCAGTTGCAGCTTTAATAACTTGTGCTTTGTTTTCAACGGCAACAGGTATAATAGGTGCTGTTGTAACATTAATGGGATTACTAGCTTGGCCAGCAATGATTAAAGCAGGATATGACAAAAAATTTGCTTCTGGAGTAATTTGTTCAGGAGGATGCTTAGGAATACTAATACCACCTAGCATCATGTTAATTGTATATTCTGTAATTGCTCAGTTATCACCTCTGAGATTATTTGCGGCAGCTATTCTTCCAGGAATAATGTTGGCTGGATTATATATTCTTTATGCAGTTACAAGAGCTTACTTTAATCCTTCAATTGCACCGAAGCCACCAGCTGAAGAAATTCCACCTCGATCAGTAATTCTTAAAGAAGTTATAGTTTCATTTTTACCATTATTTTCACTAATAATTCTAGTGTTGGGAACCATTCTAGGAGGATTAGCAACACCAGCTGAAGCAGCAGCAGTAGGAGCGTTTGGTGCTTTAGTTTTATCTTATTTTTATAAAACGCTTAAATGGAAAAACTTTAAAGAGTCTGTATTTCTTACAGCAAAAACAACTGCGATGATTATGTGGTTATTTATTGGATCATGGACTTTCGCATCTGTGTTCTCTTATTTAGGCGGACATGAAGTATTTGAACATTTTTTTAAATCCATGAATTTACAGCCTTGGCAATTTTTAGTTATTACCCAGATAATTATATTTCTTCTTGGCTGGCCTTTGGAATGGACAGAGATACTAATAATATTTGTACCAATATTTTTACCTCTTGTTGAATTTTTTGGAGTAAACCCATATTTTTTTGCAATGTTAATAGCATTAAATTTACAAACATCATTTCTAACGCCGCCAATGGCCATGTCCGCATATTATTTAAAGGGAGTGCAAACTAAAAATGTTGAACTTCTAGAAATTTTCAGCGGTATAATGCCATTTTTGTTAATTGTTATTTTTGCAATGTTTTTAATGTATATGTTTCCTGGAATAGCACTTTGGTTACCTGATCTACTTTTTGCTAACTAAAATTAAATTATGAGCAATATACTCTCAATTTCAGCTATTGAATTAGTTGAGAAATTAAAAAGTGGTGAGATATCATGTGTTGATGCGTGTAAAGAGTATATTAAAAGGATAGATAAATTTGACAAAGATATTAAAGCTTGGGCTTTTTTTGATAAAAAACTTTTATTAGAAAAGGCTGAAGAGAAGGATGAATATAGAAAATCAGGTAAACCTCTTGGACCATTACATGGTCTACCTATTGGTATAAAAGATATTATCGGAACTCAAGACATGCCAACAGAATGTGGGACAGTATTGAGAAAAGGTATTTCAGAGAGTGCAGATGCAGAGGTAGTGAACCTTTTAAAAATTTCAGGCGCAATAATAATGGGAAAGACAGTGACAACTGAACTCGCTTATTTTGATCCTGGAAAGACGACCAATCCACATGATAAAACAAGGACTCCCGGAGGATCATCAAGTGGTTCAGCAGCTGCCGTTGCAGCATACATGACTCCATTATCGGTTGGAACTCAAACTAAAGGATCAATCATTCGTCCCGCATCTTATTGTGGAGTAGTAGGGTACAAACCTTCTTTTGGTTTAATATCAAGAAATGGAGTGTTAAAACAATCATCCAAACTCGATCACGTTGGTGTGTTTGGAAAAAATGTCGAAGATGTTGCTCTGATAGCAAAATGTCTTATAAAAAAAGATTTATATGACAAAGACACAGTTCATTACTCTGCAGATAAAATGCTAGAAGAATGCAGAAAGGGCCCACATTTTGATCCTAAATTTATATTTTATAAAACAGGGAACTGGAAAAATGTAGACCGAGAATCCCAAAAGGCCTTTGAATTTTTAATAAAAAAATTAAAAAAAAATATAGAAGTTTTTGATGAACCTTCTTACTTTAAAGATATACATAAACACCAACAAATTTTACATGAGACAGATATGGCTAATAGTTTTCAAAAATATTACAAAAATTCTAAAAATAAGCTTGGCAAAAAACTTATAGAAGCTATAGAACGTGGACTTAAATACTCTGCAAGTCAGTATACTGAGGCTAAAGATTTTATAGAACAGAGCTACAGATCATACAGTGAAGTTTTCGAAGATTATCATGGAGTAATTACACCCGCATCAACTGGTGTTGCTGATAAAGGATTGAAATTTACTGGTAGCCCAGAATTTTGTACAGTATGGACCTATATGGGTTTGCCATCTATATCACTGCCTTTACTTACAGGAGAAAATAACTTACCATTAGGAGTTCAGCTAGTTGGTAACAAACTTGATGATTTAAGATTTTTAGGCGTTGCAAATTGGTTAGAAAAAAAATGTAAGGATGATGAATAAATTAACAAGTATAATTGGGTGCTCTTTAACAATAGCTTTTTTAATTGGATTAGCTACTACATTAACTAGATCCATGATGATTAGTTTTACTGATGTTCTTCCAGTTTACATACTTATGGGTTTGGTAATTTGTATGATGATTTATGAAGCCTTCATCCAAAAAAAATAAAAATCTAATTTTTCCATACTTTTTATTGTTTTTGCAGCCAGTATTTATGGCTAGCAACTTAATTGTTGCTAGAGGAGGTGTAGAGTTTGTTCCCCCAGTATCTTTGGCTTTTTGGAGATGGACGACAGTATTTGTTTTATTAATTCCTTTTTTCTACAAACCAATATTAAAAAAAATTAAAATATTTAAGGGTGAATTTTTTAAACTTTTTTTTCTTGGTTTAACAGGATGTGGAATATGTGGAGCATTCCCATTTATCGCAGGCCAGACAACAACAGTTGTAAATATGGCTGTGATTTATACATCATCTCCAATATTTATAATTTTATTATCAAGTTTTATTTATAAAGAAAAAATTAATTTAACCCAAATCCTTGGTTTGATACTTTGCTTATTTGGTGTTTTTTCAATTATCTCAAAAGGAAATATTTCTATTTTATCAAATCTGGACTTTACTGTTGGAGATATTTGGATGTTAGGAGCAGCAATAAGTTGGGCTCTATATTCTGTATATTTACTAAACTGGAAATCAAAATTTGATTTAATCACTAGATTTGTTCTAATTGCAATGTTTGGCTCAATTTCATTATTTCCGTTTTATTTATTTGAAGAGTTTCAAAGTCAAAGTACTACTTTTGATTTACATTTTATTTTTTGGGTATTATTTGCAGCAATTTCTCCGGCAATAATAGCTTTTACTCTTTACGCTAAAGTACAGAGATATTTGGGTGCATCAATAACAGGCTTTACGCTTTATTTATTTACTGTTTATGGTGCTTTTTATGGCCTGGTTTTTTTTGGTGAAACTTTGAAATATTTTCATTTATTAGGAGCCTTTTTGGTTTTTAGCGGTGTTTATCTTGCGAAAAAAAATTAAATTTATGTATACAACTATAGGAATAATAATTTTATGTTATTTGTTCCTAGTTGTTGGTATTTTTTTCTATCAGAGAAATCTTTTATATCATCCTTTTGAAAATAATTATTCAATCGACTTGGCAAACTTTCCTTATGAAGAAGTTTCTATACCTGTATCAAATGAAATTAACTTGAAAGGATGGTTTCACATTAAAGATCTAAATAATAAGAAAACCTTGGTTTTTTTTCATGGAAATGCAGGCAATTTAGAAAATAGGATTTACAAACTTAATCTCATAAAAGATTTTGATATTAATTTTCTTATTATTGCCTATAGAGGTTTTAGCGGAAATAAAGGAAAGCCATCAGAAAAAGGTTTGTACGAGGATGCTAAAAATACCTTAAACTGGTTAAAGCAAAAAAATATTAATGAGAACCAAATTATAATTTACGGTGAGTCTTTAGGAACTGGTGTTTCAATTGAATTAGCACAAAATAAAAATTTTGCTGGGATTATTTTAGAATCTCCATTTACATCAATGGTTGATGCAGGAAAATTCTACTATCCTTATTTGCCGGTTTCTCTTTTATTGAAAGATCGATACGAAACTATAAAGAAATTAAAAAATATAAATAGTCCTATTCTAGTTATGCATGGAAAAAAAGATAAAATAGTTCCATTTAATATGGGTAAACAAGTTTTTGAAAAAGCCAAAGAGCCAAAATTTTCTTATTTCCCAGATAACGATGACCACATGATGGATTACAATCAAGATCTTTTAAAAACTTTAAGTATGTTCTTCAAAACCATTTTGTAGGGTAATTACGTTTAAGAATAATTTTATTTATTAAAAAAGACATTAAGATTATTAGAATAGTTCCTGTTATAACTGGAAATAAAATAAAATCAAAAGATACATCTGTAAACAATACTACCAAAGGATTTGAAGCTGCAGGTGGGTGCATTACTTTCAAATAGACCATTAATGTTACAGCCACCCCAACTGATAAACCGAGAGAGTAAAAAGAAAATCCAATCGTTTCATTAAAAATAATTCCAACTATAATTGAGACTAAATGTCCAAAAAAAATATTTTTTGGTTGTGCCGTCTCTAAATTATGAAGGGCAAAAACTAAAAAAACAGTCGCCCCAAAAGAAAACATTAACCATATTCCAGCAGAAGTTCTTAAAGTTAAAAAGGCAAGAACTCCTATAACTGCTGCTGCAGATATTCCTGATATAACTGGTTCTATTTTTTTGGGTATTTTCATTTTTAATTTTTAACTAACATTTTAGAAAAATCTACTGAATTAAAGGAGTGTAAATCACTTTCCTTTTCTCCCATACCAACTGCAATTACGGGTAAACCATGTTTTTTACAAATAGCTAATAGTATCCCTCCTTTTGCCGTAGTATCTAATTTTGTAATTATTAAACCGGTTAAATTAGAAATTTTTTTAAATTCTTCCACTTGATTTAAAGCATTTTGGCCTGTTGTAGCGTCCAATACCAAAATAGTTTCATGAGGATATTCTGGATTTATTTTTTTGAGGACAGTGAATATTTTTTTGTATTCATCCATGAGATTTTTTTTATTTTGTAATCTCCCTGCTGTATCAATAAAAGCTAGATCAGATTTGTTTTCCTCTGCAAATTTTGCAGTTTTGTATCCAACAGAAGCTGGATCAGTTCCCAGATCTGACTTGACAAAATCAGCGCCAATTTTTTTAGACCAAAGTTCTAGTTGATCAATAGCAGCTGCTCTAAAAGTATCGGCAGCTCCAAAGACTATTTTTTTTCCATTATTTTTAAATAATTTTCCTAACTTACCTATTGTAGTAGTTTTTCCTACACCGTTTACTCCTGCAACAACTATTATAGAAGGTGAATTCTTATAAAGTGTATCAAGTTTTTTTTCGTAAGGGATAAGTATTTTTGATATTTGTTCACCAAGAAAATCAAATATTTCTTTTTCGTTTTTAATTTCTTTTCCTATTTTTTCTTTTTTAAATTTCTCTTTTAGATCTGAAGCTATTTGAGTACCAACATCAGATTCTATTAGAAGTTCCTCAAATTTATTAAGTAAATCTTCATCTATTTTTTTTTTACTAAACAAATTACTAAACTTAAAATTTTCAAAGAAATTCATTAGATATCTAAGTTGATCTTCTTAACATCAGAAACACTTCCGGCCATAAATATTTCTTCTTTGTAGTTAATTTTAAGATTCCCTTCCTTAAAATGAATCTCTAAATTTTTATCTGTTAAGCCTTTTATAGAAGCAGAAACTGCAACAGCACAGGCTGCAGTACCGCACGCTTTTGTTTGGCCAGCTCCTCTTTCCCAAACATTGACTTTGATATTTTTTTTGTCCAAAACTTGAGCAAAGGTCACATTAATTCTTTCAGGAAAGAATCTGTAATTTTCAATTTTTGGTCCTATTTTTTTAATGTCAATTTTAGAAGAATCTTTTACAAAAAAAATAATATGAGGATTTCCAACATTTAAGCAAAATCCTTTACCAAGTTCTTTATCTAAAAAATCTATAGTAACTTGTTTAGTATCCATGTTTTCACTAAGTGGTACTTCTTCCCAGCTAAATTTTGGTTTGCCCATATTTATTTCGACATTTTTTTTGTCGACTACTTCAGCACTTAAAACTCTTTCTTTTGTTTTTATTAAAATATTTTTTTGTTTATTTTCTTGAAAAATTAAATACGCAACACATCTAGCACCATTTCCACATGCTGTTGCCTCAATTCCATCTGGATTATAAATTTTTATTGGAAAAGTATTTTTTTCTTCCTTTTCCAAAATAATTAGTTGATCAAAAGGAACTATTTTTTTATTTGCTATGCTCACTATTTTATCTTTGCTTATCTCTAAGGTATTTTTTCTCCTATCAATAATTACGAAATTATTTCCAAGACCATCCATTTTGTAAGCGTTAATAAGTGCCATAATTTGATTAGTATCTTTATTCATTGACTTTTAAAACCCTTAATTGTAGCTTCTCGTCACTTCCGCAAATAATAGTTTTTGCGGTGCCTTTAGAAATAAAGGGATCGACACTAGTCAGCGAGGGTTCGCCCACTAGTGCGATTGGTGTTGGAAAAATAAAAAATGTTTGAAAATTTAACAAATAAATTAGAAGGAATATTTAGCAAGTTAAAAAAAGCACCTTCGCTCAATGAAAGCCAGGTAGAGACAGGCTTAAAAGAAATCAGGCAGGCATTAATAGCTGCCGATGTTGCTTTGCCCGTAGTAAAGAAATTTATAGAAGATATTAAACCTAAAGCTATTGGCCAAGAAATTATTCGATCTACTTCACCAGGACAAATGCTTGTTAAGATCGTCTATGATCAGTTGGTTGAAGTATTAGGTAGCAAAGTAGAGGAAATAAACCTAAAAGCCGTTCCGCCAGCTTCTCTATTATTAGTTGGCCTGCAAGGATCTGGAAAAACAACTACAGCAGTTAAGCTAGCAAAAAATATAGAAAAAAACTTTAAAAAAAAAATTTTATTAGTAAGCTTGGACGTTTATAGACCGGCCGCACAGGAACAATTAAAGATTTTATGTGAAAAGAACAATTTAAATGTTCTTCCAATTATAAAAGACCAAATCCCAATTGATATTACTAAAAGAGCAAATAATGCTGCAACACTCAGCGGATCAGATGTTATAATTTTTGATACAGCAGGTCGTACTCAAGTCGATTTAAATATGATGAGCGAAATAAAAAATATTAAAGCCGAAGCCAATCCTGTTGAGACCATACTCGTTGCTGATTCTTTAACTGGACAAATTGCAGTCAAATTAGCTTCTGAATTTGATAAAGCTGTAGAATTAACTAGCATTATTTTAACAAGAGTCGATGGAGATGGAAGAGGTGGGGCAGCCCTCAGCATGAAACAGACCACTGGCAAACCAATTAAGTTTATAGGAGTAGGTGAAAAAATAGATGATCTTGAAGCGTTCCATCCTGACAGGTTGGCAAACAGAATTCTTGGTATGGGAGATATTGTTTCCTTAGTTGAAAAAGCTTCACAAGATCTTGATGAAGAAAAAATAAGATTAACTGAAGAAAAAATTAAAAAAGGTTCTTTTACTTTTGATGACTATCTTATGCAACTAAAACAAATGAAAAAAATGGGAGGTATGGAAGGTGTACTTTCACTTTTACCTGGAGTAGGCAAAGTAAAAGAGCAAATGCAAAATGCAAATATTGATGAAAAATTACTATCAATGAATGAAGCTATAATTTTATCAATGACCAAAAGAGAAAGAGAAAATCCAGATATTATAAGTGGTTCAAGAAGAAAAAGAATTTCTTTAGGATCAGGAACTGATGTGCAGATGATAAATAAATTGCTGAAACAATTTAAAATGATGTCAAAAATGATGAAAAAAATGTCTAAGGGTGGAGTACCCAAAGATGGTGTACCTCCAGAACTTTTTAATCAACTAAAATGAAAGAAAGGAAAAAATGTTAAAAATAAGACTATCGATGATTGGTGCAAAAAAGAGACCAATATATAAAATAGTTATTGCAGACAGTAGATTTCCAAGAGATGGAAGATTTATTGAAAAGGTAGGACTATTCAATCCTCTTTTACCAAAAGAAAAAAAGGAAAGAATTAAAATAGAGGCGGAAAGAATAAAACATTGGCTAAGTAAAGGAGCAAAGCCAACTTTAAGAGTATCCAGAATTCTTGGGGAGGCCCAAATTATGCCAATGCCTAAACCACGTAACAATCCTCAGAAAGCAATTCCAAAAAAAGATAGAAAAAAAGAAGGCAAAGAAGAACCAAAAAAAGAAACACCAAAAGGTGAAGCTCCTAAACAGGAAGCTAAGAAAGAAGAACCAAAAAAAGAAGCTCCTAAACAGGAAGCTAAGAAAGAAGAACCAAAAAAAGAAGCTCCTAAACAGGAAGCTAAGAAAGAACAACCAAAAAAAGAAGCTCCTAAACATGAAGCTAATAAAGAATAACCAAAAAAAGAAGCTCCTAAACAGGAAGCTAAGAAAGAAGAAAAAAAAGAGGAGAAAAAATAATGTCTATAATACAAAAATTAGTAAAAGCAGTAAACGAAGGTGATTCAAATAGTGCAAAAGAAATCATGCACGATGATTTTAAATTTCTAATGCATGCATCTGGAAAAACATTATCTAAAGATGATGTGGTTAAATGGATTGGAATGAAAGATGTTCAATTAGACAAAGAGAGAATTCTTTTTGAAAATAATGAAGTTGGTTTTATGCATGCTATTGCAAGTTTTAAGGATGGTAACAAAGAAGCAGTTATGTCTTATTACAAGTTTAAAGATGGAAAAATAGTACACCAAGAAACCGGTGCAACTAAGTTACCTAAATAGAAAAAAAAACAATGTGGAAGGCTCGAGTATTTACTTTGTATCCAGAAATTTTTCCAGGTCCACTAAATAAAGGGCTGTACGGAAAAGCTTTAGAAAAAAAAATATGGAGCTTAGAGATTATAAATATTCGAGACGCAGCAGAAGATAAACACAAAACGGTTGATGATAAACCTTTTGGTGGTGGAAATGGAATGCTTTTAAAACCAGACATCCTAGGAAAGTCTTTAGATAGTAAAATAAAAAAAAATGAGAAAATTTTTTATCTTTCTCCGAAAGGGAAAAAATTCGATCAAAATTTTGCTAAAAACTTAACAAAAGAGAAGACCATCAATATAATTTGTGGTCATTTCGAAGGTATTGATGAGCGTGTTTTAGGTACAAGAAACATAGAGGAGGTTAGCATTGGTGATTACATTTTATCTGGGGGAGAGTCAGCCTCTTTTGTAGTAATTGATGCTGTACTAAGATTATTACCAGGTATATTAGGCAATGAGAAATCTAAAAATGATGAAAGTTTTGAAAATGGACTTTTAGAATATCCACAATATACAAAACCTCAAATTTGGGAAAAAAAAAGTGTTCCAGATGTACTATTGTCCGGGGATCATGCTAAAATTAAGGACTGGCGTTTGTCACAATCTAAGGATATAACACGTCGCCAGAGACCAGATCTTTGGGAAAAATATTTAAAAAGTAAAAAAAATGAAAAACATTGAAGATATAAATAAAGCGAACCTAGAAAAACTAATCTCTAAGAAGAAAATAACTGAATTTTTTCCAGGCGACACTATTCGAGTAGGTGTAAGAATCGTTGAGGGAAAAAGAGAAAGAATTCAAAATTTTGAAGGGGTTTGCATTGCTAAAAAAAATAGGAGTCTTAATTCTTCTTTTAAAGTAAGAAAAATTTCTTTTGGTGAAGGTGTTGAGAGAACATTTGCACTTTATAGTCCTATTGTAAGCTCAATAAAAGTTATTAGATCTGGAAAAGTAAGAAGAGCAAAACTTTACTATTTAAGAGATAGAAAAGGTAAATCTGCAAGAATCGCAGAAAAAATGAAAAAAAATATTGGAATAGAAGTTGAAGTTAAGGATCAGATTAAAACTAGTCCAACAGAAGTTGTTAAATCTGATGCTTCAAAAGTAAGTAACTTAGAAAATCAAAAAGAAAAATCAGAGTTACCCAAAAAAGTTTCAGAAAAAAAAGAAAATAAAAAACCAGAAAACTTAAAAAAATAATTTATAATGCCAAAAACTTTATACGATAAAATTTGGGATGATCATCTTGTTTATGAGCAAGATGATGGAACATCGCTTCTGTATGTAGATAGACACTTGGTGCATGAGGTAACAAGTCCTCAGGCTTTTGAAGGTTTAAGAATGAATAAAAGAAAAGTTAGAAAGCCAAATTTTACTTTAGCGGTAGCTGATCATAACGTTCCTACCACAGATCGATCAAAAGGAATTAGTGATCAACAATCAAAAATTCAAGTAGATACACTAAGAAAGAATTGCAAAGAATTTGGAGTGCCTCTTTTTGATATGAATGATAAAAGACAAGGTATAGTGCATATAATTGGTCCTGAGCAAGGATTTACTCAACCAGGCACAATAATAGTATGTGGAGATAGCCACACAGCTACTCATGGAGCCTTCGGATCTCTGGCTTTCGGAATAGGAACCTCTGAGGTAGAACATGTTTTGGCAACTCAAACACTTATTCAAAAAAAATCTAAAAATTTACTTCTGAAAGTTGATGGAAAATTATCAGTTGGTGTAACAGCTAAGGATGTTATTTTGAAAATTATCGGAACGATTGGAACTGCTGGTGGAACAGGTTTTGTTATTGAATACTCTGGTGATGTTATAAAAAATTTTAGTATAGAAGAAAGGATGACAGTTTGTAATATGACTATTGAGGGTGGTGCAAGAGCAGGATTAATACAGCCAGATGAAAAGACCTTTAAATACTTAGAAAACAAACCCATGTCACCCAAAAATGATAACTGGAAGAAAGCATTAGATTATTGGAACCAACTAAAATCTGACAATGATTGTAAGTTTGATAAAGAAATATTAATTAATGGAAACGACGTTGTTCCACAAGTAACCTGGGGAACTTCTCCTCAAGATGTTGTTCCAGTAAATGGATCAGTACCAGATCCAACAAAAGAAAAAGATAATGATAGACGTATTGCAATGGAAAGATCTCTTGATTATATGGGTTTGAAACCGAATACAAAGATGACTGAGATAAAAATTGATAAAGTTTTTATTGGAAGTTGTACTAATGGACGAATTCAGGATTTAAGAGAAGCAGCAAAACTTCTTAAAAATAAGAAAATAGCAGGACATGTAAATGCGATGGTCGTTCCTGGATCTGGACTTGTTAAAAATCAAGCAGAGCAAGAAGGTTTAGATAAAATTTTTAAAAACTCAGGTTTTGAATGGAGAGAGCCTGGATGTTCAATGTGCCTTGGAATGAATGAAGATCAATTAAAACCAAGAGAAAGATGTGCATCAACTTCAAACAGAAATTTTGAAGGAAGACAAGGACGTGGAGGAAGAACTCACCTAGTTTCTCCAGCAATGGCTGCAGCTGCTGCGATCGAAGGACATCTATCAGATGTAAGAAAGTTTGATAATTAAAATGGAAAAGTTTTCTAAAATTAAAAGTATTCCGGCATATATTCCTTTAATGAATATAGATACTGATAAAATCATACCTAAACAATTTTTAAAAACTATAAAGAGATCTGGTTTAGGTAAAAGCTTATTTTATGAAATGAGGTTTGATGAAAAAGGAAATCCAATCAAAGGTTTTATTTTAGATAATGAGCCATTTAAAAGTTCTAAAATATTAATTACTGGAAAAAATTTTGGCTGTGGATCATCGAGAGAACATGCACCATGGGCTTTACTAGATTTTGGTATTAAAGTCATAATAAGTGAGAGCTTTGCAGATATATTCTATAACAATTGTTTCAAAAACGGGATACTCCCCGTTATTGTAAGTGAAGATATTGTCAATGAATTAAAAGAATATTCTTCAAGAAAAGAAAGTATTGAAGTGAAACTTCAGGAGCAAGAAGTCGTTTATGGAAATAAGTCATTTAAATTTAAATTAGACTCTTTTAAAAAGAAATGTTTATTAGAAGGTTTAGATGACATTGCGCTGTCATTAAAAAAAGTTGAAAACATTAATAATTTTGAGAGTAAAATGTCTCAAAGTAAACCTTGGTTATAAGATGGCTATAAATCAAAAAAAAATATTGTTACTTCCCGGTGACGGAATAGGTCCAGAAGTTGTTGGTGAGACAAAAAAAGTTATCGATTGGTTTAATAAAAAAAAATCATTAGATTTTAAAATTGATCAAGATTTGATCGGTGGAGCAGCCATAGACAAACATGGTGTGCCTATAACAGACGAAGTGTTTTATAGAGCGGTGGAAAGTGATGCAGTTATAGTTGGTGCCTGTGGTGGACCACAGTACGACAAATTAGAATTTTCAAAAAAACCTGAAAGAGCTCTTCTCAAATTAAGAAAAGAATTAAAATTATTTGCAAATTTAAGGCCAGCAATATGTTTTAAACAACTTGTTGACTCCTCTACATTAAAACCAGAAGTGGTTTCAGGTCTTGATATTTTAATAGTAAGAGAGTTAACAGGAGGGATTTATTTTGGAGAACCAAGAGGAGTAAAACCTATAGAAAATGGAGAACGGAGAGGTGTTAACACACACGTTTATACAACCAAAGAAATAAGAAGAATTGCTAAGGTAGCTTTTGAATTAGCAGCAAAAAGAAAAAACAAAGTAACATCCTGCGAAAAATCCAATGTTATGGAGGCAGGAGTTTTATGGAGAGAAGAAGTTCAAATTCTAAAGGACAAAGAGTATAAAAAAATAGAATTAAATCATATGCTCGCAGACAATTGTGCTATGCAACTTTTAAGAAATCCAAAACAATTTGATGTAATACTAGCAGATAATTTATTTGGAGACATGTTGTCAGATGAAGCAGCAATGCTAACAGGATCTCTAGGATTATTACCCTCAGCATCTTTAGGTGACAAAGACAAGAATGGTAGAACAAGATCTTTGTATGAGCCAGTTCATGGTTCAGCACCTGATATCGCTGGAAAAAATATATCTAACCCAATTGCAACTATATTAAGTTTTTCTATGGCATTAAAATATTCTCTTGGTTTAGAAAAAGAGTCTGCCATGTTAGACAAAGCTGTTGAAAAGACCTTGGAAGATGGTTTAAGAACCCCTGATATAATGTCAAAAGGAAAGAAAAAGGTATCCACCTCAGATATGGGTGATGCAATTATATCAAATTTAAATTAAAATAGTCTCAAAAATGAACTTAGCTATAATTGGTGCCACCGGCAACGTTGGAAGAAAAACTATTGAAATTTTAGAGAAATCTAAAATTAAAATCTCTGAGTTATTTTTAGTTGCATCTGAAAAGAGTGAAGGAAAAAAAATTAAATTTAGAGGAAATGAAATTCAAATTCAAAGTCTTGAAAAATATGATTTTTCAAATTCTCAAATAACTTTTTTTGCCGCTGGAAGCAAGATAGCTGAAAAATGGGTTCCGAAAGCAAGCAAAAAAACAGTTGTAATTGATAATTCAAAATTTTTTAGAATGGATAAAGATGTACCTTTAATAGTTCCTGAGGTTAACTTGGATAAATTAGTAACGTACAAAAAGAAAAATATAATTGCTAACCCTAATTGCTCTACTATTCAAATGGTAGTAGCTCTAAAGCCATTGCATGATCAATTTAAAATTAAAAGGGTTATTGTTTCTACATATCAATCTGTATCTGGAGCAGGAAAAGCTCCAATGGATGAGTTGGTTAATCAATCAAAAGATTTTTTATCTGGTAAAAAAATTAACTCCAAAAACTTCACTAAGCAAATTGCTTTTAATTTGATACCTCATATAGATGAATTTGTTGATGAAGGATATACAAAAGAAGAGCAGAAAATGATAAAGGAAACACAAAAAATTTTAGATAATAAAATTAAAATAACAGCTACTTGTGTTAGAGTACCTGTTTTAGTATCTCATTCCGAGTCAATTAATGTTGAATTTGAAAAATCCTTCGACATCAAAGATGTAAAAGATATTTTAATTAAATCTGATGGATGCAAAGTTTTAGATGAAAGAAAAGATGGAGGTTATATAACCCCTCTGGAAGCAGAAAATAGCTATTTAACTTTTATTTCTAGAATTCGACAAGATAGCTCCAATGATAAAGCACTTAATATGTGGGTCGTTTCTGATAATTTACTTAAAGGGGCTGCATTGAATACAGTGCAAATTGCAGAAGAATTAATAAAAAAATATTATGGAAAATAAAGACAAACCATTGTCACCACACCTCCAAGTTTATAGATGGCACATATCATCACTTCTCTCTATCGCTCATAGAATTGTTGGTGTAATTAATTTTATCGGCTTTATTTTTATTTCATCTGTATTACTTTTTAGCAGTTTTAATTCACAAATTTTTCAAATAATTTCACAATCTTTTTTTGGAAAGTTTTTAATAATATCTTTGTGTTGGTCATTCAGCTTTCAAATTGTAAATGAGATCAGACATTTAGCATGGGACATAGGATATGGTTTTGATTTAAAAGTATCTCAGATAACAGGTATAATTTCCATAATAGCATCCTTTGTCTTAGCAATTTTACTATACCTTTTAGGAAGGAATATTATTTAGAATGATCAGAGCTACTACAAAATGGTTAACAATCAAAATTTCTTCAGGCTTATTAATTCCATTTTTAATTTGGTTTGTAATTAGTTTCGTAACATTATTTGATGGTAATAATTCTCAATTAACATTGTTTTTCTCTAGTATATTAACCAAAATTCTATTTTCTTTATTCACAATATTGGCTTTTACTTTTTATACTCTCACTATTAGTGAGGTATTTGAGGACTATATTAGTGACATAAAATTCAAAAATGCCGCAAACAGATTGCTTGTTTTATTTAGTATAGTAATGACATTATTAATAATTATATATTTAATTAAATTATAAATATTATGAAAGCTTATAAAATTATAGATCATGAATACGATGTAGTAGTTCTTGGGGCTGGAGGATCAGGTTTGAGAGCAGCTGTTGGACTATCCGAAGCAGGCCTAAAGACTGCATGCATATCAAAAGTATTTCCTACTAGAAGCCATACATCTGCTGCTCAAGGAGGAATTTCTGCTGCTCTCGGAAATATGGGCGAAGATGATTGGAGATGGCATATGTACGATACAGTCAAAGGATCAGACTGGTTGGGTGACCAGGATGCAATTGAGCACTTATGCAAAGAAGCACCAAAAGCTGTAATCGAACTAGAAAAATATGGCGTTCCATTTAGTAGAACAAAAGAAGGAAAAATCTATCAAAGAGCATTTGGAGGAATGACAAAAAATTATGGAAATGAGTCCGTACAAAGAACCTGCGCAGCTGCAGATAGAACTGGTCATGCAATATTACACACTTTATATGGTCAAGCACTTAAACATAATACAGAATTTTTTATAGAATATTTTGCTTTAGACCTTTTAATGAAAAATGGTGAGTGTAAGGGTCTTATTGCTTGGAACTTAAATGACGGAACAATACATAGATTTAGGTCACATATAACAATTTTAGCTACAGGAGGTTATGGTAAAGTTTATTATACAGCAACCTCAGCACATACATGTACTGGAGATGGAAACGGTATGGCACTAAGAGCAGGATTGCCATTGCAGGATATGGAATTCGTTCAGTTTCATCCAACGGGAATTTATGGAGTGGGAACTTTAATATCAGAAGGTGTAAGAGGTGAAGGTGGTTATCTTTTAAACTCGAAGGGTGAAAGATTTATGGAAAAATATGCTCCAAAAGCTAAAGATTTAGCTTCAAGGGACGTTGTAAGTAGATCGATAGCAGTTGAAATTAATGAAGGAAGAGGAGTTGGCAAAAATAAAGATTACGTAAATTTACATTTAAATCATTTAGATCCAAAAGTAATTGAAGAAAGACTACCTGGAATTGCGGAGTCTGCAAAAACTTTTTGTGAGGTTGATGTTAGAAAAGATCCTATTCCAGTTGTACCTACAGTTCATTATAATATGGGAGGAATTCCGACAAACTATAAAGCTGAAGTTTTAACTTTAAATGGAAAAGAGTCCACAGTACCAGGATTGATGGCTATAGGAGAGGCCGCATGTGTATCTGTTCACGGCGCTAACAGGTTAGGGTCAAACTCTTTAATAGATTTAGTAGTTTTTGGAAAATCTGCAGCAAACAGAGCAGCAGAGCTTATTAAACCTGGAACTCCGCACGAAGAGATACCACAAAGTGAAACAGATAAATGTTTAACTAGATTTGATAAACTTCGTAACTCATCTGGTTCAACAAAAACTTCTGAACTAAGACTTTCAATGCAGAAAACCATGCAATCTAAATGTGCAGTTTTCAGAACAGAAAAAACATTAAAAGAAGGTATGGATCAAATTAGAAAACCTTTTGAGGGTATGCAGGATATCTCAGTATCAGACAAATCATTATTATTTAATACAGATCTAGTTGAAACTCTTGAATTTGATAATCTTATAAGACAAGCAATGACAACAATAGACTCAGCTTATCACAGAAAAGAAAGTCGAGGAGCTCACGCAAGAGAGGACTACAAAAATAGAGACGATAAGAAATATATGACTCATACTTTAGCTTGGCAAAAAGGAAATGATGTTAAAGTTGCCTACAGGCCCGTTCATGCTAAAACGCTAACAAATGATGTGCAATACTTTCCACCGAGGGAGCGAATATATTAATGGTTCAATTTAGCCTTCCACAAAACTCTAAAATTTTAAAAGGCAAATACTACGAAGACAAAACTGGATCAAATAATTTAAAAAAAGTTAATGTTTACAGGTGGAACCCATCTAGCAATGAAAATCCAAGAATAGATACATTCGAAGTAGATTTAAATGAGTGCGGACCTAAAGTATTGGATATTCTTTTTAAAATTAAGAATGAAATTGATTCAACTTTAACTTTTAGAAGATCTTGTGCACACGGTGTTTGTGGTTCATGCGCTATGAACGTTGACGGGGTAAACACATTATCTTGTATAAAATCTCACTCAGATATTAAAGGTGAATTAAATATTTATCCATTACCCCATTTAAAAGTGATCAAGGATTTAGTTGGTGATTTGACTACGCTTTATAAACAATACGAGTCAGTAGAACCTTGGTTAAAAGCAAAAGTTGGAGAAAAAACATCTGCAGAAATCAAACAATCGCAAGAAGACAGAGCAAAACTTGATGGTTATTATGAGTGTATACTTTGTGCATGTTGCTCAACTTCTTGCCCTAGCTATTGGTGGAATGGAGACAAATATTTAGGACCAGCAGTTTTATTGCAAGCATATCGTTGGATAACTGACAGCAGAGACGAAGAGAGAAAAGAAAGATTAAAAAAAGTTGCAGATGAGCTTAAACTGTATAGATGTCATACGATTATGAATTGCACTAATTCTTGCCCAAAAGGTTTAAATCCTGCTAAAGCAATTGGATCTATTAAAAAAATGCTTGCAACGAGCTAAAAGCTTAATTAATCATTAATAACAAAATGAATTCAATAGAGCATTTTATTGACGGCAAAATATTAAAAGGTTCGTCTAAAAGAACAGCAAAGGTTTTTAATCCTGCTACTGGGGAGGCAAGTTCTAATGTAAATCTTGCAAGCAGCGCTGATTTAAACAAAGCTGTTGAATCTGCAAAAAAAGCTTTTCCAAGTTGGTCAGAAAAAACTCCATTGTTTAGAGCCAGAGTCCTTTTTAAATTTAAAGAATTGATCGAAAAAAACTACGATGAACTAACAAAAATTATTGTTTCTGAACACGGAAAAGTCTACGAAGATGCCAAAGGATCTTTGACAAGAGGTTTGGAAGTTGTAGAGTTTGCTTGTGGTATACCACAATTATTAAAAGGAGAATTCACAGAAAATGTAGGAACTAATGTTGATAGCTGGTCAATGAGACAACCGCTTGGTGTTTGTGCGGGAATTACTCCCTTTAATTTTCCGGCAATGGTCCCTATGTGGATGTTTCCAATGGCAATAGCTTGTGGAAATACATTTGTTTTAAAACCATCCGAGAAAGATCCATCTTGTTCGATGAAATTAGCAGAATTATTTTTAGAGTCCGGTCTACCCCCAGGCGTGTTTAATGTTGTAAATGGAGATAAAGAGGCTGTTGATGCAATTATTAACAATAAAGATATTGCTGCAGTTAGCTTTGTTGGCTCAACTCCAATTGCTAAATACATTTATGAAAATTGTGCAAAAAATGAAAAAAGAGTCCAAGCTTTGGGGGGAGCAAAAAATCACTGTGTAATAATGCCAGACTGTGATTTAGAGCAAGCAGTAAATGGTTTGATGGGAGCAGCATATGGTTCTGCCGGAGAAAGATGTATGGCACAATCAGTTGCAGTAGCGGTTGGTAAAATTGCCGATCCTCTTGTAAAAAGTTTATCAAAAAAAGTAGAGTCTTTAAAAATCGGTCCAGGATTAGATAAAAAATCTCAAATGGGTCCACTAGTTACCAAAGAGCACTTAGAAAAAGTCAAAGGTTATGTTGATGTGGGAGTAAAAGAGGGTGCAAAGCTTGTAGTAGACGGAAGGAATTTAAAGCTTCAGGGTTACGAAAATGGTTTTTATATGGGGGGATGTCTATTTGATCATGTTAAAAAAGACATGAGAATTTATAAAGAAGAAATATTTGGTCCTGTCCTTTCAGTTGTAAGAGCAAAGGATTACACCGAAGCATTATCATTAGTTAACGATCATGAATTTGGGAATGGTACAAGTATATTTACAAGGGATGGAGATACTGGCAGATCCTTCGCAAGTAATGTAAAAATTGGCATGGTAGGAATAAATATACCAATACCTGTTCCAATGGCATTCCATAGCTTTGGTGGATGGAAAAGATCTTTATTTGGAGATCAAAGTATACATGGACCTGAAGGTGTAAGATTTTATACTAAATTAAAAACAATAACATCGAGATGGCCATCTGGAATTAAATCAGATCCAGAATTTGTGATGCCAACTATGAAATAAAATGAATAAAAAAATATCACTTATAGGTGCTGGTCAAATCGGTGGAACTTTGGCGCATCTGATTGCAATTAAAGAGCTTGGTGATGTAGTTTTATTTGATGTTGCCGAAGGATTAGCCAAGGGTAAAGCTTTGGATATTGCTCAATCTTCGGGTGTCAGTGGGTTTAATGTTAATATAACTGGCACAAGCAACTATAATGATACTAAAAATTCTGACGTTATAATTATAACTGCAGGAGTTCCAAGAAAACCTGGGATGTCGCGTGATGATTTATTAGGCACTAATCTCAAAATTATAAAACAGGTTTCAGACGGAATTAAAGATACATCACCTAACGCTTTTGTGATTTGTATTACTAACCCATTAGATGTAATTGTGATGGCACTCCAAAAATATTCTAAATTTTCAACCAATAAAGTAGTTGGTATGGCAGGAATTTTAGATTCTTCTAGATTTAAATATTTTTTATCTAGGGAATTAAAGGAGCCAGTAAAAAACATCGAGTCTTTAGTTCTAGGAGGACATGGAGACACCATGGTACCTATGCCAAAACAAACAAAAATAAATAACAAAACTCTTA
This sequence comes from uncultured Pelagibacteraceae bacterium, assembly GCA_902530635.1. GTDB lineage: Bacteria > Pseudomonadota > Alphaproteobacteria > Pelagibacterales > Pelagibacteraceae > Anoxypelagibacter. The sequence continues at coordinate 10,471 of CACABC010000007.1, read as the reverse complement.
TAGAATTAGTTAATGAAAACAAAATATCAAAGAGTAAGTTGGAAGAAATCATCGCTAGAACAAGAAAAGGTGGAGCAGAAATAGTCAAGTTATTGGAAAAAGGGTCAGCCTTTTATGCCCCAGCAGCCTCTGGCGTTGAAATGGCCGAGTCCTATCTAAAAGATTTAAAAAAAACACTACCTTGCGCAGCATATTTAAACGGAGAATATGGCTACAAAAATATTTATGCAGGTGTGCCAGTTGTTATTAGTAAAAAAGGAGTAGAGAAAATAGTTGAAATAGAACTAGATAAGAGTGAAAAATTAAATTTTGATACTTCAATTAAAGCTGTAAAAGAATTATTTCAATCAGCAGTTAAGATTGACCCGACTTTAACAAAATAACTTTAAACAGTTATTCTATTAAATATTATGAGTTTAAAAACTTTGTTAAACAGAAACTATCTTTTCATTTTATCGATTTTTGTATTCTCAGTATTTATAAATCGATATTATGCAAACTTAGGAGTCTTTCCTTTAGATACTTTTTACCATTTCGACTTAGGATTTAGAATACTTCAGGGCGAAATTCCTTTTACTGATATATGGATGGTATCGGGCGTTTTGATCAATTATATTCAAGCACTTTTCTTTTTCATTCTTGGAATAAATTGGAATACTTATGTTCTTCATGCATCTTTAATGAATGGTTTAATTTCAATTGCCACGTATTTTATACTCAAAGAATTTAAACTAAACATTAACTATTGTTTTATTTATTCTATATTGTTTTCAGTACTAGCGTATACTTCAAGCGGCACACCTTTTGTTGATCACCACTCAGCTTTCTTTTCTTTATTAGGTGTTTATTCTTCACTTTTAGCAATTAAAAAAGAAAAAAAAATATTTTGGATTATATTACCAATATTTTTTGGTTTTGGTTTTTTGTCAAAACAGGTACCGACTTCTTATATTACATTCTGTATTACTATAGTAGCTTTGCTATATGCTTTTGTTAATAATAAAAAAGAAATTATTAAATATATTTTGGCAGGATCCTTAATTTTTATTTTGTTTATGTTTATCTTTGGTTTTTTTGCAGGTATAAAATTTGAAAACTTTATTCAACAATATATTTTTTATCCTCAAGAAATTGGCGGATCAAGAATTGACAATCTAAATCTAACAATAAGAGGAACTGTAGGTCATTTCAAATTTGTGTACTTATCATTAATACCATTATTTTTGATTAATTTAAAAAAAATTACTAATGAAAATAATTATTTAAAGAAAAAAAACTTTTTTTATTTCATTATCATTTTGTTCTTTACATTATCTCTAATATTTCACCAGATACTTACAAAAAATCAAACATTTATTTTTTTTCTTGTACCACTATTGGTTGCCTTTTCACACATAGCTATTGAGGAAACAAAATTAAAAAAGAAAAACATGTTATTTTTATTTCTGGTTGTTTTTTGTATTCTTGTAACAGCTAAATATCATTTACGGTTTAATGAAGGTAGAAAGTTTCACGAACTCTCATCAGTAGATTTATCAAAATCAGTACCAGCAACCAAAATTCACGCAAAACTCAATGGATTACAATGGATTTCCCCAGAATACAAAAATAATGTTGAACAAGAAATTAATTTAATCAATAATATAAAAAATCATTTAAAATCTGATAAAAGAAAAAAAATGGTTGTTACTAATTATTCTTTCTTTTCAATAATTTTAAATGAAAAACTTTTTTCACCAAGTATGGTTTATACTCTAGATGGTACCACTTATCCTTTGAGAAACAGTAGGTATTCAAAACGATATAAAGATTTGATTATCGATGTTATCACTAAAAATAATCTTGAAGTTATTTATATTATTGACCCGTTGAATAAAGACAGTATTTATGACTATTTAGACCAAAGTTGTTTAAATGAAAGTTTAATTTTTGAAAAACTTAATAGTTATGAGATAAAAAATTGTAAAGATTTAAAAAGTAAAAGATAAAAATGAATATTCACGAACATCAAGCCAAAGACCTATTAAAAGAGTTTGAAGCACCAGTCTCAAATGGAGTTGTCGTTTTTGATGCTAAAGAAGTAGAAAAAAAAATTGAAAGCCTTACTTCAGATAAATTAGTAGTTAAAGCTCAAATTCATGCAGGTGGAAGAGGAAAAGCAGGTGGTGTTAAACTTGTAGATAGATCGAAAATTAAAACTGAAACAGAAAAAATGTTTGGTAAAACTCTTGTAACACATCAAACAGGACCAGAAGGTAAAAAAGTCAAAAGAGTTTATATACAAGAAGCATATGATATAGAAAAAGAACTATACCTCTCATGTTTGATTGATAGAGGATCTTCAAAAATTGCTTTTATAAGTAGTACTGAGGGAGGTATAGACATTGAGTCAGTAGCAAAAAAAAATCCAGAAAAAATTTTAACTACTAAAGTTGATCTTAAGAAGAATCTTTCAGCAGAAGAAATAGAAAAAATTATTAAAATATTTTCATTAGAAGATAATCAAAAAAAAGATGCTATAAAATTATTGAGTGCTATGTATAACATTTTAATTCAAAAGGATGCTTCGTTAATTGAAATCAATCCCCTAGTAATTACAAAGCAAAAAAAACTTATTTGCTTGGATGCTAAAATGAATTTTGATGATAACGCTATGTACAGAAGGCCCGAAATCTTAAAACTTAGAGATTTAAACGAAGAGGAGAATACAGAGATCGAAGCAAGCAAGTTTGGTCTTGCTTATATAAAGTTAGACGGCTCTATAGGTTGCATGGTTAATGGTGCAGGACTAGCAATGGCAACAATGGATATAATTAAATTGTATGGGCAGGAACCTGCAAACTTTCTTGACGTTGGAGGAGGAGCCTCAAAAGAGCAAGTTTCAGCAGCTTTTAAATTAATTTTATCAGATAAAAAAGTAAAAGGCATACTAATAAATATTTTTGGGGGGATAATGCGTTGTGATGTTCTTGCAGAAGGAGTTGTCGAGGCAGCAAAGGAGACCAATATTAAAGTCCCTTTAGTAGTTAGACTTGCAGGTACAAATTTTGAGAAAGGAAAAGAAATTTTGGAAAAATCTGGATTAAAAATTTTATCCGCGTCTGATTTAAATGATGCAGCAAATAAAATTGTTGGAGAAATAAAATAAATGTCAGTTCTTGTAAATAAAAATACTAAATTAATATGTCAAGGATTTACCGGAACACACGGAACCTTTCACTCTGAACAATCAATAAAATATGGTACGCAATTAGTTGGTGGTGTTACTCCTAAAAAAGGTGGTCAAATACATCTGGGTCTTCCAGTTTTTAACACTGTAATAGATGCAAAGGAAAAAACAGGAGCAAACGCAACAATGATTTATGTTCCACCAAAGTTTGCAGCTGAAGCTATATTAGAAGCAATTGATGCAAATTTAGAGTTAGTAGTTTGCATAACCGAGGGAATCCCAGTTATTGATATGATGAGGGTTAAACAGGCATTATCAAAAAGTAAAAGTAGATTAATAGGACCTAACTGTCCTGGCATAATTACGCCCGATGAATGTAAGATTGGAATCATGCCGGGTAACATTCACAAAAAGGGATCTGTGGGAATTGTGTCGAGATCGGGTACGCTTACTTATGAAGCGGTTGCTCAAACATCGCAAAATGGTCTTGGACAATCAACCTGTATTGGTATTGGTGGTGACCCAATTAATGGTACAAACTTTATTGATTGTTTAGAACTTTTTCTAAAAGATAATGATACTCATTCCATTGTAATGATTGGCGAAATCGGTGGTTCAGCAGAAGAGGAAGCGGCAGAGTTTTTAAAAAAGTCCAAAATAAAAAAACCTACCGTAGGTTTTGTCGCAGGATTAACAGCACCTCCAGGCAGAAGAATGGGACATGCAGGTGCAATTATATCAGGCGGCATGGGTGGAGCAGAAGACAAGATTGAGCTCATGAAATCTGCAGGTATTACTATATCAAAATCTCCTGCTGATATTGGCAAAACACTTTATAAAAAACTTAAAAATTAAATATTTAAAACTTAAAAGTTGAATATGTGATTTTTGTGTTAATATAGTTCTATAAAATAATGTCTATAATTAAAAATAATAATATTTTCGAAAAAACATCTTTTTTAGGCAATAATAGCTCTGAATTTATCGAAGAACTTTATGCTCAATATATCACAAATCCGCAAGGCTTGACTGAAGAATGGAAAGAATTTTTTAAAGGGCTTCAAGATAATAAAGAACTAATCATAAATACAGTTAATGGACCAAGCTGGTCTCCAAAAAAAAAGAAAAAATTCACAAGGATAAATGGAGAAAAAATAAATGATCAATTCGTTGATAATGTAGATATTTCTGGAATTAAGGAAAATGCAAAAAATTCGATAAGAGTTAGTACGCTAACAAGAGCTTACAGAATAAGGGGACACATGATAGCCAATTTAGATCCTCTTTCCTTATTAAAACGTGAAGAACACTCCGAACTCAAGCCCGAGACCTATGGGTTAAGCAAAAAAGATGAAAATAAAAAAATATTTTTAGATGGAACGTTAGGAATGGAAACTTCAAATTTAAAGGAAATCATAAAATCTTTAAAAGAAATTTATTGTGGAAATATCGGTTATGAATTTATGCATATGGCTGATCCAAAGGAAAGATCTTGGATTAGAGAGAGAATAGAAGGAAAAGAAAAAGGTATTAAATTTACGGAAAATGGAAAGAGAGCAATACTCAATAAATTAATAGAGGCAGAAGGTTTTGAAAAATTTTTACACATAAAATTTGTTGGAACTAAGAGATTTGGTCTTGATGGTGCCGAGTCACTTATACCTGCTTTAGAACAAATTATAAAACGAGGTGGGCACTTAGGTGTGAAAGAAGTAAAAATTGGTATGCCACACAGAGGAAGATTAAATGTTCTAGCAAATATGATGCAAAAACCTTTTAGGGTAATATTTAAGGAATTTTTTGGTGAAAAAATTGACTCCAAAAAAGATTTTGAGGGGGATGTAAAATACCACTTAGGTGCTTCGGCAAACCGTGAATTTGATGGAAATTTAGTTCATATTAGTCTTACAGATAACCCGTCACATTTAGAAGCTGTAAATCCAATAGTTTTAGGACAAGTTCGGGCTAAACAATACTTTCATAAAGACAAAGAAAGAAAAAAGGTTATTCCAGTTTTAATACATGGAGATGCTGCTTTTGCCGGACAGGGTGTGGTTGCCGAATGTTTTGCAATGTCAGGATTACCAGGACACAATACTGGAGGAACAATTCACATTATAGTAAATAATCAAATTGGTTTTACAACAGCACCAAGATTTGCAAGATCTTCTCCTTACCCATCTGATTTAGCAAAAATGGTTGAAGCTCCAATTTTACATGTTAATGGAGACGATCCTGAAGCAGTCGTTCATTGTGCAAAAATTGCAACGGAATTTAGACAAAAATTTAATAGAGATGTGGTTATAGATATGGTTTGTTATCGTCGCTTTGGACACAACGAAGGTGACGAACCATCATTCACACAGCCATTGATGTATAAAAAAATTCGAACACATCCATCTACTCTTCAAATTTATGGAAAAAAACTTAATGCCCAAGGTTTAATTTCACAACAAGAAATAGAATCGCAACAAAGAAAATTTAAGGATTTTTTAGGCAAAGAATTTACTAACGCTAGAAGTTATAAAGAAAAAATGACTTGGTTTGATGGAGTATGGTCTCGATTTAAACCAGAAATAGGTAAAGACAAAAGAGGAATTACAGGTGTAGAAAAAAAAGAACTTATAAATATTGGAAAAAAAATTACAGAAATACCAAAAAACTTTAGTTTACATAAAACTTTAATGAAAATTTTTGAAAACAAAAGAAAAATGTTTACTGATGGAAAACAAATAGATTGGGCAACTGCAGAGTCTTTAGCTTTTGGTACACTTTTAAACGAAGGTTTTTCCGTAAGACTTTCAGGACAAGACTCTGGAAGAGGTACTTTTAGTCAAAGGCATGCTGTGTTAAGAAACCAAGACAATCATGACAGATACGTTCCTTTACAACATCTAGCAAAAAATCAAAAAAAATTTGAAGTTATTGATAGTTTATTATCTGAGCTTGGAGTTTTAGGTTTTGAATTTGGATATTCTTTATCTGAGCCTGAAACATTAGTTCTATGGGAGGCACAATTTGGAGATTTTGCAAATGGGGCCCAGGTTGTTATTGATCAATTTATTTCATCTGCTGAGTCTAAATGGTCCAGAGCAAGTGGTCTTGTAATGCTTTTGCCTCATGGATATGAGGGACAAGGACCAGAACACTCTTCAGCAAGATTAGAAAGATTTTTACAATTGTGTGCTCAAGAAAATTTACAAGTTGTCAATTGTACAACGCCTGCAAATTATTTTCATTTACTTAGACGTCAAATGAGAAGAGATTTTAGAAAGCCATTGATAATTATGACTCCTAAATCTTTGTTGAGACATAAAAAATGTGTTTCAAATTTAGATGACTTTACAAAAAAAACGCGTTTCCATAGAATTTTAATAGACCATTCCTATTTATTTGAGAGCAAGTTTATCAAATTAAAAATAGATAATAAAATAAAAAAAGTTATTATGTGTTCAGGAAAAATTTATTTTGATTTACTGGAGGCAAGAGAAAAATCTAAAGATGATTCGGTAGTTTTCATAAGAATAGAGCAGTTATACCCATTCCCAGCAAAACACTTGGCAAAAGAACTTAGCAGATATAAAAACGCTAAATTTTATTGGTGTCAGGAAGAGCCTATGAATATGGGTGCATGGAATACTTCGAAGTATTATATAGACCGAACACTTGAAATCATTCAAGTAAAAGGCGAAAAAGTTAAGTATATTGGTAGAAATGCTGCGGCATCACCTGCTACAGGAAATCTTAATAAACACCTTGCAGAACAAAAAGAAATATTAGAAAAGGTTGTAGGTAAATTTAATTAGAATAAATGTCAGAAAAAATAGTTGTTCCAGCTTTAGGTGAGTCAGTAACAGAGGCTACTGTATCGAAATGGTTAAAAAATATTGGGGAGAAAGTAGACTCTGATGAACCTATTGTTGAACTTGAAACTGACAAAGTTAACGTTGAAGTACCTTCGCCGTCTAATGGTGTACTGGAAAATATATCAGTAAAAGAAGGTGATACTGTTGAGGTAGGTGCTTTACTAGGAAGTATTGGCGCAAGTACGAGTAAAACTCCTGAAAAAAAAGAAAAAAAATACAAACCACCACAGAAAAAAATAGAAGAAGAAATAGAAGTTTTTGAGGATCAATCTTTAGAAAAAGAAAAAAATGGCGAGGCGAGTTTAGTTTTAACCGAAACAACCGAAACATTAGAACAACCAAAGTCACAAGAGGCTCCTTTAGTTTTAAATGAAATATATAAAGCTCCTGAGAAAAAAGAAAAAAGTAAAAAAATGGCCTCTCCATCTGCTAGAAAGATCGCAAATGAAAAAAATATTAACCTCAATGAGATAAGAGGTAGTGGAAAAAATGGTGTTATATTAAAAGAAGATTTACTTAGCTTGATGGGGTCAAAACCATCTTTGAATAAAAGAAAAGCAACTCATGGTCCCGAAGAAAGAATTAAAATGACCAGATTAAGAATGACAATTGCCAAAAGGTTAAAAGAGGCTCAAAATAATGCAGCTATGCTAACAACTTTTAATGAAGTTGATATGCATGAAGTAATACAAATGAAAAATAATTATAAAGATGAGTTTAAAAAGAAATATTTAACTAAATTAGGATTCATGTCTTTTTTTGTTAAGGCATGTATAGCTTCACTAAAAAATTATCCAGCGATAAATGCTGAAATTCAAAATGAAACAATAGTATATAAAAATTATTATAATATCAGTTTTGCAGTAGGAACAGATAGGGGATTAGTAGTTCCTGTATTAAGAAACCCTGACGAGATGTCTTTTGCAGAAATTGAAAAAAATATTGCTGACTTGGGTCAAAAAGCTAGAGATGGTAAAATTAGTATAGAAGATTTACAGGGAGGCACTTTTACAATCACTAATGGAGGTATCTACGGATCAATGCTTTCAACACCAATTTTAAATCCACCGCAATCTGGAGTATTAGGAATGCACAATATAATTGAAAGACCAATAGTTAAAAACAGTGAAATAATTATTCGTCCAATGATGTATTTGGCTTTATCATATGATCATAGAATTGTTGATGGTAAAGAAGCAGTTTCCTTTTTAAAAAATATTAAAGATACTCTTGAAGAGCCTAAAAGGCTCTTTCTGAACTTATAGACATGAAAGAAGATTTTGATCTTTTAGTTATCGGAGGAGGCCCTGGAGGTTACGTTTGTGCTATCCGTGCTGCACAGCTTGGACTAAAAACCGGATGTATAGAAGCTAGAGGGACATTAGGAGGCACTTGTCTTAATGTTGGTTGCATACCGTCTAAAAGTCTTTTGAATTTATCGGAGATCTATTACAAAGCACAAAAAGATTACAATAATTTAGGTATCGAAGTTTCAAATGTTAAATTAAATCTAAACAAAATAATGGCAAATAAAAGTAAATCAGTTCAAGTTTTAACTAAAGGTGTAGAATTTTTATTTAAAAAAAATAAAGTTTCTTATATTAAGGGAAAAGGGGTTTTATTTTCAAAAAATGATGTTGTTGTGTACGAAAACGGAAAAAAAACATCATATAAATCAAAAAATATTGTTATTGCAACAGGATCATCGTCAAGTTCGTTACCAGGAATTGAAATCGACGAAAAAAATATAATTTCTTCAACAGGGGCTTTGACATTGAGCCAAGTGCCTAAGAACTTACTTGTTATCGGCGGAGGTTATATTGGTTTAGAAATGGGGTCAGTGTGGTCAAGATTAGGATCAAACGTCACTGTAATTGAATATTTAGATCACATAATTCCCGGTATGGATAGAGAAGTTTCAAAAGAGTTTCAAAAAATTTTGTCTAAGCAAGGTATAAAATTTTTATTAAATAATAAAGTAACAAGAGTTAAAAACGAAAAAAATAAAGTTTCTGTTGAATTTGTAGACAATTTAAGTAAAAAAAATAACAAGATGGAGTTTGATAAAGTACTTGTTTCAGTAGGAAGAAAACCTTACACCGAGGGATTAAACTTATCAAAAATTGGAATAAGCAAAGATAAAGGTGGAAGAATTGAAATTGACAAAGAATTTAGAACTTCAGTGAAGAATATTTTTGCAATTGGTGATGTTATTAGAGGCCCAATGTTGGCACATAAAGCAGAGGAAGAAGGCATTGCTGTTGCTGAAATTATTGCAGGTCAATCTGGCCATGTAAATTACGATGTTATTCCAGGAGTTATATATACTTCTCCCGAGGTAGCTGCAGTAGGAAAAACAGAGGAAGAGCTAAAAAAAATAAACATAAATTATAAGGTTGGAAAATTCCCATTCATGGCAAATTCTAGAGCAAAAGTTAACAATGAAACAGAGGGATTTGTAAAAATTTTAGCAGATTCAAAAACAGATAAAGTTTTGGGAGTACACATAATAGGTCCACATAGCGGAGACATGATCGCAGAAATGGCTATAGCGATGGAATTTGGTGCTAGTTCCGAAGACATTGCTAGAACATGTCATGCTCACCCTACTCATACAGAAGCAATAAAGGAAGCAGCTCTAGCAGTAGAAAAAAGACCTATTCATTTTTAAATAAGTTGATTTTTACAATTCATGAAAGTACCAGTTCTTATTCCAAGAATTTTCGATCACCCGCATACATATTTATCTGGAAAGCTAGGAAAGTTAGAACCAGGCTCTATAGTTGTGGTTCCTTTTGGAAGAGAAAATGAATTAGGAGTAGTTTGGGATAAGATAGAAGAGACTGAAAAAAAATTCCAGCTTAAAACTATTATTGAAAAAAAAACACATACTTTAAACAAAAATTTAATTAAATTTATTAATTGGTTCTCAATTTATAATTTAGTTTCTAAGGGAATGGTTTTGAGAATGTGTCTTGGCGACAAAACCTTTTTATCAAAAGAAGTAGAGCCTTTCATAAACAAAATAGAAGGCAAATCTATTAAATTTAAATTAAACTTAGAACAAAAAAAATGTTTAAATGAAATAAAAAAAATCGGAAATAACTTTAACGTAACATTGCTACAGGGTGTCACTGGATCTGGTAAAACTATTGTTTATTTTGAAAAAATTAAAGAAAATCTGATAAAAGAAAAACAATCGTTAGTTTTATTACCTGAAATATTTTTAACGGATCAATTTAACCAAAGATTTGAAGATTTTTTTGGATTTAAGCCTGCCATATGGCATTCAAAAATTACTAAAAAAAATAGAAGAATAATTTGGAAGAATATTATTAATGGAAAAATAAAATTGGTAGTTGGAGCGAGATCATCTCTATTTTTGCCATTTAAAAATCTTGGTTTAATAGTTGTTGATGAAGAGCATGACTCTTCA
>CACABC010000006.1 GCA_902530635.1 uncultured Pelagibacteraceae bacterium | reverse complement strand
CTTTGCGCATTTGTAACTATATCTTTGCTTAATGCTTTCATGGAAATATCATCAGAAATAATAATGCCTTTATACTTTAATTTTTTTCTTATAATTTTATTTATTATATTTCTTGAAATTGTGGCTGATTTTTTGGAGTCAATTTTCTTATACAGAACATGCGCTGTCATCAAAAAGTGAGAGTTCAAATTATCAAATGCTGCAAAATCATTTTTATACAGGTGTCTGGTAGATTTATAAACAATAGGAAGTTTTTTGTGACTATCTGCGTTTGCGCTGCCATGACCGGGAGCATGTTTAGCTACTGTTCCTATTTTTTTATCTTTAAAAAAAGAAATACAAAATTTACCCAAATGTTTGATGGTTTCAAAGCATCTGAAATTGCTGAAAAGTTAAAACTTCAACTTAAGAAACTCGAACTAATCCGATTGTTGTCAGATGAACTACTTAAAAAAAAAAGAGTTGGTAGAGATATCTTTTACAGAGGAACAAAAGGTGGAATTAGATCAATAAATAATCCAGTTTATAAAGTTACACTTTATGAGCTACTGAAAGCGTATTCAATTGTTAAAACTCAATTTGCATTTCAAAAAATTAATATTCCAAAATTACCTGTGATGACAACACAAGAAGGAATTAAAAGAATAAAAGAGAATATCCAGCTTATAGATGATTGGAAAAAATTGAGCGAATTGATTCCTGGATCTTTTATTAAATCCAGAAAAACAAAAAAAAGTGGATTAGCTTCAATTTTTTCTGCAAGTTTGGAATTAACAAAAGATGGATTAATCAATATTATGCAAAAAAACTTATTTGACGATATTTATATAAAGAGATCATCACATATACCTATGAGGTTAAAAAATAAATAATTTTACATATGGATAAAAAAAAAGATAATAACATTATAAAATTTCCCAAGAAACAATCTAAACTTGAAAGACAGATCGAAGCAATAATTTTTGCTGCTGAGGAACCCCTGGATATAGAAACTATAGAAAAAAGAGTTGGCACATCTTCCAATATCAAAAAGATATTAGAAAATTTACAAAAAGAATATTCTCTTAGGGGCATCAATTTAGTTTGTGTTTCTGATAAATGGGTATTTAGAACTGCTGTTGATTTGTCTAAACTTATGTCTTTGCAAAAATCTCAGCAAAAAAAATTATCTAAGGCAACAATAGAAACTCTTGCGATCATTGTTTACCACCAACCTGTTACAAGATCGGAAATAGAGGATATCAGAGGTGTCGCATTTGCTACTAATATATTGGAAACACTTTTAGAGCTAGATTGGGTTAGACCAGCTGGTAGAAAAAATGTTCCTGGCAAACCAATTCAATACGCTACTACTGAGAATTTTTTAAATCATTTCAACATTAAAAAATTATCAGATTTACCCACAGTGGATGAATTAAGCTCTGCAGGTTTAATTGAAGCTGGAACAGTTGATTCATCAATTTTTGGAACCGCAAAATTTTTTAAAGATCAATCAGAGGGTAAAAAGGATAATATTTATTCCGATGTGAATGAAGCATTAAAACAATCATCAAAAATAGAAGAATAAAAAGATTTATTTAATTGATATAATTGTATAGAGTAAGTTTATGGGTATAAGTTTTTGGCAAATAGCTATTGTAGTTGTTCTTGTTGTCTTATTATTTGGCAGAGGCAAGATATCAAGCCTAATGGGTGATGTAGCAAAAGGTATTAAAAGTTTTAAAAAAGGCATGTCATCTGAAGATACTGATCAATCAAAAATCGACGACAAAAAAGACGAAGATTCAAACTCGCGAAATAACTAATTACCGATGCCACAAATTGGATGGTTCGAATTACTAATTGTAGTCTTAGTTGCAATATTGGTTATTGGTCCAAAAGATTTTCCAGTAGTTTTAAATAAAATTGGACAATGGATAGGTTCAACTAAAAGATATTTCTCTGATATTCAACAAAAAGTTAACGAAACAGTTGATGTAGAAGAATCAGTTGAAGAAAAGTATTCAAAAAAAATAAAGATAAAAAAGTAGATGAGTGAAAAAATTGATCAAAATACATTTACAAGTCATCTTGTTGAATTAAGATCTAGATTAATAAAATCATTAATTTTTGTTTTTGTCATTTTTATAGTTGGATATATTTTTGCTGAAAATATTTATAATTTTTTAGTAGAACCTTATGCAAAAGCTGTAAGGAATGATGAAGTAGAAAGAAGATTAATTTTTACAGCACTTCATGAAACTTTTATTACATATTTAAAGTTGGCATTTTTTGCTGCAATTTTTATAGGTAGTCCAATAATTCTAACTCAGATCTGGAAATTTATTGCGCCAGGTCTTTATAAAAATGAAAAAAAAGCTTTATTACCATATTTGATAGCTACACCAATATTATTTTTATTGGGTGGAATGCTTGTCTATTATTTAGTAATGCCTCTAGCTATAAAGTTTTTTTTATCATTCGAAACTACTGGTCAATTAAATACTTTGCCAATTCAACTTGAGGCAAAAGTGAATGAATATTTGTCACTTATAATGAGATTAATTTTTGCTTTTGGTTTTAGTTTTCAATTACCTGTAATATTAAATTTACTTGCAAGGATTGGTGTTATTGATTCTAAATATTTAAAAGAAAGAAGAAGATATTTTATAGTTATAATTTTTGCAGCAGCTGCTATATTAACACCACCAGATCCTGTAACTCAAATTGGGTTAGCAATACCTTTATTGATACTTTATGAATTATCTATATTATCTGTCAAACTAACAGAAAAGAAAGATAATGCATAATTTAAAATTAATAAGAGAAAATATAAATCAATACAAAAAAAAATTTCAAGATAGATATCTCAAAGTTGATTTCGATGATTTAATTGTTTTGGACAAGGAAAATAGAGAACTTATTCAAAAAAAAGAGAAATTAGAACAGGAAAAAAAAATAATCTCTAAACAAAAAGATAAAAAACTTTTTGAAAAATCTAAACAAATATCAAAAAATATTTTGTCTTTAGAAGAGTCTCAAAAAAAAATTAAAAAAAAGATCAGTGAGATTTTAGATTTTCTACCCAATATTGCTTTAGAAGATGTTCCTGTTGGAAAAGATGATAATGCTAATAAAGAGTTATCAAAAGTTGGAAACATACCTAATTTTAAATTTATTCCTAAATCTCACTATGAAATTGGACAAAAAAGCGGATTAATGGATTTTGAGACTGCTACTAAAACTTCTGGTTCAAGATTTGTATTTTTAAAAGGAAATTTAGCAAAACTAGAGAGAGCAATATCAGATTTTATGCTTGATACACACACTAAAGAATTTGACTATCAAGAAATATCACCGCCCCTTTTGGTGTCCGAAGAAACTATGTTTGGCACTGGTCAATTACCTAAATTTGAAACTGATCAATTTGAAATAAAATTAGATGGCGAAAAAAATAGAAAATTTTTAATTCCAACAGCTGAAGTTATTTTAACCAATATGGTAAGAGAAAAAACATTATCTCATAATCAACTTCCATTGCGGTTTGTTGCATCGACTGCTTGTTTCAGAAAAGAAGCAGGAAGTTATGGAAAAGACACAAAAGGTATACTAAGGCAACATCAATTTTATAAGGTTGAGTTAGTAAGCATTGTTGAACCTAAAAAATGTCTAGAAGAATTAAAGAGAATGACCTCTTGTGCTGAAAGTATTCTTAAAAAATTAAAGCTTCCTTATAGAACGGTTGTACTTTCAACTGGTGACATGGGTTTTAGTGCTGAAAAAACTATTGATATTGAAGTTTGGATTCCGTCAGAAAAAAAATATAGAGAAATATCTAGTTGTTCATCATGCGGTCAATTTCAATCTAGACGAATGATGGCTAAATATAAAAAGGATAGTAGTTCAGACTTTTTAGGTACCTTAAATGGTTCAGGACTAGCTGTTGGAAGAACTTTAATTGCAATAATGGAAAACTATCAAGATTCTAAAGGAAATGTAATAATACCAGATGTACTTCGACCATACATGAATAATTTAGAGAAAATTTAGCTCAATATTAAAAATTTAGTTGTCTAAATAAAATTATTAATATATTTATCTTTAGATTATGAGCGGTTCAAGTTTTGCACAATTTATCCCATTAATATTAATATTTGTTATTTTCTATTTCTTTTTGATAAGACCACAGCAAAAACGAGTGAAAGAACACAAAGTAATGACACAAACTCTTAAAAGAGGTGATGAGGTCATAACATCTGGGGGAATAATAGGTACTGTTGATAGAGTGTTTGAAGATGATAGAATCGAATTAAACATATCTGAAGGTGTTAAGGTTCAAGTTATTAAAAATACTATCCAAGGTCATCTCAAAAAAGAAACAAAAAAATAAATTTTTGTGTTAAATTTTACAAAGATAAAAATCTTTTTTATTTATCTAGTTTTTATATCTATAAGTATATTCTGTTTATCCAACTTTTCACAAATTGATCAGTACTTGTTTAAAAAAAAGATAAATTTAGGTTTAGATTTACAAGGCGGATCATATTTATTATTAGAGGTTGATAGTTCTCCATTACAAAAAAGACATCTACAATCCAAAGTAATACCTTTAAAAAAAAAACTAATAGAAAATAAAATAAAATTTAAAAACTTTAAAATTCTTGATAATGAGATTAGTTTTAATATTTCTAATGATGAAATAAACAAATTTGAAAAATTTTTTAACAATAAAAAAAATAACGATATAAATTTATATTTAGATAAATATCGATCCTATGAATTTGATTTTCGAAACATTAATAACCGTATTTTAATCAGTCATTCAAAAAGTGGAATAATAAATTTAAATACCTCCGCTGTTGATCAATCAATTGAAATTGTAAGAAGACGTATTGATGAAACAGGAACAAAAGAACCCTCGATTTTAAAAAGAGGAAGTAATAGAATTCTGGTTGAACTTCCAGGTGTAAAAGATCCAGAAAGAATAAAAGAATTATTAGGAAAAACTGCTCAACTATCGTTCAAAATGGTTACAGCTAATACTAGTGAGTTTGGAAATGAATCTTTTATCTTAAAAGATACACAAGAAAAAATAATTGTTAGCAAAAGAATTATAATTACAGGGGATAATTTAATAGACGCTAAACCAAGATTTGACAATATCAATCAAGAACCCATTGTTGCATTTACGCTTAATCGATTGGGTTCACAGAGATTTGGTCAAGCTACCAGTCAAAATATTGGAAAAAGAATTGCTATTATTCTGGATAACGAGGCAATTAGCGCTCCTGTAATCAGAGATTCTATAACTGGTGGGCAGGGAACTATCTCAGGAAATTTTACTTTTCAAGCTGCTACAGATCTAGCTTTATTATTGCGATCAGGAGCATTACCGGCACCCTTGTCAGTAGTAGAAGAAAGAACTGTAGGACCCGATCTTGGCCAAGATTCTATTGAGGCCGGGGTCGTATCACTATTTGTTGGATTTATATTAGTAATAATTTTTATGATTATTAAATACAGAGTTTTCGGAATAATAGCTAACATTGCATTGATATCAAACTTATTGATGTTACTTGGTTTTTTGACATTAATAGAAGCCACTTTAACACTTCCAGGTATTGCAGGTATTATTCTAACCGTGGGTATGGCTGTTGATGCTAATGTTTTAATTTTTGAAAGAATCAAGGAAGAATTGAGACAAGAGAATTCTAATAATATTCAAGCATTTGATAACGGTTTTAAAAGATCAATTATAACTATATTGGATGCGAACATTACTACATTAATAGCTTCAATAATATTATTTATATTTGGATCGGGTCCGGTTAAAGGTTTTGCAGTTACTTTATCGATTGGTTTGGTTACTACATTATTTTCAGCATACTATATTTCAAGGCATTTAACTTCGTTTATTTTATTTAAAAATAGAGAAAAGAAATTATTTTCATGAAAAAACAATATATATTTAATTTTGTTTCAAAGTTTAAATTAGCAAACTCCATTTCACTATTTCTTATGCTTGCGAGTATTATTTTGGTTTTATTTAAAGGCTTAAATTTTGGAATTGATTTTAAAGGCGGAACACTAATGGAACTTAGAGTCGCTTCAGATAATGTCAGTATTGGTGATATTAGATCTTCATTTTCAAAATTAAATTTAGGGGACTTAAATGTTAAGGAATTTGGAAAAAAAGGAGATTATTTAATTAAATTTGAAATGAAAGAATTTAATGATCAAATGAATTTAAAAATCATAAAAGAAACTGTAACAAATAATCTCAATACAGAAGTTAATTTTAGGAGGATAGAAAATGTTGGACCCAAAGTAAGCACGGAACTTTTAAATTCTGGTATATTAGCTATATCTTTAGCATTAGGAGCCATGTTGTTTTATATTTGGATTAGATTTGAATGGCAATTTAGTTTGGGATCTATTACCGCAATATTTCACGATGTATTAATTACACTAGGTATTTTTTCTTTGCTTTCATTAGAAGTTAATTTGTCGATTGTTGCTGCTGTACTTACTATTGTGGGTTATTCAATGAATGATACTGTTGTTATATATGACCGTATAAGAGAGAATCTTTCAAAATTTTCTAGTTTAAATATTTCTGAAATATCAAATATTTCTATTAACGAAACTCTATCGAGAACAGTAATAACTTCAGTTACCACACTCCTAGCCTTGTTTTCAATTTTTTTATTAGGCGGATCAATTCTAAAGGGCTTTTCTTTTGCTATGATTGTGGGTGTTATTATTGGTACTTATTCATCAATTTTCGTAGCTGCCCCAATACTAAAATATTTAAATGTAAGCTATAAAACTATTGAAAAAGAAAAAGAAAAAAACTAGTAAAGATTTTGAGCTATAACCATTGTCATAAGCATTGGTAATGACAGTAAAGTGTTAACTCTTGAAGTGATTAGCGCAGTTTTTGCATGTTTAGGTTTATCTTCTGGAGAACAATCAACAATTCCAAGAACTTTTTTTTGATTTGGCCAAATTATAAACCACACGTTAAACGCCATGATTATTCCAAGCCACATTCCAATACCGATTGCAGTATTTTTTCCACCACTTCCAATTCCAAGTATCATTGCATCATGAACATAGCCATTTAAATAAGCAACAATTAAACCAGTTACTATGGTTGCTAGTGCTGCCCATCTAAAATAAAACAAAACAGCAGGCGCTATAATTTTTGTTATTGCAGGTTTTTGCTCATCTGTAATTTTTGGCATACTTGGTATTTGAACAAAGTTTAAATACCATAATAATCCAATCCACATTATTCCAACTACAACATGCAAGTATCTGAACAACCAGCTCCAAAATAATCTATCAAAAGCCCAGTCTCCACCTGTAAAAAAAAGTCCAACAAACAATAAAATAGCTAATATAGCTGAAAGGTGAATAGTTTTTGATAAAGATTGTAATATGTTAACCATCCTTAATTATAGCATAAAATTAATTTTTATGCAGTTTTTTTCATTCTACCATTTATTAAATTTTTAAGAAATTTTCCCGTATAACTGTTATCAATAGAGGCTACTTTTTCAGGGGATCCTTCAGCAATTACCTTGCCTCCTTCAGCGCCACCTTCAGGACCCATATCTATTATCCAGTCGGCTGTTTTTATTACATCTAAATTATGCTCAATTACAACCACGGTATTACCAGTGTTCACAAATGCCTGTAAAATTTCAAGTAATTTTTTGATATCATGTGTATGTAAACCAGTTGTAGGTTCATCAAGAATGTAAAGAGTTCTCCCGGTAGATCTCTTTGATAGTTCTTTTGCTAATTTGATTCTTTGTGCTTCACCTCCGGACAATGTAGTAGCTTGTTGACCAATTTTTATATAACCTAAACCTACATGTTTTAATGTTAACAGTTTTGAGTGAACTGTTGGAATATTTTCAAAAAAATTACAACCTTCCTCAACCGTCATATCTAAGACTTCAGCTATGTTTTTATTTTTAAATTTTATTTCTAATGTCTCTCTATTGTATCGACTTCCTTTACAAGCATCACAAGGAATATAAACATCAGGTAAAAAATGCATTTCATATGTTATTACACCATCACCTTCGCATGTTTCACATCTACCGCCTCTAACGTTAAATGAATATCTGCCAGGTTTATAACCACGAGTCTTAGAGTCTGGAAGATTAGCAAACCAGTCTCTGATTGGACCAAAAGCACCTGTGTATGTTGCTGGATTTGATCTAGGTGTTCTTCCAATTGGTGATTGGTCAATATCAATTACTTTATCAATTAACTCTATTCCTTTATAACCCTTAAATGGCTTTGGTAATTTTCTAGATTTATTTTTATTAAGGGATAGGTTTAGTGCGTTATATAAAGTTTGTAAAACTAACGTTGATTTTCCGCTTCCTGATACACCGGTAACACAAGTGAATGTTCCAGTTGGTATTTTAAGGTTTGCATTTTGAAGGTTATTTCCAGTTGCACCAAGTATTTCTAAATACCTTCCATTTTTTGCTGTTCTCCTTTTTCTAGGCAAACTAATATATTTTTTGCCAGATAAATAATTACCAGTAATACTATCATCTGTATTTATAATATCTTTTAAATTGCCTTGAGCGGTTATTTGCCCACCATTTAAACCAGCTTCTGGACCAAGATCAATAATATGATCCGCATTTTCCATGGTCTCAGTATCATGTTCAACAACAATTACTGTATTACCTAAATCTCTAAGTTTCTTTAAAGCAGCAATTAATTTTTTGTTGTCTCTTTGATGAAGACCTATTGAAGGTTCATCTAATACATACAAAACTC
This sequence comes from uncultured Pelagibacteraceae bacterium, assembly GCA_902530635.1. Taxonomy (GTDB): domain Bacteria; phylum Pseudomonadota; class Alphaproteobacteria; order Pelagibacterales; family Pelagibacteraceae; genus Anoxypelagibacter. Next base: position 50,665 of record CACABC010000006.1, on the reverse strand, counting down.
CAGTTAATCCAGAACCAATTTGTGAAGCCAACCTAATTCTTTGTGATTCTCCGCCTGATAACGTTCCAGATTCTCTTGATAAAGTTAAATAATTTAAACCAACATTTAATAAAAAGTTTAGTCTCTCGTTAATTTCCTTAAGTATATGCTGTGCAATTTTTTTTTCTCTAGAAGTTAAAATATTTTCAAGGTCTGCAAACCATTTTTGAGAATCTTCTATAGAAAATTTTGTTATTTCGCTTATGTTTAATTTATTAATTTTTACACAAAGAGCTTCTTCCTTAAGCCTCATACCTTTGCATTTCTCGCAACTGCTTTCACTTTGATACTGGGCAATTTCATCTCTTTTCCAGTCGCTATCTGTCTCTAAGTATCTTCTCTCAAGATTATTTATTACACCCTCAAAAGTTTTTTTTGTGTCATATTTTTCGTACCCATCGTCATAATAAAATTTAATTTCCTCATCATCTGATCCATAAAGGATTATATCCTGGTATTTTTTTGGTAATTTTTTCCATTTGGTATCTAATGAAAACTTATAATGTTTAGCAATTGATGATAATGTTTGAGCATAATACATCGATGTTGATTTAGCCCAAGGTTCAATCGCTCCTTCTGCAATTGTTCTATTTTTATCAGATATTACTAGATTCGGGTCAACGTTTAGATTATGACCTATTCCTTCGCACTCTTCACATGCACCAAAAGGACTATTAAATGAAAAAAGTCTTGGTTCAATTTCCTCAATTGTAAAACCACTTTCTGGACAAGAAAATTTTGATGAAAACAATACACTTTCTTTTTTTCGAAATTTTTTTGGTAGAGTCTCATTTTCATACTCAGCAATTAATAAACCATTAGAAAGATTTAATGCAGTTTCTATACTATCTGCCAATCTGTTTCCTAGCTTAGAATTAAGCACTATACGATCAACTACAATTGAAATATCGTGCTTAACTTTTTTATTCAATTCTGGAAAATCGTTTATATCATAATATTTTCCATCAACTTTTATTTTTTGAAAACCTCTTTTTTTATAATTTAAAATATCTTTTTTATATTCACCTTTTCTTCCTCTAACTACTGGCGCTAAAAGAAAAATCGTACAATTCTTTGGTAATGCTTTTACTTTATCCACCATTTCACTTACTGACTGAGATACTATTGGTTTTCCAGTGAATGGAGAGTAGGGAACACCAACTCTTGCAAACAGAACCCTCATATAATCGTAAATTTCAGTAACTGTTGCTACTGTTGATCTTGGATTTTTAGGTGCATTTTTCTGTTCAATTGAAATTGCAGGGCTTAGACCCTCAATTAAATCAACATTGGGTTTTTTCATTTTATCCAAGAATTGTCTGGCGTAAGCTGACAAACTTTCAACATACCTTCTTTGACCTTCAGCATAAATTGTATCAAATGCTAATGATGACTTTCCTGATCCAGAAAGTCCTGTAATTACTATAATTTTCTCTTTGGGAATTTCTAAAGAAACATTTTTTAAATTGTGTTCTTTAGCCCCTTTAATCAATATCTTTTTAAGCATACTTTTTAACAGCCCAAGTAGTTAGACCTTATAATTATTGTTAATTTATGCTATATTATCTTTTATTCACTAACAATAAACCTAAGAATTATGTCAGGAAGTTTAAATAAAGTGCAATTAATAGGAAGACTAGGAGCTGATCCAGAAATCAAGCAAATGGTTAACGGTAAAAACGTCGCAAGGTTAAGTGTTGCAACCAGTCAAAGCTGGAAAGATAAAACCTCAGGAGAAAGAAAAGAAAAAACTGAGTGGCATAGAGTTGTGATTTTTAATGAGGGATTGGTAAATATTGTACAACAATATTTGAAAAAAGGTGCAAATATTTATATTGAGGGCCAACTTAGTACACGTAAATGGAAAGACGAAAAATCAGGACAAGACAAATATTCAACCGAAATAGTTTTACAAGGTTATAACTCATCTTTGACAATGTTAGGCGGAAAAAATAATTCAAATAATACTAGCGAAGTCTCACAACAAAAAAGCTCATTACCAAATGATCAAATATCGCAAGAAAGCCCCGATCTTGATGATGAGATTCCTTTTTAAATAAATGCAGAAGTCAGAAGTAAAAAATAATTTAAATTATAAACCAATTTTCGTACATCAAGAGATGAGTTCGTCATATCTATCTTATGCGATGAGCGTGATAGTAAGTAGAGCTTTACCAGATGTAAGAGATGGACTTAAACCAGTTCATAGAAGAATAATTTATGCCATGTATAAAGGTGGATACGATTGGGGAAAGCCGTTTAGGAAATCAGCAAGAATTGTAGGAGATGTAATTGGTAAATATCATCCCCACGGTGATCAAGCAGTTTATGATGCTTTAGTTAGATTAGTCCAAGATTTTTCAATGAGTTTACCTTTGATTGAAGGTCAAGGAAACTTCGGTTCAATCGATGGTGATCCACCAGCTGCCATGAGATATACTGAAACAAAACTTTCCAAGGTGGCACAATTTTTGACTGAAGGATTAGAAAAAAATACTGTAGATTATAGAAATAATTATGACGAAACTGAAAGAGAACCGATTGTATTACCATCTCAGTATCCTAATCTTTTAGTAAATGGTGCTGGTGGAATAGCAGTAGGTATGGCTACAAGTATACCTCCGCATAACCTAGGCGAAATAATTGATGGCACTATTGGTTTCATTAAAAATAATGATATTACGATATCTCAATTAATGAAATTTATACCAGGACCTGATTTTCCAACCGGTGGAATAATCATTGGCAAGGATATAATTAAACAAGGATATAATAAAGGTAGAGGTTCATTTAAGATCAGAGGAGAAATTGGGGAAGAAAGTTTAAAAAATGGAAAATCAAGATTAGTAATTAAGTCTATCCCATATCAAATAAACAAATCTGTTTTAAATGAAAAAATAGCTGATCTATCAAGACAAAAAAAAATTGAAGGCGTGAGCGATATAAGAGATGAGTCAAATAGAGACGGAATACGAGTAGTTGTTGATTTGAGACGTGGTGTTGAGCCCGAAACTATAAGAAGGCAACTTTATAAATTAACTAGTATAGAATCCTCTTTTGGTTTTAATACGCTCGCAATAGTTGAAGGAAAACCTAAAATATTAAATTTAAAAGAATTTATATCTCAATTTGTATCTTTTAGAGAAAAAACTGTTCTTAGAAGAATTAAATATGATTTAAAAAAAACAGAAGAGAGAGCTCACATATTAATAGGTATTGCTACAGCTGTTGAGAGTATAGATGCAATAATAAAAATTATAAAAGGTTCTAAAGATACGGCTTCAGCAAAACAAAATCTATTAAACAAGAAATGGCCAATTAGAAAAAGCTCAAAATTAGTTTTGATGATTGAAAAAAAACAAAATATATCGAAATATCAATTAAGTGAATTACAAGTTGACTCAATTTTAGAATTAAAACTTCAAAAATTAACTGCTTTTGGAATTAATGAAATTGAAATCGAAATAAAAAAATTATCAGATTTAATTATTTATTATAATAAAATTTTAAAGTCTAAAAAAGAATTATTCAATTTAATAATAAAAGAATTAGAAGAAATTAAATCTAAATTTTCTGTTAAAAGACGAACCAAAATAATTGATACAGTTCTTAATTATAACATTGAAGAAACTATTCAAAAAGAGGCAGTTGTAATTAATATTACTAATCAGGGTTACATAAAAAGGGGATCTTTGTCTTCTGTAAAAACACAAAAAAGGGGAGGAAAGGGGAAAACCGGTATTACTACTAGAGATGAAGACTTTGTTGTAAGAATACTATCTGGTAATTCACATAGTCAGGTTCTATTTTTTTCTACACAGGGTCTTGCATATAAATTAAAAGCCTGGAAAATACCCAAAGGAAGTCTTTCTTCTAAAGGGAAATCATTGTTTAATTTACTTCCTTTAAAGAACAATCAATCTATTTCTTCAACTTTATTATTGCCAGAAAATGAGGGTGAATGGAAAAAACTTTATGTTGTATTTGCTACAGCAAAAGGAAAAGTAAGAAAAAATTCTTTAGAGGATTTTCTTAATGTTAATGCAAGTGGTAAAATAGCAATGAAATTAGACGAGAATGATAAAATAATTGGTGTCGAAAAGTGCACTGAAGATCAAGATATAATTTTAGGCACTAGGTTTGGAAAGTGTATTAGATTTATGTCGAAGAAACTTCGATTATTTAAAGGAAGATCTTCCAAAGGTATCAGAGGTATAAATTTGCCAGAAAATGATACCGTCATGTCTTTATCCGTTATTGACGATACAAAAAAAATATCTGAATTGACAAAGAAAAATGGTGCAAAAAAACAAAGTATAGATAAATACATTTTATCAATCACTGAAAACGGATATGGCAAAAGAAGCTCACTTCTTGATTTTAGAGTAACTAACAGGGGAGGTAAGGGTATAATTGGAATTGTAAACTCTAAAAGAAATGGAAATGTAACTTCAAATATAGTTGTTTCAGACGAAGATCAAATCATATTATCAACAGACAAAGGCAGAGTTATAAGATGCGCAGTTAAAGAAATAAGGATAGCAGGTAGAAACACTCAAGGTGTCAGAATTATTAAATTATCAGGAGAAGAAAAAGTTGTATCAGCAATCAAGATAGAAGATAATATAGAATAATGTCTAAATCCGCTATTTACCCTGGAACCTTTGATCCGATAACTTTTGGTCATATTGATGTAATAAAAAAATCATTAAAAGTTGTAGACAAGTTAATAGTAGCTATCACTGACAATATTCATAAAGATTATCTTTTTAGTATCGAAGAAAGAATAGAAATGGTGAAAAAATCTTTATTTGTAGATTTAAAATTAAATAAGAATAAGATCAAAATAATATCATTTGACGACTTAACAATAAAGATTTGTAAAAAATATAAAGCCTCTTTAATAATAAGAGGATTGAGGGCTGTATCTGATTTTGAATATGAATTTCAATTAGCTGGCATGAATAAAAAACTTGATAAAAATATTGAAACCATCTTTTTAATGTCTGATATTGAGAATGAAATAATTTCATCAAAATTCATAAAAGAGATTGGAAAACTTAAGGGGGATTTAAAAAAATTTGCTACAAAGTCAGTCATTAAAGCAATTAAATCTAAATTTTAGTGAAGAAACTTTTAGTAATTATTTTTATTAGCTTGTTTTTTATGAACAAATCTGTTGCAGAAAATAAAATGATTTTGAAATTAGAGACTGGAAATGTTGAGATAGAATTATTCCCAGATATTGCTCCAGGACATGTAAAGAGAATCAAAACCTTAGCAAAAAATAAAGAATATGACGGTGTAGTCTTTCATAGGGTCATTGATGGTTTTATGGCTCAAACTGGTGATGTCAAATTTGGAAACTCAAAAAATTTTAATTCTAAACTTGTTGGTACCGGTGGTTCTTCCTTGCCCGACTTAAAAGCTGAATTTAGTAACCTCCCACACGAAAGAGGAACATTGTCGATGGCAAGATCAATGAATCCAAATAGCGCTAACAGTCAATTTTTTATATGCTTTGACGCAGCTCCACATTTAGATGGTCAATATACAGTTTTTGGTAAAGTAGTTAAGGGCATGGAACTAATTGATGAAATCAAAAAAGGAAATGACCCAAACGGATCTGTTGATAATCCTGATAAAATAGTTAGCTTTTCTGAAATAAAGTAATTCAATGAATTCAAAAAAAGATTTTTTTGAATTAATTAAAACAAACAATCAAGCAAGACTAGGAATAATAAAAACTTCAAGAGGAAATATTGAAACCCCCGCATTTATGCCTGTTGGAACTCAAGGAACTGTTAAAGGGATTTTTGTAGACGATGTATTGAAAACGGAAACCCATATAATACTTGGAAATACATATCATTTATTTTTACGACCAGGTTTAGAGATACTAAAAAATTCAGGTGGTCTACACCAATTTATGAATTGGCATAAACCAATTTTAACAGACTCAGGAGGTTTTCAAATTATGTCGCTTTCTAAATTTAGAAAAATAGATAAAAAAAAAGGAGCAATTTTTTCATCACACTTAGATGGAAAAAAAATCATACTTAGTCCTGAAAAAAGTATCCAGATTCAAAAAATAATCAACTCCGATATACTTATGGTCCTTGACGAATGTCCTAGACTTACAAATGATAAAAAAATAATAGCAAATGCGATTGATGTTTCAACAGAGTGGGCCAAAAGATCAAAAATAGAATTTAAAGATGCTAATAAAAAAGCACTTTTCGGAATTGTTCAGGGCGGCTTGTTTGATGACCTAAGGATTGAAAGTCTAGAAAGGTTGTTAGAAATAGATTTTGATGGATACGCTTTAGGAGGACTTGCCGTAGGTGAAAAACAAAATGAAATGTTTAAAGTTTTGGATAGTATTACAAAGAAAATGCCGAATGAGAAGCCAAGATATTTAATGGGTGTTGGCACACCTTCAGATATTCTAGGAGCTGTAAAATCAGGAATTGATATGTTTGATTGCGTTATGCCAACTAGATCAGGGAGAACCGGATTAGCCTTTACGTGGGAAGGAAAAATAAATCTAAGAAATGCAAAATATAAATGGATAAAACTCCTTTAGATAAAAATACAAAAATAAGAGATTTAAATAAATATTCAAAAAGTTATCTAAATCATTTAACAAATACTAATGAAATTTTAGCGTCTATGCTTATTTCTTTACATAATATAAATTTTTATCAGGAATTTATGAAACAAATTAGATTATCGATTAAAGAAAATAAATTTGATGATTTTTATAAGAAACATATCACTAGGTATAATTAAATATTATTCTATAATTAAAAAACCACATTCTTTTGCCTTGGACCTTAAATAATTATAGCCAATTTTTGCATATTTAAATGGATTAGCTTTTTTTGGATCCTGTTCTGCTTCTACAACTAACCATCCATTGTAATTATTTTTTTTAAGCTCATTTAAAATAGGTTTATAATCAATGCAACCGTCGCCTGGCACAGTGAACGCTCCTTCTAAAAATGCGTGTCTAAAACTTAAATCATGTTTTAATGATTTTTCTAAAACATTTTTTCTCATATCTTTACAATGAACATGCATGATCTTTTCCTTAAAGTCTTTTATAATTTTTAAAGAATCACCACCAGCAAATAACATATGACCTGTATCTATCGTTAATTTTACAGAATCATTAGTTTCTTGCATTAATCTTTCTGTATCTTCATGAGACTGGATTACTGTTCCCATGTGATGGTGATAAGCCAATGGCATTTGTTCATCTTCAAGTCTTTTTCCAATTTCGTTAATTTTTTTACAATAATTTGACCAATCATCTTTATTTAACTGAGGTCTTTTTGACAAAGGCATTTTATCATTTCCTTGAATTGAGCCAGTAACTTCTGCAAAAATTATACATGGTGCTTTACAATTTTTAAAAAGATCTAATTGAGCTCTAATATTTTCCATTTCTTCTTTAACTGATCTTTTTAATAAATTAGCGCCATACCAACCTGAACATAAACTAATTTTAAATTTTTCTAATATTGGTATTAGTTCTTTTGAATTTTTAGGAAATTTACCACCTGATTCAACGCCACTAAAACCTGCTTTACGAGCTTCAGACAAACAAGTTTCAAGAGACGTTTCTCCACCCAATTCTGGCATATCGTCATTACTCCAAGCTATTGGTGATATTCCAAATTTTACTGACATGTTTTTTAATCTTTGTTAAGATAATGCTTTATTTTGTTCGTTCAAACAATAAAAAAATTAACTATGAAAATGAATGTTGCATTATTTGGATTGGGACGTATTGGGATTATGCATGCCAAAAATATTAAATTAAATCCCAAATTTATACTTAAATACGTTTATGATATTGATAAAAAGAGATCGCTTTTAATTTCAAAGAAATTTAAAACAAGTAATTTAATTAATCCTGTTAAAGCATTTAAAGATAATTCGATTAAAATAATATTTATATCATCATCAACAGCTACGCACATTCCTTTAATTAAAAAGGCAGCGGAGAATAAAAAAATTATTTTTTGTGAGAAACCTTTAGATTTAAACATAAATAAGATCGTAAACTGTAAAAAAGAAATAAAGAAGTACAATCCGAAAATTCAACTTGGTTTTAATCGAAGATATGACCCTAGCCATTTTGCTTTGAAAGAGTCATTGCTAAAAGGTAAAATAGGAATATTGGAAAAGATTATTATAACAAGTAGGGATCCAGCACCACCATCTTATAATTATTTAAAAAGTTCTGGTGGTATCTTTAGAGATATGACCATTCATGATTTTGATATGGTGAGATTTTATCTTGGAAAAGATCCAGTAAAAGAGGTTTTTGCAACTGCCACAAATATTTCAAACCAAAAATTTAAAAAGGTTAAAGATTATGAAATAGCCTCATGTGTTTTAAAATCTAAATCAGGCGTTATAGCAATAATAAACAACTCAAGACATTGCTCTTTAGGTTATGATCAAAGAATTGAAATTTTTGGAAAAAAGGGCATGCTCATTTCTGGAAATAAAAAAAAATATAATTTTTTTATCGATAGATACAATTTAGCTTATAAACTACAGCTTAATGATCTTTATCAACTTGCAATTAAAGGTAAAAAACCAAGAGCAACATACTACGATGGCGAAATGTCTCTAAGAATTGCTAATGCAGCTTACAAATCATTAAAAACAAAAAAAGTCATTATTATTTAATATTTTTTTAAAACCTTGGGTTGTAAAAAATATTCTATTCCTTCCTTTTTAATTATTTTTTTGCTTAAATAAAAAAATATTAATTAATTAATATTAACAACAATAGAGGGAAAATATGAGAAAAATATATTTAACTATATTGGCTTTTCTTTCGTGGGCAGCAATGTCAGTAGCATCTTTTGCTATTGATGTAATAGTTGTTTCACATGGACAAGCTAACGATCCTTTTTGGTCAGTTGCCAAAAATGGAGTTGACTCTGCTTGCAAAGATATGAAGATAAAATGTAAGTATACTGCTCCAGGCACATTCGACATGGTTGAAATGGCAAAACTAATTGATAATGCTGTTTCACAAAAACCAAAAGGAATTGTAATAACATTACCTGATGCTGCAGCACTAGGAAAATCTGTAAAAGCTGCAATCGCTGCAGGAATACCTGTAGTATCAATGAACTCTGGTTCTGATGATTTTGCTAAATTAGGTATTAGCGCTCACGTAGGACAAACTGAGTTTGAAGCAGGTGTAGGTGGTGGTCAAAAAATGAAAGCTGCAGGAGGTAAAAAAGCTCTTTGCGTAAACCATGAAGTTGGTAACGTAGCTCTTGACAGAAGATGTGCAGGTTTCAAAAAAGGTTTTGGTGGATCAGTAGAAATTCTTGGTACATCAAATGACCCAACAGAAATTCAAAAAGCTGTTGCTGCTAAACTTGGTGGCGTAGATACTATTCTTACATTAGGTGCAGGTCTTTCTGGAGAAGCCGCATTAAAAGCAATTAAATCTGCTGGTAAAACTGGTAGCATTAAACTTGGTACATTTGATATGTCACCAGACATGCTTAAAGCAGCTGCTGCTGGGGAAGTTGAGTTCTTAATTGATCAACAACAATATCTGCAAGGATATTTGCCAATAGCTATTTTTGCTCAGTACATGAGATGGGGAACAATGCCAGCTGGTGTTGTTATGACGGGACCTGGTTTCGTTACTCCAAAAAATGCTAGCAAAGTAATTAAATGGGCAGCACAAGGTTATAGATAAAAATCTTTAATAAAGGCCTGACTAAAAAGTCAGGCCTTTATTTTTAAACAAATTTTAAAAAAATGTCGGCTAAATCAAAAAGTATTCAAGAAAAATCAAAAGACGAAAGATTGCGAAAGGTCTCAAAACTCAAGGTATTATTAAATCGCCCTGAACTAGGAGCTTTAGGTGGATCAATACTTGTTTTTATATTCTTTGGAATTATTGCCGGTGATACCGGTATGTTTAGTGCATATGGCACAATTAATTTTTTAGAGGTTTCAGCTAATCTTGGAATAATAGCAGTAGCAGCAGCGTTATTAATGATAGGCGGTGAGTTTGATCTATCCGTTGGCTCAATGATTGGGTTTGCAGGAATATGTATTGCTATCCCAGCTATTTATTGGGGGTGGCCTTTATGGTCGAGTATTCTCTTTGCATTCTCAATGGCAGTACTTGTTGGTTACGCAAACGGTATTTTAGTAGTTAGAACAGGGCTTCCGTCTTTTATTGTTACGTTAGCAATGTTATTTATTTTAAGAGGAGCGACACTTGCTTTAACAAGATTAATAACCGGTAGAACACAAGTACCTGGCTTGAGAGTATTAATAGAAAACGATCCTATTGCTTGGATTTTCTCAGCAGATGCATTTAAAGGAGTTTTTACATGGCTTGGGTCTTTAGGCTTGATTGCTTTAAGACAAGATGGATCACCATTAGCTACAGGTATTCCAGCATCTGTAATTTGGTGGATTGGTATGACAATATTTGCGACTTGGTTATTAATGAAAACAAGGTATGGAAACTGGATTTTTGCTTCAGGTGGTGACAAATTGGGTGCCAGAAATGTTGGTGTTCCAGTTGGAAGAGTAAAAATAAGTTTATTTATTGGGACGGCTGTTGCAGCAACTGTTTATGCATGTGTACAAGTTCTAGATGCTGGATCTGCAGACACTATGAGAGGTTTTTTAAAAGAGTTAGAAGCCATTGTGGCAGCAGTAGTTGGTGGCTGTTTACTTACAGGAGGTTATGGTTCTGCAATTGGTGCTGCCTTTGGAGCTCTAATTTTCGGAACGGTTTCTATGGGAATATATTACACAGATGTAGATACCGATTGGTTTAAAGTTTTTTTAGGAGCAATGATGTTAATAGCTGTAATATTTAATAATTATATTAGAAGAAGGGTTACAGAAAATAAATAATGACTAATAATTTGGTTGAATTTAATAATATTAGTAAGTTTTTTGGTTCTGTAATTGCTCTTAAAGATGTCACCATGCATATTAAAAAAGGTGAAATTATGTGTTTACTTGGAGATAATGGTGCTGGCAAATCAACCTTAATTAAAACTTTGTCTGGTGTTCATAGACCTGACGAGGGAGAGATAATTGTCGATGGACAAAAAACAATTTTTGACTCTCCAAGAGATGCTTTGGATATGGGCATTGCTACTGTTTATCAGGATTTAGCTTTAGTTTCTTTAATGAGCGTAACAAGAAATTTTTTTATGGGAAGAGAGCCTATGAAAGGTTTCGGCCCATTTAAAACCTTTGATGTTAATAAAGCCAATAGCATTGCGTCTGAAAGAATGGGGCAGATAGGTATTGATGTTAGGGATCCGTCACAGGCAGTTGGAACTATGTCTGGTGGAGAAAGACAATGTTTGGCAATTTCGAGAGCAATTTATTTTGGTGCAAAAGTCTTAATCCTTGATGAGCCAACTTCTGCTCTTGGTGTTCACCAAGCATCTGTCGTTTTAAAATATATCGTTAAAGCTGCAGCTTCAGGTCTCGGAGTTATTTTAATTACCCACAACGTACATCATGCGTATCCAGTAGGAAATAGTTTTACAATTTTAAATAGGGGAAAAAGCATGGGAACTTTTGATAAAAAAGATTTATCCCGTGAAAAACTTTTAGGAATGATGGCTGGTGGAGAAGAATTAGATAAGCTTGAAGTAGAATTAAAAGAAATCGATAGATTATCAAAAAACTAATGCAAATCGGAATAGATTTAGGCGCTACTAAAATTGAATCAGTTTTATTAGATGATAACGGTACTGAATTACATAGAAGTCGCAAGGAATCACCAAAAGATTATAAAGAAACAATTAATTCTATAGCTATATCAGTAAATCAAATTGAAAAGCAATTTAAAAAAAATTTAAACGTTGGAGTTTGTCATCCTGGTTCAACAAATTTAGATACAGGATTAATCCAAAATGCCTATAACTCTCCATGGTTAAATAATATGAAATTTTCTGATGACATTTCAAAAAGTTTAAACAGGAAAGTATTGTGCGAAAATGATGCAAATTGTTTTGCATTATCGGAAGCGTATGATGGATCAGCTCAGCATTATAAAATTGTTTTTGGAATTATATTGGGTTCTGGATGTGGCGGCGGTTTAGTTATAGATAAAAAAATTCTTGTTGGACCAAATGCTTTCTCAGGAGAATGGGGTCATATACCAATTGGTGTACCTAATAATAAAAATAATATTGAGGAGTTTATTTCAGGCAAAGGATTAGAAAGATTATATTATTCTAAATATAAAAAAAAATTGATCGCAAAAGAAATTTTTAAGAATGCAAGAAATGATTCAAAAGATGATAAAGATTTTATAAATAAATTCATAGATAACCTAGGTTTGAGTTTATCCTTAATAATAAATATAATCGATCCAGACGCAATCGTTTTTGGAGGAGGGGTTTCAAATGAAATCCATTCCCTTGAAGAAGTAAAAAATATTACAGAAAAATATCTTAAAAACTTCAATAATTTAAAAAATGTAAATTTACGCACAGTTTTTTTGAAGCCTAAGTATGGTGATGCAAGCGGCGTTAGAGGTGCGGCGCTTTTAGGCAGAAAACAAATTTATTAATATTATCGTATTCTATTTTTATTTTTATCAAAAAGAAAAACTTTACTTTTTGAAAAAGATATCTTGTTTGTTTCTTTTGATATATTTTCAGAGGTTTTAATTCTTAATTCTTTATTTGAAATTGAAGAGTAAATAATTTTTTCAAATCCTAAGTTTTCTATTAAATCAATTTTAATATCCAATTTAATCTCACCATCATGTTTTAAACTAATATCTTCGGGTCTTATACCTAAATAGATATCATCATTAAATTTAAAATTTTCAAATTTTATTTCATTTTTAAAAAGTTTTACTACATTATTATTTTTAATATTGTTTTTATCAATTTTAATTATATTCATTTTTGGTGTACCTATAAATTCTGCAACAAATATATTGTTTGGATCTTCATAAATTTCATTAGGAGTGTCAAATTGTTCAATATTTCCTTTATTAAGTAATACAATTCTATCAGCCAAGGTCATTGCTTCTACTTGATCGTGTGTTACATAAATCATATTAGAATTTATTTTTTTGTGTAGTTTAGAAATTTCAACTCGCATTTCAGATCTTAATGCAGCATCTAAATTTGAAAGTGGCTCATCAAATAAAAAGACTTTTGGATTTCTTGTGATTGCTCTTCCAATCGCAACTCTTTGTCTTTGACCTCCAGAAAGTTCTCTTGGCTTTCTATTTAATAAATCTTCAATTTGTAAAGTTTTAGCTGCCTCATTAACTTTTCTATTTATTTCAGATTTGGAAAGTTTCTCCATTTTAAGCCCAAAAGACATATTTTCATAGACGTTCATATGGGGGTATAAAGCGTATGATTGAAACACCATTGCAATTTCTCTTCTTGAAGGAAGCAGGTTGTTAATTAGCTTTTTGTCTAAAAATATTTCTCCATTATCTACTTTTTCTAGCCCCGATATCATTCTAAGTAGTGTAGATTTTCCGCAACCTGAAGGCCCAACCAAAACAATAAATTCCCCATCTTTTATTTTAATATTAAAATTATTTATAACTTTGTTTGATCCGAAAGATTTTTCAATATTAGTTAATTCAATAATTGCCATAATATATTACAACTACAAGTTTAAAAATTTTCATAATTTTAATAAAAATTAAGTTAAAGTAAAAAAAGCATGTCTGCCATATTTTTTTTAAAGGGTTTAATATCCTGAGAAATTTGGTAGGTTTTCGCGTTAAATTAATAATTTTATAGGGGGAAAAAATGAGAAAAATATTAGTTTACGTTTTTGCTTTTATTTTTATGGCAAACTCAAGTTATGCCGGAATTACATTCTGGACTACTGAGGTACAGCCAGCAAGAATGGAAAAACAACAAGAAATGGCAAAAGCTTTTGAAGCCAAGACAGGAATTAGTGTCGAAGTAATACCTGTTGAAGAAAAAGATCTTGGAAAAAGAGCTACAGCTGCTGCAGCTGCAGGTAACTTACCTGACGTGATATACCATACACTTCAGTACGTTTTACCTTGGGCAGAAGCAGGTATTTTAGATGTAAGTGCTAATAACGATGTCGTTAAATCTTTGGGTAAATCAACTTTTGCTCCTGGTGCACTTAACATGGCTAAAAAAGGTGGAAAAATTGCAGCTGTCCCAGTTGATGGTTGGACACAAATGGTTGTTTATAGAAAAGACCTATTTGAACAAGCTGGTTTAGAACCACCAACGTCTTACGAAAATATTACTAAAGCTGTTAGTAAATTATCTGGTGGTGACATGTTCGGATTTGTTGCTGCTACTAAAACAGATGAAAACTTTATGAGCCAGGTACTAGAACATGTACTTTTAGCTAATGGAGTTAATTTTGTTAAAAAAGGTGGAACTAAAAAACAAGGAAAAGCTTTGAAAAATTCATTAGAATTTTACAAAGTTATAGCAAAAGCTAGCCCTCCGGGAGAATTATTCTGGAAACAATCTAGAGCTCTATATTTTGCTGGAAAAACACCTATGATAATTTGGTCTCCATTTATTATGGATGAATTGGCAGGATTAAGAGATTCTGCTCCTCCAACTATTAACAGTGATCCAACATCACCTGAATTAGCATCAAAAACTGGTTTCATTACTAACTTTAGTGGACCAAACAATAGAAAAGGTGCTGCTTGGGCAGATGTAAGATACTTGGGAATAACTGCAGATGCTGATACTGATGAAGCTAAAAAATTCATAGAATATTCTATGGATGAGGGTTACACAGCAACATTAGGTATTGCACCTGAAGGAAAATTTCCTGTAAGAAGAGGAAATAAAAGCGATCCTAACGCTTATACAAAAGCTTGGAGTAAACTTCCAGTTGGTGTAGATAGAAAAAAACCTTTAACAGAACTTTATTCTCCAGATGTTATCAATAACATAGTCGCAGGATTAGATACTGCAAACAGATGGGGCGTAAAAGAAGGTGAACTTTCTAGAGCGTCAAAAATCATTAATGCTCAATTCCTAAACAGAATCACTAGAGAGTATATTGATGATCAAATTTCAGTTGATGAGGCAGTTAAGAAAATAAACGCTGAATTAGCTAAATTCTAATAATTAAATTTTTAAAAAGCGGATAATGATATATTATCCGCTTTTTATATGAGTGATACATTATCAAAAATAGAAAAAAGAACTGCTTACACACTGTTGCTACCAGCTGTGTTTCTCGTCTTTGCTATAGTTTTATTTCCTATTTTTGCAAATATATGGATTAGTTTTAAAGAAGTCGAACTTAAAGATATACGAATTCCAGAACCAAGAGCGAAAAAAATTGTAAAAGAAATTACAGAGAACCAATCACAATTAAAAATTCTCTATAGATTAAGAAATAGCTCATTAATTGAAAGCATAGATGATGTTAAATTTTCGGATAAACTTCCTAAAAATATTAAACCTATAAATTTAGACTCTAGATGTAAATTTAGTTTAAATAAAATTAAATGCAACTTTGGGAAATGGGAGGCAAAATACAAAGAAAATTTTGAAATATTAATTCAACATATTGATAATAAAAAAATTAATAAAAATATAATAAAATTACAAAAACCTAACCTTAGTGGTAAAGCTGACAATATATTATTAACAATGAAATTTACTTTAAAGAATTTTAAAAAAGTTTTTATTGAAAATAATTTTATAGATTTATTATTGACCACCTTTTATTTTACTTTTTTTGGTACAGTAGGAGCTATAATTTTTGGAATATTTGCAGCACAATTAGTTAATCAAAAGTTTTATGGAAGGACTTTTATGAGAAGCATTTTGCTTTTCCCGTATGTAGGACCAGTTGTTGCATTAGCATATACGTGGACTTTATTACTTGATCCAAATAGTGGAACCTTAAATGCATTATTAGTTAATTTTCAAATCATAGACCAACCAATAAATTTATTAGGTCAAAAGTATATAATGATGAATATCTTAGGATTTGAAATTAAATTAAGATTAGCATTAACTACAGTTATATTTTTTGAGATTTGGAGATACTTTCCTTTAGCATTCCTGTTTATTCTGGCACGACTTCAGGCAGTCCCTAAGGATCTTTATGAAGCAGCAGAGGTTGATGGCGCAGGTCCATTAAAAAAATTTATTCATATTACGTTGCCTCAAATTACTGCAATTATTTCTATATTATTTATGATTAGATTTATTTGGAATTTTAATAAATTTGAAGATATTTTTTTACTAACTGGTGGAGCGTCTGGTACCAGAACTTTACCGATAAATGTTTATCAGCAAGGATTTGGTGTATCAGATATTGGGATGGGCTCTGCTGTCTCCATTGTAATTGTTTTAATACTTATAATCTTTATGTTTATTTATTTTAAATTAATAGGAAAAAAAGCAAATGAAATATAAACCCTTAATTATATTTTTAACAATATCATCTGTTTTCTTTTTATCAATAATTTCAATATGGAAAATTATGGCAACCCTTCAAGGTCTAAATTTGCAAAATTTAAATATAAACCAAAATTTTTTATTATGTATTTTAACGACATTTTTATTCATCTTTATTGGAAATAAACTTGATCATTTAATTAAAATTATAATTTTATCTACACTATTCACTGCTTTATATTATTATTTAAATGAGCCGACACCTTTGTGGTTTTATTTTGGTTTATTCTTAATAACACTGTTTTTTACAAGCAGAATAAGAAAGTATAATAAAGATTTTTTAAAGGAAGATTATGTTACAGAAAAGATAATTTTTGATTTTATTTCATTATTTGGCATAATATTTTTCGCATTCGTAATATTATTTCCATTCTATATAATGTTTGTAACTAGTTTTAAAACTCAAATTGCATTATTGGTTAATCCTTTAGATTTTAGTATTGATTTTAAAAATAATTTATATGATGTTTTTAAATCTTATTTTGTAATTTTTAAAACATACAATTTTGGTAGATATATTTTAACTAGTTCTTTCGTTTCTATCGGGACAGTAATAATAACTTTAATATTTGCTATACCTGCCGCCTATGCAGTTGCTCGTCTGAATTTTTTTGGAAAAACATTCCTGTCAACATCAATATTAATAATTTACATGTTCCCAGCTATAGTTTTGGTAATACCACTCTATACAGTCTTCAGTCAGCTCGGCTTAAGAAATTCTGTAGAAGGACTCTTGATTGTATACACTGCAACCACGCTTCCAGTCGCTATATATATGCTACAAGGATATTTTAAAAGTATTCCTAAAGAAATTGAAGATGCTGGTCTTATGGATGGACAAAATTGGTTTGGAATAATTCTAAAAATTATCATCCCTTTAAGTTTGCCTGCGATTGCATCAGTTGCCTTATATGTTTTTATGATTGCTTGGAACGAGTTTTTATTTTCTTTAATGTTTTTAGATAATCCAAAATCATTTACTTTATCCAGAGCTATTAATCATTTAACTGGAGATGCTGAAACACCAAGACAATATTTAATGGCCGGTTCAGTAGTAGTGACATTACCCATTCTTCTGATTTTTGTTTATTTTGAAAAATATCTTGTAAGTGGATTAACTGCAGGAAGTGTAAAAGGTTAATGAAAGTTTCAATTAATAAAGCAAAGAAAACTTTACTTGGTAACAGGAGAAAAGGATACACTTTACCAACCAATAACAAACTTTACCCCGCTCAGTGGAATTGGGACTCTGGCTTTATCGCTCTAGGATATTCTTACTTTAATTTAAACTTTGCATTAAAAGAAATAAGCACACTGTTAGATGGACAATGGAAAGATGGAATGGTCCCACACATTTTATTTCACAATACAAGAACAAATTATTATCCAAATTATACCGCATGGAATTGTGGTAATAAAATCCACTCATCTGGAATAACTCAACCACCAATATTAGCAACAATTTTAAAAGAAATTTTAAATAAAAATAATACTAACAAAACTCAACTTTTAAATATAAAAAAAATAATTTTAAAAATTAAAAAATTTCATGAATGGTTTATTCAATTTAGAGATCCCAAAAAAACTGGCTTGGTATCAATTCTGCATCCTTGGGAGAGTGGATATGATAATTCCCCTATATGGGATGAGCCTATGAATAAAGTAAAAATTGAGAAAAATATAAAATATATAAGAGCTGATAATAAGGTTGTAAATCCAGATTATAGACCGCATGATATTGATTACGATAGATATGTCACAATAAAAAATAATTTAAGAAAAATTAAATACAATCCAAAAAAAGTCTATAAATCCTCCTTTTTTAATGTCGTAGATGTTGGTTTTAATTCAATATTTTTAAGAGCAAACAAAGACCTAGTTACATTATTAGATGTTTTTGGTTTGAACAAAAATAAAATAGATAATTACATCAAAATGACAGAAAAAAATTTCCTTAAATTATATGATAAAAAAAGAGAAACTTTCTTTTCAAAAGATTTAAAAAATAACAAAAAGATCTACATTCCATCAATAACTAATTATTTTGTATTATTTGCTGATTTGAATAATGATAAAATTAACAACAAACTAATAAAAAATCTTAAAAAACATAACTTAAAAGAGAAATATTTTTTTTCATCAGTTAAACCAAATCATAAAAGTTTTGAGGAGAAAAGATACTGGAGGGGCCCTGTTTGGATTAATTGCAACTGGTTTATTTATAAAGGATTAAAAAATAAAGATAAGTTTTTTTCTGATAAAATTAAAAATAAAACTATCAAAATTTTAGAAAAAAAAGGTTTTTTTGAATATTATAGTTGCAAGAACGGTAAACCAATGGGTGCAAAGAATTTTTCTTGGTCAGCGGCTCTTTACTTAGATTTAAAATTAAACGATTAATTTCGCATTATCTTTTTGATTTCATTAAGCGTTAATTTTTTTGGTATATTGCACGTAGTTTCTATAGTTACTCTTTTCTTTTTCCTAGCTGCTAACATAATTGATTGGATTATATCTAAAACATGAAGAGAAAGTTCTCCATTACATCTGTGTTTTTTTTTATTTTTGATACAATAAGCCATTTCTGCTAATCCAACTCCTCGATAATTTGCATTAATTGGTGCCTCGTTAGCTCTAAGACTTTTTTTTCTTATATTTATTTTTCCAAGAGGCATTTTATTTGTTTTATGTTCTTTCCAAGTACCACCAAGTTTTTTGCAAGTGTAAACTGACCCACCAAACATATTAGGGTCTGGAACAAGTATAGAGCCACTGTCCCCATATAACTCAATATGGTTTCTATGATGAGCTATGACATCAAATGATAGAGTGAATCTTACTATTGATTTATTTCTAAAGAATATTGTTCCTAAATAAGTCGTTGGACAAAGGACTTTGACTTGTTTACCTTTTCTCGGTCCAATACCTATTATCCTTTTTTTTTTATTCCACATTGAACTTCCCCAAACTTGTTTAGCTGGTCCTAAAAGGTTTACTAAGGCTGTTAAATAATACGGTCCCATATCAATTACTGGACCGCCTTCATTTTTTGCAAACCATGGTTCTGGGTTGGGGTGATAGGATTGAACACCAGGATAAGCAAAAATAATATTTCCTAAGTTAATTTTTCCAATAAAATTCTTTTCTAATAATTCTTTAGATTTTTGATTACCACCTCCAAGAAATGTATCTGGAGCATTACCTATGTATAATTTTTTTCTTTTAGCAATTTTTAATAATTCTTTTCCATCTTTTACATTAATTGCCATGGGTTTTTCTGTGTAAACATGCTTGTTATTTAGGAGGGCTTTTTTAGAGACCTCGTAGTGTGCTTTTGGTATAGTAAGATTTAATATTATTTGAATCTCATTATCTTTAAGTAATTTTTTTACGCTTAATGCTTTAATTTTATAAGTAGATGCACATTTTTTTGCTGCTAAATGATTTATGTCTGCACACTTAATTATTCTAAAGTTTTTAAAATATCTATGCGCCTTGAAATAAGTTTCTGCGATATGTCCACAACCGATTAAGCCTACTTTATAGATTTTTGACATAAAGTTTAAACACCCTGTCTTTGTTTTGATTTACCATCAAGGTGTTCTTTAAGAGCTCTTTTGTTTTCCTTAGTTATTGGTTTTTCTAAAGTAGGACTTTCCCAATAAGCTGATCCTTCTAACCACTGATATCCGTCTGTTTTAATTGAAATTAAATATGTACTTTTAGATTTTTTTGCTCTTAAAAAGGCTGCTTCTAGTTCACTTATGGAATTAACATTTTCTGCTGTTGCACCTAAACTTTCAGCATGTTTTGCGAAATCTATATTTTTAAGATTATTAACTTTTGAGCTTTTGAAAAGACAATTGAATTCTTTTCCACCTTTAAATAATTGTAAACGGTTAATAACTGCATGTCCTCCATTATCACAGACTATTATGATTAATTTATTATTTGTAATTA
Source organism: uncultured Pelagibacteraceae bacterium (assembly GCA_902530635.1). Taxonomy (GTDB): domain Bacteria; phylum Pseudomonadota; class Alphaproteobacteria; order Pelagibacterales; family Pelagibacteraceae; genus Anoxypelagibacter. The sequence goes on along the minus strand of CACABC010000006.1, from coordinate 30,176 downwards.
TAGAACTGTAAATATCAGAATTATAAAGTAAATAGGATCCGTCACCAATAAAAGCTATAACTTCTTTTTTTGGATTAGCCATTTTGATTCCGAGAGCACCTGAGATTTCATATCCCATACAACTAAAACCCCATTCTGTCTCATGAGTACTTAATTCTCTTGGTCGCCATACCTGAACAACTTCACCAACCAAACCACCCGCAGCTGTTACTGCAATATCAGACGGATCTGATTTTCTATAAACAGCTCCAACAGCATGAGCATAAGATGGCAATTTTTGATTTGTTGGTCCACTTTCTTTATCAACATAATCATTCCAGCTTTTTAATTCATTTCTAGATTTTTTGTACCAATCACTGGGTGCTTTCCACGATCCTAATGCATTAGAAAGATCCGACAATGATACTTTTGCATCACCAATCACTGATTGTGCCATATGTTTGTTGGCGTCAAATCTGGATACGTTTATTGATAGTAATTTAAATTTAGGATTTTCAAAATTAGCCCAAGATCCAGTGGTAAAGTCACCTAGCTTAGTACCAACCGCAATTGCTAAATCAGTTTTTTTCGCAAGATTATTTGCTGCTTTTCCTCCAAGACCTCCAATTGGTCCAACAAAATAAGGATCATCTTTTTTCATTGATGAGTAACCCATAACCGTTTGAGTTGCAGGAATATTGTGTTTTTTGGCAAATGAACTTAGTTCTTTTGTAGCGTCAGAATAAAAAACCCCACCACCAGAAATTATAATTGGATTTGATGAATTTTTAACTAATTCAGCTGCTTGTTTAATTTGGTAATCATCAGCTCTTGGACGCCTTATAGTATGAATTCTTTCTTTAAAAAATTCTTCAGGATAATCAAAGACTTCACCCTGAACATCTTGAGATAAAGAGATACAAGCTGGTCCACAATCTGCAGGGTCCAACATAATTTGTATAGCCTGAGGTAAGGTTTGTAAAATTTGCTCTGGTCTTGTAATTCGATCAAAATATTTTGTAACCACTTTAAAAGCATCATTTTGAGTAATTCCAGGATTATTAAAATGCTCAACTTGTTGTAAAACTGGATCTGGTATTCTGTTTGCGTAAGTATCACCAGGCAAAAATAAAATTGGTAAACGATTACTCATAGCAACTGCTGCTGCTGTTAGCATATTTGTAGATCCTGGACCAACTGAACTAGTTGCTACAAAAATCTGTTTTCTTCTTTTAGCTCTAGCATAAGCTATGCCGGTTAAAGCCATATTTTGTTCATGATGACCACGCCAAGTTGGTAGTTCTTTTTTATTTTCCTCTAATGCTTGCCCAAGACAAGCCACATTTCCGTGACCAAAGATTCCAAAAGCACCTGCAAAGAGAGGTAATTTTTTACCATCAACTAATATCTTTTGAGATATTAGATGTTTTACAATAGCATGAGCACAAGTTAGTTGAATTTTTTTCATAAATTAATTAAAGTATAGACTAGTAATGTTTATCTTTTAAGCAATAAAAAGTTAATAAATGTATTCAAAATTTGGTCAATTCATAGATGGTAAATGGCAACCCTCAGAGAAAAAAGAAACATACGATGTAATAAATCCCGCTACAGAAGAGATAATAGGGAAAGCTTCTAAGGCTACAAAAAATGATGTTGTCAAAGCTCTAAAATCTGCCGAAAAAGGTTTTAAGATTTGGAAAAAAACTCCCGCCTGGGAAAGATCATCAAAAATAAGAAAAATATCTGAACTTATGAGAGAAAGAAAAAATGTTCTGGCTAAATGGCTAGCTCTGGAAGTAGGTAAACCTTTAGTAGAAGGAGCAGGAGAGGTTGGAGGTGCAGCAGATATTTTTGAATGGAATTCTGAAGAAACTAAAAGAATTTTTGGACAAACTGTTGAAAGCAGATTTGAAGATACCCGTGTTCAAGTCATATACCAACCAATAGGAGTTGTGGCTGCATTAGTACCTTGGAATTTTCCAATAATTTTAGCCTCAAGAAAAATTTCAACAGCTTTAGCAGCTGGATGTTCAGTAATAGTTAAACCTGATGTAATTACACCGGGCGCTGTTATGGAATTGATGAATATAATAAATGATGCTGGTATTCCTCCGGGTGTAGTTAATTTATTATCTGGTGATCCCGAACAAATTTCTAACGATTTAATTTCTTCTGATATTATTAAAAAAGTTTCAATTACTGGTTCTACAAGAGTAGGCAAATTAATTCTGAAGAAAGCTGCTGACAAAGTTCAGAGAGTTACAATGGAACTTAGTGGACACGCACCTTTTATTGTATTCGAAGACTCTAATATTGATAAAGTAACAGATATGGCAATTACTTCCAAATATAGAAATAATGGTCAAGTTTGTATTTCTCCAACAAGATTCTACATTCACGAAAGTAAAAAAGATGATTTTACCAAAACATTTATTGAAAAAACAAAAAAACTTAAAATTGGAGATGGTTTAAAAGAAGGCACTAATTTAGGCCCAATAACTACAAAAAAAAGATTAGAAGAAATAGAAAAACTAGTTGAAAAAACAAAAAAAGAAGGTGGTAATATTTTGTACGGAGGAAAGAGACCGGCAGGTTTTAACAAAGGTTATTTTTATGAACCCACTATAATTGATAATGTTAAAGATAATTTTACAATAATGACAGAAGAACCTTTTGGTCCAATTACACCTATAACAACTTTTAAAAAATTTGATGAAGTAATAGAGAGAGCAAACAAACATGATTGTGGTCTTGCAGGTTATGTGTGTACAAATTCCATGGAAAAAGCTTTCAAAGCATCAGAACAACTTCAGACCGGTGTAGTTGCAGTTAATACACCCGTTGTTGCAACAGCCGAAACACCTTTTGGAGGAATTAAACAGACTGGATATGGACGTGAAGGTGGTTCTGTTGGTATTAAAGACTATCTGAATATAAAATATACTCACCTTGGCCTTTCCGGATAGTTAATGCGTAAAAACAAGCTCAAAAAAATTGTTTCTGAAGGTAAAGCTGTAGTAAATGGATGGCTTCAAATACCAAATTCTTTTTCTACCGAAGTAATGGCACATCAGGGATGGGACTCTCTCACAATTGATATGCAACACGGAGCTGTTGATTATCCTAATGCTTTGCAAATGCTTCAGGCAATATCAACAACTGATACTGTACCGATGGCTAGAGTTAATTGGAATGAACCAGGTCAAATAATGAAAATTTTAGATGCAGGTGTGTATGGAGTAATTTGTCCCATGGTTAGTAACAGACAAGAAGCTGAGAAGTTCGTCCAAGCTTGCTTGTATCCTCCTAAGGGGTATAGAAGTTTTGGTCCAATACGTAGCCTTTTATATGGCGGATCTGATTATGGAAAATATGCAAACGATGAAATATTAAAATTTGCAATGATCGAAACAAAAGAGGCGCTGGATAAACTTGATGAGATAATGTCTACACCAGGTTTAGATGGTATATATATAGGACCAGCAGACTTAAGCTTAGCTATAGGAACAGAACCCGGTTTTGATAAAGGAGAAAATGATCCAGCTTATCCTTCAATTATGAAAATTTTAGAACATGCAAAAAAAAATAAAAAAATCCCTGGCATCCATAATGCAACACCTGAATATGCAGAAAAAATGATCAAAATAGGTTTTCAGTTAGTTACGGTAGGATCTGATCAAAGATTTATGTCTAGTGGAGCAAAATCGGTTTTACAAAAATTAAAAGGTATTAAAAGTAAGGAGGGTAAAGGGTATTAATTTAATGAAGATAAATGTTGCAATTTTACTTCCATACAAAGACCAATTTATAAGGGACAATGCGGGCTCTGCATCAATATGGGTTAAAGACTTTTCAAAAAATAGTAAATTTAATAAAAATACAACAATTTTTGGTTATACATCAAATATTAACAAGGTATTTAATAACTTTAAATACGTAAATTTAAAGTTTTCTAATTTCGGTCTACAGAGTAAAAACTTGCAATATGTAAATAAATTTATTGATGTATTAAGAAAAAAAAAGTTTTCACTTATTGAGATACATAATCGGCCTTCGTATATTTTACATATTGAGAAATATTTAAGTAATAATAAATACATATTAATAATTCACAATAACCCCCAAACTTTGAGGGGTGCTGTTACGGCAAAAGAACGTAAGCGTCTTTTAAAAATTTGTAATAAAATTACTTTTGTAAGTAATTGGGTGAAAGAAAAATTTTTCGAAGGTCTTGACATCAAAAATCATGAAAAATGCCAAGTTGTTTATCCTGCAATTACTAAAATAAACAAATTTCCAAAAAAGGAAAAAATAATAACTTTTGTTGGTAAGCTAAACCATTCAAAAGGATATGATACTTTTGGTAGAGCTATAATTAAGATCCTCAAAAAACATAAAGATTGGAAAAGTATTGTTATTGGAGACGAGCCCAGAGAAAAATATAATTTTAAACATGAAAGACTATTTCATTTGGGGTGGATTACACATGATGAAACACTTAATATTTACAAAAAATCAAGCATATCTGTTGTTCCCTCTCATTGGGAAGAGCCCTTTGGCAGAACATCCTTGGAAGCTGCTTCTAGAGGTTGCGCAACAATTTTATCCAGACGCGGTGGTTTGCCTGAAACAATACCGTATGGTATTTACTTAAATCGTATTAATCAAAGCGAAATTTATAAAAAAATTAATAGTTTAATAAATGATAAAAAACTAAGAGAAGATTTACAAAAGAAATCTTTAAAGTCCGTTTTTCATGATATTAAAAAAAATACTAAAATCTTTGACTTATTAAGAGAAGAAATTATTAATGAAAAGAATATTTTTATTAATAGAAATATAAATAATCTCAAAATTTTAAACATCTCAAATTTTGGTAATCGCCAATTTAATAGGCTTTACTACATATCTATTGCAAAGAAATTGGCTAATGGATTCATACGAAATGGTCATGATGTAATTAATGTTAGTGATAGAGATGTTGGTAAATTTAACAAATCTTTTAGAGATTTTAAGGGTAAAAGTTATTTGAACACAATGATTTACGAAACTGCAAAAAATTACAAACCTGATCTAATTTTACTTGGACACTCGTACGACATTGATAACATCACACTTGAGCGTATAAAAGACCAAAGTAAAAATACAATTATTTCACAATGGTTTGAGGACCATTTAGCCGATAGCGGACCTGATTTTTCATCTAATAGAAAAAAACTCTTAAAATATGATGATTTCATTACCTCTAATTTTATTACAACACATCCATCGACACTTAATTTTTTAAAGAAAAAGAATAACTTCCATTATTTACCCATCCCTGTTGATAAAAACATTGAAAAATTAAAAATTTATGAAAACATAAATCAAATTAATGATGTTTTTTTTTCAATGAGTCATGGTGTTAATAGGGGCAAATTGAAAAGGGATAAGCAAGACGAAAGACATAATTTTATTAGTGAATTAATTTCGGAATGTCCGAATATCATTTTTGATATATATGGTTATAAAGATAGAGAGCCGGTTTGGGCAGATGATTTTTATAAAGTAATAGTTAATTCCAAGATGGCTCTTAATTTAACAAGAGGGAAACCATTAAAATATTTAACGAGTAACAGAATAGCCTCACTTATTGGTAATGGATTATTAACTTTTATTGATAAAAGAACTAAACTAGACAATTTTTTTAGCAGAGATGAAGTAATTTTTTATTCAGGTCTTCAAGATCTAGCAAATAAAATAAATTTTTATAAATCAAATGATAAATCGAGAGTCAGAATAGCAAAGAATGGAAGAAGGAGATATTTTGACCTATTTGAATGTCAGAAAGTGTCTGAATACATAATATCAAAATCTTTTAATAGAGAAACTTCCAAAAAACTTAAATGGATGGATTAATTGAAACTAAAAAAACATAAATCAAAAATTAAAAACACAAAATTTGGAAAAAATTGTATTGTGGTTGAACCAACTAATATTTATGGCTCAAAGTTCGGTAGTAACGTATTTATCGGTCCTTTTGTAGAGATACAAAAAAATACAAGTGTTGGAAATAATACAAGGGTACAAAGTCACTCTTTTATATGTGAAAAAGTAAAAATTGGAAATAATTGTTTTATAGGCCATGGAACTATGTTTACAAATGATGATTTTAAAAAAGGTAAAATAAATAGAAACTCAAAATATTATAAAAAAACAGTAATTGCCGATGATGTGCTAATTGGATCCAATTCAACAATTTTACCAGTTCATATCTGCAGGGGATCTGTCATTGGAGCTGGATCAGTAGTTACTAAGAATATTAAAAAAAAAGGTATCTACGCAGGTAACCCAGCAAAATATTTAAGGAAAATTTAATTATGAAATTTACTGATGTTAATCCATTTTCTAAAAATGAACAATCAAAGATTAACAAATCTCTTTTATCGACTGTTAAAAAAGGAGACTTTATACTTGGAAAAAATGTAGAAAAATTTGAAAAAAAATTTTCTAAATTAGCTAATGTTAAATATTCAGTTGGTTGTGCAACAGGTACAGATGCTTTAATTTTGTCTATTAAAGCTTTAGGACTTAAAAAAAAACATGAGGTGATAATTCCTGGTATGTCATATATATCAACGGGTTTAAGTTTGGCATTAAATAAGACAAAAATTTGTTTTGCTGATATAGATCCTGACACAGGATTGATATCTTTGGAGTCTGTTAAAAAAAAAATAAACAAAAACACCAAAGCAATTATCCCGGTAAATTTATATGGTCAAAAGGTTGATATAAAAAGATTAAGATCAATTGTAGGTAAAAGAGTTTTTATTATAGAAGATAGCGCTCAATCTCATTTTGCATTTAGTTGTTATAACTGTGGTAGAGCAGATGAAGAAACCTGTTGTAAAAAAGAACTCAATCATTCTTACGCTGATTTATCTTGTTACAGTTTTTATCCATCAAAAAACCTTGGTGCTTATGGGGATGGTGGATTGATAACTACTAATAATATGAATTTTTATCGTAAATTAAAAATATTAAGAAATTTGGGAACTATCAAAAAAAATGTTCATGAATATGAAGGCTTAAACAGTAGATTGGACACCATACAAGCATCTATTCTTTTTGAAAAAGTAAATCATACAAAAAAACATAATGATTACAGAAGAAAAATTTCAAAGTATTATGATGATGAACTGCAATTTATTAGCGAGGTTAAAACTACAGAAACTAAACCGGGATCATCTAGGCATTTATACGTTATAAGAGTTAAAAATAGAGACAGGCTTTTAAAGTATTTGCAAAAAAATGGTATAAGTTCACAATTACATTATCCTTATAGCCTTAATAGAGCAGGGGCATTAAGGGGTAGTGTAAAAAAAGAGAGTCTCCCAATATCTGAGAAATGGTCTAAAGAATGCTTAAGTCTCCCTGTTTATCCATATATGAAGTTAAGTGATGCTGAAAAAATAGTTAAGACTATAAAAAAATATTTCAATTATTAAATGAGCCCAAGCTCACATAATGTTTATTTAATTATTTCAAAAAAGAAAGGTTTTTATAAAACTTATGTAGGATATGCAAAAAACATTAAAAATAGATTAAACCAGCATAATTCAAATAAAGGCGCAAAAAGTACAAAAGGAAGATATTGGAAATTAATTTATAAGAAAAATTTTAAAGATAAAAGTAAGGCTTTAAAATATGAATACTTATTAAAAAAAAATAGAAAATTAAGGAATGATATAAAATTAAAATTTATAAAAAATTATGGATAAGAAAATTATTGTAAAAGTAGCTGCTGGGTTAGGTAATCAAATGTTTATGTATGCTAACGCATTTTCTTTAGCTAAAAGGTTTGGTTATAAGTTATATATTGATAATACATCAGGTTTTTTTCAAGCTAAAAACAGAACTTTTGGCAGAGCTTTTGGATTAAATCCTTTTAATTTAACAGGGGGTTTAGCAGATAAATCTAATAAATACGATAATTATATAACTCATAATTATAAAAAAATAATTAAAACTCTAAATAGATTTCAAAAAAACAAAGCTTTTTTGACGGATCCTAAAGGTTCAAATAAGAAAACTTATTACGAAAAAATTGACTATCCTTTATCTGATACAGTTTATCTTGAGGGATATTTTGAATCCGAAAAATACTTTTTCGATCTTAAGACTGAATTAATTGAAGAATTCAAAATAAAAAACTCTTATATTGACAATAAAAATAAATTTATTAATTTATTAAGTGAAAGCAATTCAGTTTCAATCCATGTACGTAGAGATAGATTTGTTGAACCAAGTTACTTCAACGATAGAGGAAGAGAGCCCAAAAAGGATATGAGATTAGAAGATATTATTAATTATATTAATAGAGCTGTCTCATATTTTGAAAATAAAATTGATAATCCAAAATTCTTTATTTGGTCTAATAATTTTTCTGATCTAGATAAAATATTCGATAGAAATAAGTTTATTTTTGTTCAGAATAATGACTATATAAACGATTTCTATTTATTCAGTTTCGCAAAACATTTTATTGTAAGCCCATCATCATTTCATTGGTGGGGTGCGTGGTTGAACCAATATCCTAATAAAATATGTGTTAGACCTTCTGATAATCTAAATCCTTCAAATAATAAAGATTTCTGGCCAGAATCCTGGTCTATAATTTAACTTTATTTAAAGCGTTATTTTTAAATAAATTCGCTTCTTTAATATATCTTCTAACCATTTGAGTTGTTTTATGACCTGTCATTGCCATAATACTTCTTTCATCAGCACCAGACTCAGCCGAAACTGTTGCAAATCCTGATCTTAGACTATGACCTGAAAAGTTTTTATTATTTATCCCAGCCATTTCTAAATATCTTTTAATTATTAAAACTACCGATTGATCAGTTAATCTATCATTTGTTAATGATGATCCTTTTACAAATCTTCTAAAAATTGGACCTTCTTTAATTTTTGACAAATTTATCCATTTCTTTAAGTGAGATACAGGGCAATAATTTTTATTTGAGAAGTAGGGCAGTCCTTTAATCATCCCTTCTCCAAATTGGTCTGTTTTTGATCTTTTAAGAGTGATTTTTAAACCTTCAGGTACAAACTCCAGATCTTCATAATCTATTGATATTAATTCTGTTCTTCTAAACCCGCCTCCGAAACCAGTTAAGATGATTGTTTTGTCTCTAATTTTCTTAATTTCCTCAATTTTATCTTCATCTATTACTTTAATTATTGCTTTTAAATGATTGATTAATATAGGTTTTTTACCCCTTTGAATGGTTCCTTTTGTACGTTTAATACCCATTAGGTTCTCAATAATTATGGGATGCTTTGTATCCAGGTAATGCCCCTTATGTTTATGAATCATGCTTATAGAGACCAATCTACGCCTTAAAGTACTCATTTTAGAGTTTTTTCCAGATAGATAAGTTAGATATAATGCCACTATTTTAGGTTCTGTCGGTAATGATTTGAAACCGTGCTTGGCACAGAAGGCTCCAAAGTCCTTAAAATCTGATTTATAAGCTCTTATAGTATTGCTTGCTTTTGAGCTTTTAAGGTTATTTAGAGTTTCCTCATGTAAGGCTTTTAGATCTGTAACTAGTTCATTCATATCTATTACTATTGATAACAATTAATTATCACTACTAATATAATAGATGATTTTTAAAGTCAAGTGATTAAATATACGATGATGTTCGAGTCTAGAAAAAGAATTGTGATGGATCGAGGTCCAAGCTGGCCAGACTATAATAAAGCTGAGCCATTTATGGTTAGATACTATCCCTTATTTCGTAAAAGACCTAAATGGTTCCCTTTCAATATCTTCGTTCACCAGATCCTAAAGAGTGATAGAGGTGATTTACACGACCATTATTGGTCTTATTTGACTATTGTAGTTAAGGGTGGATATTGGGAAACAAGGGAAAACGGGACTTTTTGGAGAGGGCCAGGCTATATCGGCTATAGAAAGGGCTCAGATAGACATAGTTTAAAGATCCCAGAGGGTAAATCAGCCTGGACAATCATATTTGTAGGTCCCAATAAGGGTTCAAAAAAGTATGCAAGATATCAAAAAAAGCCTTAAAAATGGGGTCTTTTATGCCCAAAAAACCCTTATTTTTCAACGTTTTTTGCAATCTATAAGTGTATTTTAATAAAAATCAAGGTTTTATGCGGTGTATTAGAGCCTGTATGGTTAAATGATTAAAATAGACCCGTATATGGCCCATTAAACGCTATATTCTCAAACTGCATTGCTTACTGTTTGTCTGCCCTATTTAACTGTATTATTCTGTTCCTTTTTAAAAACAAGTTTCACTATATGAAAAAAACCCATTGTTTATGCGGTTTTTTTAAATTCTACAGTATGCATATGTTTACTGATTGATTAAATCACTATTTTTAGCAAAATATTTAATTATCTTATTTATTAATATTAATATTATTGAATAAAAACAGATGTATAAGTAAATAACTTAAAGTAATACTTTAAGTATAAAAAAAGTGTTAATTAAAGAATCGTAAAGATAGATAAACAACAACAGGAATTGTCACGAAAGACATTAGCGTTGAAGTGACAATTACACTAGCAATATTATCTACTGCCCTCTTCTTTGAATACATGGAACCAACAAGGTACGTTAAAACTGCACTTGGCATCGCTGATTGTATGAACAGAACACCTGCCATAAACCCACTAAGCTCTAAATAATTAATCAGAGTAAAACCAATTATGGGGCCCAAAATTACCCTAACAGCTCCCAATATAGTTGCATGTTTCCATGAGACAACCTTCAATCTTGTTAAAGCAACACCTAGTGCCATAAGAACTAAAAATATTGTTGTATAAGTCAGTAAAAATGTCGTGTTCTCTAAATATCCAGGAACGTCCCAATCAAAATAAAGAAACAAAATTGAAGCTATAATTCCATAAATTGGACCATTTTTAATTAGAATGATAAATGAAAATTTCTTACTAGCTAATAAAACTCCAATAGTAAAGTGAAATAGAATAATAACAGATGCTATTGCTGATGCTACACCGAGACCGGCAGTACCATAAGCAAATAAACAAATAGGTACACCCATGTTGCCAGTATTGGGTAAAAACATCGGGGGAAGTTCGGTAATAGGATCTTTTTTTAAAAATAATAAAAAGAAGAATCCGATCAACGCAAATGCTGATAATAAAATCAAAGCATATACAAAGTACTCTGTAAAAATTTCTAAGGTTACACCTGTTGTTGTAATAGTATAGAATATCATTGCTGGAGTACCGATAGTTCCAGCAAAATTAGTTATAAATTTAGTATCAAATTTAGAATCTTTTTTACCAAGGTAGTAACCAATTCCAATAATAAAAAAAACAGGGAATAAAACATCTATAAGTTTAAGGTAGAGCTCCATTAAACTCTTACATCGGATTTTTTAGCTTTTCTCAAGGGCTTATTAAAACCAATGGCTTTTTCAAATTCACTTAGACGTTTATGGATAGATCTTAACCTGTTTATTTGTACCCAATTATATAAAAAGACGTTAAACGCATCTTTAATTTCACCAAAAGCATTTACTGCTCTCATCATAATTCCCAAAGTATAGGCCCCAGTGAATAAACCTGGTCCCATTATTAAAAAGGGTACTATCACAAATATTTGTCTATATAATATTGACCATAAATCAAAATATCCGTAATGCAAAAAAAGTCTATGGTAATTAAATTTTATACCAGTAAACAATTTTAAAACTGATGGTGCTAGAGCATATCTTGCTCTATCATCTTCACCATAAACTAATTCTTTTCTAAATGCGGCTTCAGCTTTTTGATTATTATACTCTAATCCAGGTAATTTGATTCCAACAAACCAACTTATAGTAAGCCCTCCTATACTAACTAATAGTGCTACCCAAACCAATGAACCTGATACATTTTCTAAATATGGCGCAACAACATTTTCAGAAAGAGACCACAAAATTGGTAAAAATGCTATAAGAGTCATTAAAGCTCTAACAATATCAAGACCTATATTTTCAACTATGTTTGCAAAATCTCTACAGTCCTCTTGGATTCTCTGAGATGCCCCTTCAACCTTTACGTCAACATTACGCCAATAAGGCATATATGAAAAAGTAATTGACTCTCTCCATCTAAAAGTCCACATCCTGGTAAACCAATTTGTAAATGAAATGGTAGTTACGTATGGAATAGCTAAATAAAGAAAAAAGGTTAATCTTTCGTAAAATTGTTCGAGCCCACCTGTTTCTGGTGGTTTTTGCAACAAATCATAAAAAGATCCATACCAAGTGTTAAATTGAACAGACAACCATGTTTGAAAAACTATTAAGACTAAAATAAGTGAACCGCCTCCATAGCACCAAAACATCCATTTTCTGTCAGTAAAAAAACTTCTCCACATATCAGTCTTTCAAAAAATTATCGCTGTATGATTTAATAATAAATTCAGATTTTTTTGGCTCTATAACTTGATAGATAATTTTATTTTTTTTAGCATATACAATTGCTTTTTCTTTTGATGTAAAATTTAAAATAACTTCACTCATAGTGTCTTCTCCGGATTCCCAACCCATCAATGGGTTAGTTTTTGTATTCTTAGTATCGAATGCAAGAACCCATCTTTTTGTCTTTCCCCTGCCCGATTGCATTGCTGTTTTACTAGGTATAAAAATCTTAGCTCGTTTCATATTAATTCATTGGTAATTCACAGACAGACCCGGATACCTCTTTGTTATCTATATTTATTTTAAAATTCTGGGTGTCTTTGCAATAATCACGATTTATCATAGCTATTCCTACTATCATCTTAAATCTTGGTGAATAAACGGCTGATCTTAAATATCCAATAGTTTTATTATTGTCATCAATCAGTTTTTCCTCTTTTGTTACATTAATATTTTTATTGTTTATTTTTACACCCATTAGTTTTCTTTTAATGCCTTCCGATTTAGCCTTTTGTAATGCTTTTTTTCCTAAAAATTCGATATTACTTTCTAAATTTACATATTTATCTAATCCACATTCAAAAGGATTATCGCTATTATCCATATCATTACCATAGGACAACAAGGCGCCCTCTATTCTTTCAATAACATTTGGACAACCTGGTTTTAAATTAAACTCATTACCAATTTTGATAATATAATCATAAAGTTTAAGACCAGAGCTTGAATTTTCAACATAAATTTCATAACCACCTTGCTTGGAAAAACCAGATTTAGATATCATGAAATCATTATCTTCAAATTTAAAATAATTAAAATTAAAAAATTTAAGTTTGCTTATCTCTTCTCCAAAAACTTTCCTCATTACATCTAATGATTTAGGTCCCTGTACTGCAAGAGTAGAAATATTTGTCTGATAAATCTTTACATTCAACTTCATTGAGTCAGCAATTCCTTTCGCATAAAGTAAAACATCTGAGTCTGCTATACAAATTCTCCATTTCTTATCTTCAACTTTTAAAACCAGTGGATCGTTAATCATATTACCATTTCCATCGATCAATGGAACGTAATAACATTTAAGTACTTTAGCACCACTTAGATCCCTACAAGTCATAAGTTGAACTAATTTGTAAGAATCACTGCCACTAACTTCGATTTGTTTTTGAACAGAAACATCCCATAATTGAACATCTTTTTTTAAGTGGAAGTATTCATCTTCAAGAGATTTAAAATGAGTTGGTAATAACATATGATTATATACAGTGTAACCACCCACTCCATAATTTTCTAATCTAGAGGTGTAGGGAGTAATTTTAACCCTTCTATTTTTTGAAATTTCAAATTTTTTCATTTAGTTAAGATATTTTTGTTAGTGTTTTAGTAATATTAATGCTCATATTATCAAAAATGTTCTGTTCATTACTTTTTATATTTTTATAAATATAATTCACAAGTTTTGACAGTGGTTCGGCAAGATCTATTTCAGGAACCTCTAGGCTATATTTAGCTTGTTTAGCTTTCTTGTAATATATTTTTATTTTGTACATAGATTCATTTTCATCACAATAAATAATCGCATTCTTAAATTTAAATTTCATAAGTCGAATTTTTATAGGTGAAATCCATGTGTTTTTAATGAAAACATTTATTTTATTTTTATAAGTTAAATTGATAAATGCTGTATCAGATTTAGGAGATTGTGCACTATTAATTTTTAAAGATTTTGATTTTATTGGGTTGCTTTTTAGTAAATAAAATAAAATTGACAAATCATGAACCGCTAAGTCCCAAACCACATTAACATCTTTTCTTACCGGTGCTTGTTCTCTATAAGACTCTATTTCATCTAGTTTGCCAAACCTATTGTTTTCTATCACCTTTCTTATGAAATTAATTGAACCTGAAAAAATAAATGGGTAATCAACAAATATTTTCTTTTTATTTTTTTTTGAAATTTTTTCTAAATTTAATACTTCATTTATAGATAATGATATGGGTTTTTCAACAAGAATATGTTTTTTCCTTTCTAGTGCATATTTAGAAATTTTGAAATGTGTTTCTGTAGGAGTTGCAATAACTACTAAATCAATATTGTCGGTAATCGTTTTTTTATAATCTTTTGATGTTGCGATAAAGGGAAAATCCTTTTTTGCTCTTAGTAAATTGAATTTAGACTTGTCTGAAACTGATATTAACTTAAAATAATTTGAGTTTTGAAAGTTTCTAGCTAATTTTGGTCCCCAATAACCATAACCTATAAGGCTTACTTTTAATTTATTCATTTTTTAAAAATTCAGCCACCTTTTCTCTCATTTCAAAAGCATTTTCAAGTATTATCATATGGCCACAATTTTTAATTACATGTACTTTCGAATTGGGAATTAATTCAGCAAATTTTTTTCCATTTTCTAATTTAATCATCTTATCTAATTCTCCAAAAACAAAGAATGTTGGACATTTAATGCTTTTGAGAGCGTTCATTCCATTTTTATAATTATTACAAGCAATTAAATCTATTGCTAAAACTTCACGTATTTCTCTTGTTGAGTTAAGTATTTTTTGTAAAGGATTACCGCCTATAAACTGTTTTGAGCTTCCATAGCCCCACTTCATCATTAAATTCAATGATTCTCCATCACCAGAAAGAGAAAGATCAATTAATGTTTTGTTTACAGGAATTTGATATGCGCCAGCAATGAAAATTAAACTAACGACATTATCTGGGAATTTGTGAAAATATTCTAACGCTATTAAACATCCCTGGGAATGGCCTACTATTATTAATTTCGTTGCCCCAATTTTACTTAATACTTTATTTAACCAAACAGACATTTCTTCAATGGTCTTAAGACTTTTGCCTTCAGAATTTCCATGACCGGGTAAGTCAATCGTTAAAACATTAAAATTTTTTGATGCTAAATACTGCTCTGTTAAAGACCAGACAACATGTGATTGTCCACTACCATGTAGTAAAACTATTGTTTGTTTATTCTTATCAAAAGTTTGCCCTGCATCGGAAGCAAAAACTTTTTTATCATCTACTTCTAAAATCAACTTAATTCCTTGGCTTTTTTTCTCAATTCAAATTTTTGAATTTTTCCAGTTGATGTTTTAGGTAATTCACAGAATTCAACTTTCTTTGGAATCTTAAAGCTAGCAAGAGTTTCTTTGCAGAATAGAATTAGTTCATTTTCAGTTACCGGTTTGTCCTTAACCATCTCTATAAATGCACATGGTACTTCTCCCCATTTTTCATCTGGTTTTGCAACAACCGCAGCAATTGAAACGGAAGGATGTTTTGCTAAAGCGTTTTCTATTTCTATTGAAGATATATTCTCGCCACCTGAAATTATTATATCCTTTGATCGATCTTGAATCTTTACATATCCATCTGGATGCATAACAGCTAAATCTCCTGTATGAAACCATCCTCCCTTCATAGCTTTATCTGTTGCTTCTTTATCTTTAAAATAACCTTTCATTACCACATTTCCTCTTATCATTATCTCACCGATAGTTTTTCCGTCTTTTGGAACTTCTGTCATGGTATCTGGATTCATAATTGTTACACCTTCAGTGTTTGGATACCTCACGCCTTGTCTAGCTTTTATTTCATTTTGTTTTTCTTCATCATATTTATTCCAAGAATCATTCCATGCACATTGTGTTACATGTCCGTAAGTTTCTGTTAAACCATAAACATGCATTACTTCAAAACCAAGATTTTTCATTTTTTTAAAAATTATACTTGGTGGTGGTGCTCCAGCTGTTAATACGTAAACCTTATTTTTGAGTTTTTTGCGGTCTGTTTCAGGTGCCCCTGTAATCATATTTAATACAATCGGTGCACCACCAAAATGAGTTACGTTATATTTGTCAATAAGTTCAAATATTTTTTTAATATTTATATTTCTTAAACAAATAGTTCGACCATTAAGCATTGGGACTGTCCATGGATAGCACCATCCATTGCAATGGAACATTGGAACGACAGTTAAAAAATTAAGTCTATTTGGCATATTCCATGCAGTAGCACTACCAGTCGACATTAAATATGAACCTCTGTGATGATAAACAACGCCTTTTGGATTACCTGTTGTTCCAGATGTATAGCTTAATGATATAGCCTGCCATTCATCTTCTGGCATCTTCCAAATATAATTTTCATCTCCAGTATTCAAAAATTTTTCATATTCTAATTCGCCAATTTTCTTGGTTTTAGATTGGTCGGCGTACTTATCATCAATATCAATGATTATAATTTTCTTTTTTAAAATCTTTAAAGCCTTACCAACCTCGAGGTGAAGTTGTCTATCAACAACCAGAACTTTAGCATCACTATGATTTAATATGTAAGCAATAGTCTTTGCGTCCAGCCTGATATTAATAGTATTTAAAACAGCACCTGTCATTGGAACTGAATAATGAGCTTCAAAAATTTCAGGTGTATTAAAAGCTAAAAATGAAACTGTATCACCTTTTTTTATGCCAATTTTATCTAAAGCACTAGCAAATTTTAAGCACCTTTTGTAAATATCTGACCAAGTAAATTTTCTATCCTCATAAATTAAAGCCTCGTAATTTGGATATATATCTTTTGCCCTTTGCAAAAAAGATATAGGTGTCAAAGGAACATAGTTTGCCCTATTTTTATCGAGATTCGTATTGTAATGATTCATTTTTAATTAAAGTTTGCTTTCATCATTGTATCGCTACCTGTAACTGCAGATAAGTAATGACTTTGTACCCTTGGTAATATTTTATCAAAATAATATGTTGCAGTATTAATTTTATCTTCAAAAAAGACCTTATTCGTATTAATTTTTTCATAACTAATTTTAAGTATTTTTAACCACGAATGAGCTAAACCAATATAACCAAGAACTTTTAAATAATCGTTACAAGCTGCACTGACATCATCTTTAGAACTTTTATTTTTTTGGATAAGCCAGGATGTAAAATTATTTAACAATTCAAGATATTTTTGAAATTTTTGAACAAAAAGAATTAGATTTTTGTTTTTTCCATACTCATTTGTCTCTTCTGTAATTTGTTTTATATAATTATCAAATATTTTATTGTTTAATATTTTTCTATAAACTAAATCAATGGCTTGAATTGAATTCGTACCTTCGTATATTGGTGTGATTCTATTATCTCTAAATAATTGTTCTATACCTTGATCCTTAGTATAACCGTATCCTCCGAAAACTTGGATAGCATCATTTGTTATCTCAACACCAATATCGGTAAAAAAAGATTTAATTATTGGTGTCATCATAGAAACTAAATCATTAGCTGTTTCTTTTATTTTGGGATCTCTGTGGTTTAAACTGACATCTATTTGTTGTGAAACCCAAAAAGCTAATGATCTTTGACCCTCTATTAATGATTTCATATTCATTAGACTTCTTCTTATATCGGCATGTTTTATTATTAGGTCAGTGTCTTTATTCTGACTATTATTTGCTTTACCTTGTTTTCGCTCTTTTGCATATGATAAAGCATTTTGATAAGCTGTTTCTGAAATTCCTAAACCTTGAATACCAACAACTATTCTTTCAAGGTTCATCATAGTAAACATTGAACTTAAACCTTTATTCTCAGGTCCTATCATGTATCCAGTGGCGTTTTCAAAATTTAAAACACAAGTTGGTGATCCTTTTATTCCCATTTTCGTTTCAATTGATCCTGTGTTAACACCATTTCTTGAACCAACAGATCCATCGTCTTTAACCACAAACTTAGGAACAAGAAATAAGCTAATACCTTTTGTACCTGATGGAGAACCTGGAATTCTTGCTAATACTAAATGTATTATATTTTCTGTTAAATCATGGTCGCCTGAAGTAATAAATATCTTTTGTCCTGTTATCTTATAAGAATTATCTTTTTGTTTTACAGCTTTCGTTTTTAATAATCCTAAATCTGTACCACAGTGAGACTCTGTTAAACACATTGTTCCACTCCACTTACCTTCAACAATTTTTGGTAAATATTTATTTTTAATTTTTTCATCGGCATGATGTAGAATACAATTATAAGCTCCTATGCTTAATTCACTATAAAGTTTAAATGAAAGACTTGAAGAAGAAAGCATTTCTTCAAAAAACGTACTTACAGTTTTAGGCATTCCTTGACCACCGTATTTAGGGTCACAAGATAATGATGTCCATCCATCTTCTATAAATTTTTTATATGCCTCTTTGTAACCTGGTGGAGATCTGACGACTCCATTTTCATAAACGCATGGTTTCTCATCACCTATCTTGGCAAGAGGTAAGATCAACTCTTGATTAATTTTTGCAGCCTGCTGTAAAACATCCTTAACTAAATCAGAATTTATCTCTTTAAATTTATCAATCTCCTTATAGTTTTTATTGTCTTTTAAGTGATCAAATAAAAACATCATTTCTTCAACTGGAGCGTTATATATGGGCATTTAATTTATTAATGGTTTTCCTGTTTTTAAAGTATGAGCTATTCTACTTTGAGTTTTTTTAGTTTCTAGTAATTTCATAAAACTATTAAGTTCTAAATTATACATTTGATCTTCGGTAATTTCTTTATTTATTTCTGTATCTCCACCACTTAATACATATGCTAATTCTTTGCCAACTACCATACCATGATCTAATATTTTTTTGCTATTGTATAGTTCATCAAGTCTCATTTGCATTTTTTGTCTCACTTGGCTTCCTGGTAATTTAAATTTGCACTCTGAAGGCGGTTTAAATTCTCTATTATTTTTAATAAATTTTCTCGCAATCGAAAAAAGATTATTCCGATTAATTATAACTTCGTGATTAGAATCTAAAAATAATAATGGTACTGCCTCTTGGGGTGAGGTAGCTGTTTTAGCATAACCAATAATATCAAAAACTTTAAGTGATGCAAATTCTAGATCATTTTTTGCCTCTTTAGTTTGTGTCCATCGCCACAATAACTCTTTACAGCCACCTCCTGCTGGAACTAGACCAACTATAGTTTCGACAAGACCCATAACTATATTTGTATGTGAAACAACATAGTTACTTTGCAATAATACTTCTTCGCCACCACCAAGAGCTAAACCTGAAGGAGCGGATATAACTGGATTTTCTGAATATTTTAAATGTTTACATGTTTTCTGAAAATGCTTAATAAATTTCTCAACAGATTTCATGTCACCTTTACTAACAAATTCCATAACATAATTTAGATTAACACCAGCTGAAAATTGCATGCTTTCATTAATAATTATTAGAGGTTTATCGGTAGCATTCATTAATGCATCCATTGAATTATAATCTAAAGCATTTGCTTTTGTGTTAAATTCAACAATATTAAAATCGTTAAACCTGAAAATCTCAGCAGAATCGTTTTTATCTATTTTAGTAACTGATTTTTTAATTTTTCCAAGTGTTTCAATATTTGTATATTTTTGTCTTTCTTCATAAAAAGTTTTAGTTTTTTTTGTTTTTAAATTATCTAAAAAAGGATTTAGTTTGTCATTTTCTAATTTTGAAAAAAAATTATCCAAACCAATAGAATCTAACATTTCGAAAGGACCCATCGACCAATTAAATCCAAGTCTTAATGCTTCATCAATATCATTATAATGTTTTGTTATTTTAGGTACTAAAGATGATGAATATAAAATTATTTTAGATATAACTGACCAAGCATATTTTCCATATTTATCATTTCTATTTATTAATTTTAAAAGATTAACCTTATCAATTTTCAGTTCAATTTTTTTAGAAGGAAAATATTGATTTTTATTTATATCTAGTGCTTCTAAAATTTTTTGATTATTTTCTTTATTGATTCTGTAAAAGCCACCTTTACCTTTTCTTCCAGTATATCCTTTTTCTATTAGAATATTTATAATTGGTATACCGTCGACAACTTTTTGAAAATCATCCTTTGGATCTAATTCTTTTTTAAAACTTTTAAGAACGTCAGACATTAAATCTATTCCAATTAAATCATATAAAGCAAATACACCAGTTTTGGGTATTCCCATAGGTCTACCAAAAACAGCGTCTGCCTCTTCAATAGAAAGCTTCATTGAAATGGCTTCTGTCATTGCCACTTGCATTGAGTAAACACCAATTCTATTACCTAAGAAACCTGGTGTATCACCACATATTATAACTCCTTTTCCTAGATTATTTTCACAGAAATTTTTTAACAGTTCGATTTTATTTTTATCATTATTTTCATCTCTTACAATTTCAAGAAGGCCCATATATCTTACTGGATTAAAAAAATGTGTAATACAAAAATCCTTTTTGTCCTTATCATTTAGTTTTTGAGATAATATTTTAAGAGGAATTGTAGAAGTGTTCGATGAGATAACAGAGTTTTTCTTTCTTTTATCAAAGATTTTTTTATAAATATCATGTTTTATGTCAATTCTTTCTACAACTGCTTCTATGATCCAGTCAGCATCTGAAACTTCATTAAAATTTTCTTTAATATTACCTATTTGAAGTTTATCGATTTTAGATTTTTCAAATAAAAGTGGTGGTTTAGATTTTAATATACGTTCTCGGGCTTTTTCTACAATTTCAGTTTTTAAATCTAGTAAAACTACTGGAATATTTGCATTACATAAATGAGCAGCTATTCCGCTTCCCATAGTTCCTGAGCCAATAATTACAACTTTATTTATTTTCATAAAATGGTCGGGGCGGCAGGATTTGAACCTGCGACCCTCTGGTCCCAAACCAGATGCGCTACCAGGCTGCGCTACGCCCCGAAAGGTTATTTATATAGATTAATAAATGAATTTTATCAATTGAAACATAAGTACATTCAATATAATTGAGATATAATTAGTAATATGATTCAACATATATCCAGACCCTTTAAATGGTTTTTTAAATTAGAGGCAGCTTCCGGCCTTGTTTTACTTTTTGCTGCAATAATTGCATTGTTCATTAGTAATAGTCAATTAGCATCTTCATACTATGATATTTTAAATTCATATTTGGCTATAGGTTTTGGTGAGTTTAAACTAAAATTATCAGTATTACATTGGATCAATGATGTTTTAATGGCAATATTTTTCTTTTTAGTTTCATTAGAAATAAAAAGAGAATTTATTCAAGGTGAGCTATCAAATCCAAAACAGGCAATGCTTCCAATAATTGCTGCTGTTGGAGGTATGCTAGTACCAGCTTTAATATATGTTGCTATAAATTATGGAAATTCAATTACACTAAGAGGCTGGGCAATTCCATCAGCTACTGACATAGCTTTTTCTTTAGGTGTACTATCTTTGTTAGGAAAAAGAGTTCCAATTTCTCTAAAGGTATTTTTAACTGCATTAGCAATTATTGATGATTTAGGCGCAATAGTTATAATTGCTTTTTTCTATTCAGGAAAAATACAAATTACTTATTTGTTGTTAATGTTTGCGTCAATAATAATCTTAATATTAATGAATAGATTTAATGTAAGAAATTTTATTCCTTATCTTATTGTTGGTGTTTTTTTATGGGACTTCACACATGCATCAGGTATACATGCTACTATAGCAGGTGTTTTGTTAGCATTAACAATACCACATAAGGATAAAACTAATAAAAACTCTCACAAAAACTCAATGCTTATTAAACTTGAACATGCAATTTCACCCTATGTGGCATTTGGTATTATGCCAATTTTTGCATTTGCAAATGCTGGTGTTTCGCTCGAAGGATTGAGTTTGGATACCCTATTGAACCCTGTACCACTTGGAATTTTGTGCGGTTTGTTTTTTGGAAAACAATTTGGTGTCTTCTTATTTTCATATGCCTCAATTAAATTGAAATTTGCAGAGATGCCAAATAACTCAGATTGGTTGAAACTATATGGTGTAGGTGTATTAACAGGAATAGGTTTTACGATGAGTTTGTTTGTAGGAAATTTAGCTTTTGCGGAAACTACTGAATACTTAAGTGGTGTTAAAATAGGTGTGCTGTTAGGCTCACTTGCCTCTACTCTATTTGGATATATGTTAATTTTATTAAGTAAAAAATAAAATATAATGCTAAGAATAAAAATAATATTTATAATAATCATGATATCTTTTTTTTCATCTAAACTTAACTCTTCTTATGAAAAATTAGCTTTTGATTTTTCTTTTAATGATCTTGATGGATCAGAAATCAAACTGTCAGAATTTAAAAATAAAGTTTTAGTTGTTACTAATGTTGCAAGTTACTGTGGTTTTACTTCGCAATATGAAGATCTCCAAGAGATTTGGGAAAAATATCAAGACAGAGGTCTTGTGGTCATAGGTGTACCATCAAACTCTTTTAATCAAGAAATGGATTCAAATAAAGAAATAAAGAACTTTTGTGAGGCAAAATTTGGTATTAGTTTTCCAATGACAGAAAAAGTTAAAGTAAAAGGTGAAGAAGCCCATGATTTTTACAAATGGGCAAATGATAATTATGGTAAAAATGCTGTACCAAAATGGAATTTTCATAAAATTATAATTAGTAAAGATGGAAAAGTTATGGATACATTCTCATCAATGACAAAACCTACATCAAAAAAATTTGTAAAAGTTTTAGAAGAAGCTCTTAGTAAATAAATTTATATTTTTATTCTCATTCCATCGTAAGCAGGCATTATATTGCTAGGAAGATTTTCTTTTAAGAAATTATAATCTAAATCTGTATGTAGGTTTGTTAAAATCGCTTTTTTTGGTTTTAGAATATCAATAATATTTAATGTATCATAAATATTAAAATGACCGAAGTGACTGTTGAATTTTAGACAGTCAATTATTAAATAATTTAAATTTTTTAGATTATGTAAAACTTTATCGTTTATTCCACTACAATCGCTGATATAAGCTGTTTTATTAAACAAATATGCTGTTGAGGTTATTGGTCCATGATCAACTTCAAAAGTTTTAAATAAAATATTATTTCGACCTTTCGATAATTTAAAACTTTTTTTTATTTTATTGGCTTTTAAAATTGGATAATAACCACGTCCACCAAAAAAACAAAAATCATATTTGTTTTTCAGTATTTTTAATGTCCTTGAATTTGCATAAATATTAATTTTTTTTTTATATTTCCATGAGAAAGGCTTAAGTTCAAAAATTCCGCTTGTTTGGTCAGAATGTTCGTGTGTAAAAAGAACATTATCTAAATCTTTAATATTATTTTTTAAAAATTGTTCTTTAATGTCAGGTGATGTATCTATTAATACTGACAAATTTCCCTTTTGAATAAAAACAGAACAACGTGTTCTTCGATTATATTTATTTTTAGTATCACAATTACCCCAATGATTTGTTATCCATGGGGATCCGAGAGAACTACCACACCCTAAAATTATTAATTTCATTTTAAATTTTTAAATCAAATAAATTTATAAAGTTTTTACTTGTTTGGTATGAAAAATTTTCTTCAATTTCATTTCGTATTTTAGACATATATTTTAATGTATGAATTAAATGACTTGGTTCGTTGGTTTTGCCTCTAAGCGGTTCAGGAGATAAATATGGAGAGTCCGTTTCAATTAAAATTCTATTTTTTGGTATTGATTTAAAGGTTTCGCTAAGATCTTTTGAGTTTTTAAAAGTTACAATTCCACTTGCTGAAAAATAGCATTCAAGATCTAACAATTTATGTGCAAATGTTTTACTACCAGTATAACAATGCATTAATATTTTAAATTTCTTGTTTTTATATTCACTTGATAAAATATCATATGTTTCATTTTCAGCAGATCTTGAATGAACAATTAAAGTTTTTGAACTTTCTTGACAGGCCTGAATATGCTTTAAAAATAATTGTTTTTGGGTTTTTTTATCTGAATGTTCATAATAAAAATCTAAACCGGTCTCACCTACTCCTATAATTTTATTATCCCTGCTAATATTATTTATAATACTTTCAGTAGATAGATTGGTAAAATTTGATGCCTCGTGAGGATGAATACCATACGTACCAAATACATTTTTATTTTCTTTTAATATGTTTAGAATTTTTAAAAAACTTACATCGGTAGTACAAATAGTAAGAAAATATTTTACACCGACATCTTCGGCTCTCTTAATAACACTTTTGATATTGCTATTTAAGGGTTCGTAATCCAAGTGGCAATGAGAATCAATTATCATCTTCAACTTTTTTAAATAATATATCGGTTTTTTTAATCTTCGATCCAGACTTAAGAAATTTTATATCTAAAATTTTTTTTATTGTTCTGTCTTTATCGTTAATATTAAGAATATTTAAAATCTTATTAGATGATTGAGGTATTATTGGACTTAATAAGATACTTATAGATCTGATTTGATTTAAAATGGTGTAAATAACAGAATTCATTCTCTCTAAATTATTTTTTTTTAAAGCCCATGGCTGCAAATCATTAAAGTATTTATTTCCGTCAAATGAGAAATTTATTACCTCTTTTATATAAATATTTATGTCCTGATTGTTCATTGAGTTTTGAAGATATGGAATTTTTTTAATTAAATTATTTAAAATTAATTCATCTTCTTTATAAAATTTATTACACGGAGGTATTTCTGAGTTACAGTTCTTACTCACAAATGAAAACACTCTTTGACATAAATTTCCAAAATTATTTGCTAGATCATTATTTATACAATTTTTTAAACTATCCAAAGAAACATTTCCATCGTTTCCAAGAGAGACTTCTTTGATTAAATAATAACGCAATTGATCAACTCCATATTTGTTAATAATTTCAATTGGATCAAGTATATTTCCACGTGATTTTGACATTTTTTTTTCGTCAGAAAGTATCCACCCATGACCATAAACTCTTTTGGGACAAGGAATATTAGCGGCCATCAAAAAAGCAGGCCAGTAGATTGCGTGAAATCTCAGAATATCTTTGCCAATAACATGTAATGATGCTGGCCAAAACTTTGTATATTTATTATCTTTAACATCCGGGAAATTTAAAGCACTTAAATAATTTGTTAAAGCATCCAGCCATACATATATCACATGCTTTGAATTTTTAGGAACAGGTATACCCCAGGTAAAAGAGGTTCTACTAACTGATAGATCCTTTAATCCCCTTTTTACAAATTCAATAACTTCGTTTCTTCTAGAGTTAGGTAAAATAAATTTAGGGTTTTCATTATAAAAATTTAATAATTTTTTCTGCCATGAAGATAATTTAAAAAAAAAAGACTCTTCCTCTACCCATTCAACTTTCGAACCAGAACTTTTAGCACATTTTATATTATTTATTGTTTCAATTTCATCATCATCATAATAAGCTTCATCTGAGACAGAGTACCAACCAGTATATTTTGATAAATAAATATCATTAGACTTTATTAATCTTTCCCAAATATCATTAACTGCTTTATAGTGACGTTTCTCTGTTGTTCTTATAAAATCATTATTTGATAAATTTAATGTTTTAGTTAAATTTTTAAACTTCACAGAAATTTCATCACAAAACTCTTTTGGGTTTTTGGAATTTTTCTCAGCTTCTCTTTGAATTTTTAATCCATGTTCATCCGTGCCTGTTAAGAACATTACCTCAAATTCTTCTAATTTTTTAAATCTTGCAAATACATCAGCAATAATACTAGAATATGCATGTCCCATATGTGGTTTTCCAGATGGATAATAAATTGGTGTAGTTATATAAAAATTATTATCTGACATAATTTGAATAGCTTTCTAATTTATTAATAAAAGCGTCAGTATTTAAATTAAAGTTACGATATTGAAAAAATAATTTTGTTATCTCATTTTTAACATCTAAAAGTTCTAAAGTATTATTATTAGATTTTGAAAGTAAAGAAAATTTAATATCAATCAAAAAAATCGCTAAATCTAAATTAATTTGATATTTATTTTTTTTATAATCATTAATTATTTTTTTAATAATTAATAAATAATCTTCATTTTCGTTAATTTTAAGTTGATCTAATAAATAATAAAACCTTATTAATAAGCCAGGAGTAGTGAAATCTAAATATTTATCTAAAAAGTTTTTTTTTATATTAAATTTTTCTTTTAAAAAATCTAAAGTTTTACTTTTATAATTGTTATCAAGAAACAATTTAAATTCTAGAGACCTTGATTTTAATGTGCTTATCATGTCTCGTTTTTTATTGTTTATGAGTATAAAATAATCATATGAGGATGGTTCTTCAATTAATTTAAGTAAAGCATTTGCTGCATTAATATTTAATAATTCAACATCATCTAAAATTGTAAAACGAGATAAATTATTTAACGATGATTTATAGTAGCTTTTTTTATTATTCCTAATATCTTCAATTGATGCAGCACCAGGATTTAAACTACCAATATAATTGAAGTTTTGTTCAGTGTTACTAATTAATCTTTTATAACCAAAGTTTTCACTATTAATTAAAAAATTTTTTTTATTATAAGGATATTTAGAGTTGGCAGAAATTATATAATTAATAAAATGAAATATGAAAGTGAACTTTCCTATACCCTTATCACCAGTTAATAAAATTACTTTGGGTAATTTATGCTTATCATAAAGATTAAGAAATTTAGCAAATTCTTCATTAAATCCAAATAACTGTAAAGAATTCATTGGATGTAATAAGTCTGTTATTTGATTGCTCATTTAATTTATTTTTAATTTTGAAAATACAGTTTTAGCAATTTTTTTTTCTATATCTTTACTATCATTTGAATTATCGAAAATATGGTACCTGCTTTTATTTGTTTTTGCTATTTTAATAAATGCTTTCTGAGCTTTATTATAAAATGATCTTGAAAATTTATCATATCTATTTTTCTTTTTCCTTTTTTTTAATCTTTTAAAAGCCTTGGACAAATTAACTGTCAAAACAAAAGTTAAATCTGGCTTGATATTATTTAAAATATATTTATGAACACTATTTATTAAACCTTTATCAACTCCTTTTCCATACACTTGATAAGCAAATGTTGAGTCGATAAATCTATCGCATATTACAATCTGTCTTTTTGATACTGCATTTTTGATTTTGTTTTGAATGTGTTCATTACGTGCTGCTAAATAAAGCAACGTATCTGTATACATATGAAACTTTTCACTAGTATTACCGTGAAAATAATCCTCTAATATAATTTTTCTAATTCTCTCAGCACCTATAGTTCCACCAGGTTCTCTTGTTAGGATTGTTGGAATATTTCTTTTTTTAAAATTACTGTATAACTTTTTGCTATGATAGGACTTGCCAGATCCCTCGATTCCTTCAAACACAATAAAAAAAAATTTTCTTTTACGCATCACCCCAAATCATATAATTAAAGGACATAAATAAACTTTTTAAAAAGTTTACTTTTTTTACTTTTTCTTTTGCGTATAAAGGTATTTTTCTGTTTTCATCATCTTCCGAGCTTTCTATAATAAGATTGCCTATTTCTTGATCTTTCATTATTGGTGCTTTAATTGGTCCTGTATATTCTACAAAGACTTTTAAATCCTTAATAGATTTTTTTGGTATAGTTAAATAAACATTTTCTTTAACTATTCCTTCTACTGTACCTTTTTTTCCAAGCCATGTTTTTAGATTAAACGAAGTTTTATTCTTTTTAGCAATTTCATAAGTGGTGGTATTTCTAAAACCCCAAGAAATTAATTTCATAGAGTCTGTTGATCTAGACCGTTTAGTTTGAAATCCAGTACCTACTGCTATCAATCTTCTATCTTTTCCAATTACAGAACTAGCTAGCGAATATTTTTCAACTGCTAAATATCCAGTTTTAATGCCATCAGCACCAATGTTCTTATACAAAAGAGGATTTCTATTCCCTTGTGTGATTGGATCACCACCGGTTCTATCCCAAGTAAATTCTTTTTCCTTAAAATACTCATAATATACCGGATAATTTTCAATCAAGTATTTAGACATTATCGCAATATCTCTTACAGTTGAATAATTATCCGGATCATTAATTCCAGAAGAGTTTGAAAAATTTGTATTTTCTAAACCAATCTCAATTGCTTTTTCATTCATCATGTCAGCAAAAGCACCTTCTGTCCCAGCAATTCCCTCCGCAAGTGCAACACAAGAATCGTTTCCTGAAACAATAATTATTCCTTTCAATAAATCTTCGATTGTGACTTTGTCATTCAACATTATAAACATTGATGAAAAACCACTTTTAGACATTCTCCATGCATTTTCTGATATTATAACTTCATCACTGAGTTTTATTTTGTCTTCTTTAAGAAGGTCAAAAGCAATAATTGAAGTCATAATTTTTGTCATAGAAGCAGGGTAAATTTGCATATCAGCGTCATCTTCATATAAAATTTTACCTGAATGAAAATCCATAAGAATAGCAGAACGCGCATCAATTTTTGGATTAGAAAAAGCAAATGTAAATGATATTAATGTAAAAAAAATTGTTATTATTTTAAATTTAATCATTTTCTTTTAAATCAAGATTGTCAAATCCATACTTGTTTAACTTAAAGTAATCATTTTTTAAAGCATTAATTGATGAATAAGGACCTGCTGATAATTGATATTTATTTTTTTTAAGTTTTTTAACAAAAAAATCTTCTTTTTTAATACCCTCATTTACAAGCAAATCAACCAGGTTATCTACAGAATCCTGGGAATAAAATACACCTATAATAATTGAATATTTTTTCTTTTTTTTATCCACTTTATTTTCTTTTTTAGAAATATTATCGATCTTAACTTTAGTTACGGGAGCTTTTGTTAAAACATTTTGCTCTTCAGAGAAAGTAACTGCTTTTTTTGCAACGAAAGACTTATTTTTCGCACGTTCTTGTATATCTACGTATGGAAATTCTGGATTTAGAAGTAGAAAATCAGAAACTTTTTTTGTTATAATAGCCTTAAAAAAATCAGGTTGTTTACTTTTCTTATAAACTTTTAAAGTTATAGATTTATTATTTTGGGGGTTTGTAATAATAACATTTGAATTTTTTTTAATTGTATTATGTGCTATTTGAAATTCTTCATTATTTAACTTAACAGATATTTTTTTTTTTTCGTAATCTATCTCATCAAAAATCATTACAAAACCTTTAGCTGTATATGGAATATAATTAGGATTTTCTTTATTAATGCTTCCGGGTGCACAAGAAAACAGAAATAGAATGATGATTAAGTTTTTAAATTTCATTTTCAAATTTTTCCTTTAATGTACAAACAGCTAAAGCAAATCTTAGCGATCTATTCCATTTTAAAATTAATTCGTAATTATCAAATACAATATAGGCTGGTTTTAAATTTTTAGCTCCAGGTATTATATCTTTATCAGGGATTATTATAGCCGCTAATGAATTATCATTAAAATTATAATTTTCTGGTGATTTTAGATATTTTTTAAAATATTTAGTTTTTCTTTTATTGGTAAGTTTCCTTGCTGAGCTGTTTAAATATTTTTCTGGAATTCCCTCTTTTAAATCAACCTTATAAAAACATGGCTGATTTTTTTTCCAACCGATTTTTTTAACATAATTTGCTGCTGAAGCGAATGAATCTTCGATATTTTTTAATTCAATATTAGAATTATTATTATAATCTATTGCATAGTTTTTTATAGTAGATGGCATAAACTGAAAATTCCCAAAGGCTCCTGCCCATGACCCATATAAAGTATCTTTGTTTACTATTTTTTTATCTAACAAAAGAAGAAGTGTTAATAATTCATTTGTGAAAAATGCACTTCGTCTTTTATCATAACTGAGTGTTGCCAAAGATGAAATAATATCCATTTTACCAAGATATTTACCAAAATTAG
>CACABC010000005.1 GCA_902530635.1 uncultured Pelagibacteraceae bacterium | reverse complement strand
AGTTTTTTTTAACAAACCTTATCGAATAGAAAAATTAAAAAAAATTGATTTTGATTTTGATAAAGATAATGTCATTAGAGTCATGAAGGGCTTACAAGTTCATTATTTTTCAAAAAAGAGCCAAGATGATTTTTTTTCAAAAGAATACAAAGTTACAAAACTAACTGATCGAATGGGAATGAGATTAGAAGGTGTTAAACTTGAAAACACAGTTAATAAAAATATAAAATCTGAAGGGATCACAAAAGGATCGATACAAGTTCCTGGTGATGGCCAACCTATAATTCTTCTTTCAGATCACCCAACGATTGGTGGATATCCAAAAATAGCCAATGTGATAACTGCTGACTACGATAAATTAGTTCAAAAAACACCTGGTACAATTATTAATTTCAAATTGGTCAATTTGGCTGTTGCGGAAAATGCTTTTCAAGATTATGTAAGAAAATTCTAAATGAATTTTGTTTATAAAATACCCGGACCTCTACTTATTCTTACAGGCGGATTTTGTCTGAGCTGGGGGGGGCCTCATTTTAAGAACTTTTGAGAGCGCGAGTATCTGGCAAATTCTTTTTTATAGATCAATATTCTTTCTCTGGGTGTTAATAGCTTTTATTTTGTTAACTTATGGAAAAAAGACATTTAAAAAAATTAAAGAAGCAGGAGTACCCGGCCTAATAGGTGGAATATTTCTATCGACTAACTTTGTTGCTTATATGTATTCTATGATGGAAACGACCGTTGCTAATGTAGTTTTTATTATAAGCACTCAAACAGTTTTTTTACCGATAGTAGCCTATATTTTTTTAAAAGAAAAAATTTCACCGCGGGGATATGTTGCAATTATGTTGGCAATGATTGGCGTAACTTTGATGATTGGTGACTCTTTCGGGACCGGATCTTTAAAAGGAAACTTAGCCGCTTTGACTATTCCAATTAACTTTTCGGTTTTAGTTTTAATAATTAGGAAATATCCAAAAGTGGATATGATACCCGCAATATTTTACGCAGGTATATTGAGCTGCATATACGGTTTACTTTTACTTGAAAATTTTGCTATATCCACAAAAGATATTTGGTTAGCATTTTTGCTTGGTGTTCCACAATTAGCTTTTGGTTTTATTTTTATAACAATAGGTTCCAGAACAACACCAGCAGTAATGGTGGGTTTATTAATGTTAATGGAATCTATATTTGCCCCAATATGGGTTTGGCTATTTTATAATGAAATACCACCAATAAGTGTGCTAGTTGGTGGAATGATTATTCTTTCCGCAGTAGTTATGAAAAGCTTAGATTATAAAAAAGTATAATTAATTCAAATATTGTGTTATAAAAAAGCATAACGGGAGAGACTATTTAGATATAGCGCCGAAGGAGCAACCTCCCTGGAAACTCTCAGGCAAAAGGACCGTTATTGTAATAACTCTGGAAAGCAGGCTTAGGCCTCACCGAAGGAGTAAATCTCTCAGGTTCTTAGACAGATGGGGAAAATAAAGGGTTATTACAAAAATGGAAAAAACAGCTTTATATAATTTTCATAAAAACTTAGGAGCGAAGTTTGTACGTTTCGCCGGTTATGAAATGCCAATTCAATACAAAGAGGGAATAGTAAAAGAACATATTATCACAAGGGAGTCAGCTGGTTTTTTCGATGTATCACACATGGGACAGCTTTTTGTATCAGGAAACGATTCATCAGAAAAAAGTTTAGAAAAAATTATTCCTTTGGATTTCAAAGAAATTAAAATGAATCAATCTAAATATTCTTTTTTGATTAACGATAAAGGCGGAGTAATAGATGATCTTATTATTACTAGAGTGGAGGGTGGTTTTAATATTATATTGAATGCGGCCTGCAAAGACAATGACATAAAAGAAATAGCAAAATGTTTAAAATCAGAAAGTAAATATGAATTAAGAAAAGACCTTTCTCTTATTGCACTTCAAGGACCAAAATCAGAAACTATTTTAGAGTCCATTGTTAAAGGTGTAAAACTACTCAAATTTATGAATGGAAGTTATTTTGAATTCCAAGGAAAGAAAATTTATATAACTCGATCAGGTTACACAGGGGAAGATGGTTTTGAAATTTCAGTACCAAACGTTAATGTAGTAAACTTAACTAAACTTCTTTCAGATAAAGGCGCTAAACCTATTGGCCTTGGAGCAAGAGATACATTGAGATTAGAAGCCGGTCTATGTTTATATGGACACGAATTAAACGAAGATATTAACCCTGTACAGGCAAATTTGAAATGGGCTATTTCAAAAAGAAGGAGAAAAGAAGGTGGCTTTAAAGGATGGGAAAAAATAAAAAACGATCTGCAAAATGGTGTTTCAAAAATTAGAGTCGGAATTAAACCATCTGGAAGAATTATAGCAAGGGAAGGAACTAAAATATTCTCTTCATCTGGAGATGAAATTGGTATCGTAACCAGCGGAACATTTGGCCCAAGTGTTAACGCACCTGTTGCGATGGGTTATATTCAAAGTAAATTTTCTGAGATTAATAATAAAATTTTGTTAGAAGTAAGAGGAAAAAGACATGATGCAGTGGTTACTAAGTTGCCATTTTATAAAAAAAGCTATGTTAAATAGGAGGAAAAAATGAGTGAAAAAAAATTTTCAAAAAAACACGAATGGATTATGTTGGATGGCGAAACTGCAACAGTAGGTATAAGCAAACACGCTACTGAAATGCTAGGAGATATTGTTTTTGTTGAGCTTCCTGAAAAAGGAAAAGGATTGGAAAAAGAGGAAAAAGCAGCAGTTGTTGAGTCAACAAAAGCTGCAAGTGATGTTTATACTCCTGTATCTGGAGAAATAATAGAAACTAATCAACCAATTGTCGATGATCCATCAAATGTCAATAAGGATCCCGAAAATAACGGCTGGTTTTTTAAAATAAAAATTAAAAATAAATCTGAATTAGACACCTTAATGAACCAAGCCGATTATGAAAAATTTGTAAAGGATAACCCGAATTAATATGATTGAAGATACTTCTAAAGAATTTATTAAAAGACATATTGGACCAACAGGTCATGAAGAAAATACTATGGTCAAAAAAGTTGGTGCTCAATCTCTTGAGGACTTAATAGAAAAAACCGTTCCTCAAAAAATACTTATAAAAGATAACTTAAAAATTGATGAACCAATGTCAGAAAATGATGCTTTAAAAAAATTAAAACTACTTTCTTTGAGAAACGAAATTTATCGAAATTTTATTGGAATGGGTTATTACAATACAATTACTCCTAACGTAATACTAAGAAATATATTGGAAAATCCTGGTTGGTATACTTCTTACACGCCCTATCAGCCAGAGGTAGCACAAGGTCGATTAGAAATGTTATTAAATTTCCAACAAGTCATTATGGATTTGACAGGAATGGATATCGCAAATGCTTCATTATTGGATGAAGGGACGGCTGCTGCAGAAGCAGTAGGTCTTTGTCAAAGACTAGATAAAAGTGATTCAAAAAAAATATTTGTATCAAGTTCTTGTAACCCACAAACAATAGATATTATCAAAACAAGAGTTGAGCCTTTTGGGATAGAAATTATCGTTGGTAGTGAAGATAAAGAACTAAATAAAATCAAAGATAAAATAATTTGTGGGGTTTTAGCTTACCCAGGAACTTTAGGAGACATAAAAGATCCAAGCGAGGCTATTAGTTTAATTCATAAAAGAGAAGGTAAGGCAATAGTGGTTTGTGATCTTTTATCACTTGCAAGACTCAAAACTCCTGCAGAACTTGGCGCAGATATTGCGGTTGGTAGTGCTCAAAGATTTGGTATTCCTATGGGATATGGTGGACCGCATGCAGCTTTCTTTGCAACAAAAGAGGAATTCAAAAGATCGATGCCTGGCAGAATTATTGGAGTTTCAGTTGATAGACACGGAAAAAAAGCTTTTAGATTATCTCTACAAACAAGAGAGCAGCATATAAGAAGAGACAAAGCGACAAGCAATATTTGTACAGCTCAAGCGCTTTTAGCAATAATTTCTGCTGCCTATGCAATCTATCATGGACCTGAAGGTATTTTAAAAATTGCAAATAGAACTTCAAAATTAGCAAAAATTTTTGCAGACAGTTTAGTTGAAGCAGGTTTTAATATTTTTTCTAAAAACTTTTTTGATACAGTTACAATTGAAACAAATGAAAAAACTGAAACTATTTTTAATAAAGCTTTAGCAGAAAAAATAAACTTAAGGAAGGTAAACAAAAAAACTTTATCGGTTGCTTTTGATGAAGTAAAGAAGATAAAGCATGTTAATATTCTTCTAAAAGTATTTGGAGTCAAAAAAGAATATGATAATTCAGTAAACGTAGAGCTTAATAATTTGCCAAAAAATCTATTAAGAACTTCAAAATATTTAACCCATCCAATTTTTAATAAATACCACTCAGAAACAGAGATGCTTAGATATCTTAAGAGACTAGAAGATTGCGATATTGCCCTAAATAGATCAATGATTGCCTTAGGTTCTTGTACAATGAAGCTAAATGCAACAGCTGAGCTAATACCAGTTACGTGGAAAGAATTTTCTTTACCTCACCCATTTGTACCCGAGGATCAGATGAAAGGTTATAAGGTTTTGTTTAATGACTTAATAAATGACTTAAAAGAAATTACTGGTTTTGACGCTGTCTCTCTTCAACCTAACTCTGGAGCCCAAGGGGAATACTCTGGATTAATGACAATAAGAAAATATCATATCAACAATAAACAAAAAAATAGAAACATATGTCTAATTCCAGAATCTGCTCATGGAACTAATCCAGCTAGTGCACAAATGTGCGGTATGAAAGTTGTAGTTGTGAATTGCGATGAAGACGGAAATGTAGATTTAAAAGATTTAAAAAGTAAAGTTGACAAATACTCTAATGATCTCGCGGCACTAATGGTTACTTATCCTTCGACACATGGAGTTTTTGAAGAAAAGATTACAGAAATATGCGACTACGTTCACAAAGCTGGCGGCCAAGTATATATGGATGGTGCAAATTTAAATGCTTTAGTTGGAATTGCTAAACCTGGTAAATTTGGTCCAGACGTCTGCCACATAAATCTTCATAAAACATTTTGTATACCTCACGGTGGTGGTGGACCGGGTATGGGTCCGATAGCATGTGCAAAACATTTAGAAGATTTTTTACCAAATCATTCAGTTATAAAAAGTATTGGCACGGATAAAAGCCTTGGTTCAGTATCCGCTGCCCCTTGGGGAAGCTCAAGTATCTTAGTTATATCATGGATGTATATTAAAATGATGGGAGCTGAAGGTTTAAAAAAGGCATCCCAAGTAGCGATTTTAAATGCAAACTATATTTCAAAAAGATTATCAAAATTTTATAAAGTTTTATACACTGGAAAAAATGGAAACGTTGCTCACGAGTGCATAATTGATTTAAGACCTATTAAAGCCAAATCAGGAATTTCAGAAGAAGATATAGCAAAAAGACTGATCGACTACGGTTACCACGCTCCAACAATGTCTTGGCCAGTTGCAGGAACATTAATGATAGAACCAACTGAAAGCGAAGGATTAGACGAAATGAATCGTTTTTGTAACGCACTAATATCAATCAAAGAGGAAATTGATAAAGTTGATAAAGGAAATTTTGATAAAAAAGACAATCCTCTAAAAAATGCTCCTCATACTTATTTAGAGTTAAGCTCTAATGAATGGAAACATTCTTACACTCGAGAAGAAGCTGCGTTTCCAAAAGAATATTTAAAAGATAATAAATTCTGGCCACCAGTAGCAAGAGTTGACAATGTATATGGAGACAGAAATTTAGTTTGTACTTGTCCAAGTCTCGATGAATACAAGGATGAGGCTGCATAAAATTTAATGAAAATTGCTGTCATTGGATCTGGAATTTCGGGATTATCATCTGCTTACTATCTATCCAAAAAAAATGAAGTTGATCTTTTTGAAAAAGACGATCATTTTGGCGGACACTCATATACTTTCGACATAAAGGAAAAAAATAAAAAAGTACCAGTAGACCTCGGTTTTATTGTTTTTAATAAAATTACTTATCCAAATTTAATAAATTTTTTTGAAGAATTAAAAGTACCCTACGAGAAAAGCGATATGTCTTTTTCAGTTTCTGTAAAGGATTCGAATATAGAATACGGAGGAACCGGATTTAATTCATTATTTGCAAGAAAAAATAATCTTTTTAATTTTAATTTTATTAAAATGATTTATGAAATTATATCTTTTTATAAATCTGCACCAGTTTTGTTAAAAAAAGATTTGAAGAATTTAACCCTGGGTAATTATTTAGACAATTCAAAGATTTCAAAATATTTTATTAATTATCATATAATACCAATGGTAGCTGCAATTTGGTCTATGCCATTCTCTAAGGCTAGAGATATACCGTTTGAATTATTTTTAAATTTTTTTAATAACCATGGTCTTTTCAAATTAAAAGATAGACCTCAGTGGTACACAGTTACAAATAGAAGCAGAAATTATGTTTCTAAAGTTTTAGATAAAATTAATGGAGAATATTTTAAAAATTATGAAATTAAAAAAATCATAAGAAGTGATGACAATGTAAGAATTTTTATTAATACCTTGAGTGAATATAGAGACTATGATCATGTAGTGTTAGCATGTCACGCTGACCAGAGTTTAAAACTCATTAATAATCCTTCGAACGAAGAAAAAGAAATTCTTAATGAATTTACATATATATCTAATGAAGCATATTTACATACAGATATAGATTTAATGCCAAATAAAAAAAATGCTTGGTCAAGTTGGAATTCAATATCAAAAAAAGATTTAACAAAAACATGTGTAACATACTGGTTAAATAAACTACAAAATTTAGATACAAATAAAAATTACTTTCTTACTTTAAATCCAATTACAAAAATTAAAGATAGTAAAATTATTAAAAAAATAAATTTTACTCACCCATACTTAAATAATAAAAGTTTTGAGATGCAAAATCGTTTAAAAGACTTGCAGGGAAAAAAAAGGTTATGGTTTTCAGGAAGTTATTTTGGTTACGGTTTTCACGAGGATGGATTAAAATCCTCTCTTGAAATGCTTAAACAATTTGAGGGGAATGATGGAGACGTGTATATACAAAGGTATAGTAACGCATCGAAGATTTAAACCGAAAAGACATTTTTTTTCATATAAAACCTTTTCTATTTTCTTTGATTTAGATGAGCTTAGGGATTTACAAAAAAAAATATCGATTTTTTCATTTAATAAATTTAATATATTTAGTTTTTATAACAAAGATCATGGTGACAGGGATGGTGGCAATCTTAGAGACTGGGTTATAAAAAGTTTAAAAAAATATAATATAAATTTTAAAGTTTCAAAGATTAAACTTTTATGTTTCCCAAGAATTTTTGGTTATGTTTTCAATCCATTAAGCATTTTTTATTGCTACAATGAAAATAACGAATTAAGAGCAATTCTTTATGAAGTAAAGAATACTTTTAATGAGCAACATACTTATATTTTTCCTGTTAAAAATAATGAAAAAATAATTACACAAACTTGTAATAAAAAGTTTTATGTATCGCCATTTATGGAGATGGAAACTGCTTATAATTTTAGATTGGCTGAACCAAAGGAAACTTTAAGTATATTTATTAAACAAACTGACAATAAAGGGATGCTACTTTCAGCATGCCAGATCGGAAAAAAAGAACAAATATCCACAAATAAATTAGTTCAAAACTTCTTTAAACACCCAATGATGACTATAAAAATTATAATGGCGATACACTTTGAAGCATTAAGGTTATGGAAGAAAGGCGTTAGACTAGTAAAGAAAAATTCGAAAGTTAAAAATAATTTATCTGTAGAAAAATGAATTTTAGTCCTTATAAAATCTCTGAAAATTTCGTTCTGAAGAAATTGAACTATATTAAGGATGGAATGCTTTTACTAGAAAACTACGATGGAAAAATACATCTGTTTGGAAATCAAGAAAGTTCTTTATCAGCAAAAATTAAAATCCATAATCCAAAGTTTTATTTTAATATTATAAGGGGAGGTAGTAGTGCTTTAGGAGAGAGTTATATTAAAAACGAATTTGAGACTTTAAATTTACCTTCTTTAATTGAGCTAACTGCAAAAAATATAAATATAACCCACGAATTTTCAGGAATATTAAATATTTCAGGTATAAACAGTATTTTCAAAAAACTTTTTATATCAAACACAAAGAAAAAAAGTGTTGAAGATATTTCAAAACATTATGACTTAGGCAATGAATTTTTCTCTACCTGGCTAGATAAAACATTAACTTATTCATGTGGTATTTTTGATAAACCTGGTCAAGAATTAGAAAAAGCTCAAATTAATAAATACAATAAACTTATAAATTTAATACAGCCAAAACCAGGAGATAAAATTTTAGAAATAGGATGTGGATGGGGCGGTTTTGCTGAACATCTTGCAAAAAATTATGATGTTCAACT
Source organism: uncultured Pelagibacteraceae bacterium (assembly GCA_902530635.1). Taxonomy (GTDB): domain Bacteria; phylum Pseudomonadota; class Alphaproteobacteria; order Pelagibacterales; family Pelagibacteraceae; genus Anoxypelagibacter. The sequence goes on along the minus strand of CACABC010000005.1, from coordinate 63,725 downwards.
TGATTGTATCACGATCTCACAAAAACAATTTGAGTTTACAAAAAAAAGAATAAACCTTCTAGGTTTGCAAAATAAAGTTAAAGTAAAATTTTTAGATTACAGAGATTTGAAAGACAAATATGATGCAATAGCCTCTATAGAAATGATCGAAGCGGTTGGAGAGAATAATTTAAATAGATATTTTAAAACAATTAAGAATAATCTTAAACCGAATGGGGTTGGGGCTATTCAAGCTATTATTATTAAAGATGAACTTTTTGATAGATACAAAAAAAATCAGGATTTTATACAAAAATATATTTTTCCAGGAGGTTTTTTACCTTCCTTACAATCAATAAAAGATTACACAAAGAAAACCGGACTAACTTTGAGTGGATATAATTCTTACGGCATACATTACTCACATACGTTGAGTAAATGGAGAGAAAACTTTATAGGTTCTTGGAATAATATTTCACAACAAGGTTTTGATAGTTCATTTAAAAAAATCTGGGATTTTTATTTTTCTTATTGTGAAGCTGGTTTTAGAGCTAAAAATATTGATTTAATACAATTTTCATTTAGGAATGAATAAAAAATGAGATATATTTTAACTTTATTTTTAACATTATTTTTAACGAATTGCGTAGCAGGAATGAAACCAGAAGACTTTAAAAATCAAAAACCAAGATTAATTATTGAAGAATTTTTAAATGGAAATGTCAAAGCGTATGGTGTGCTTCAAAATAGAGGTGGTAAAGTCACCAGACAATTTTCAGCGGATCTAGATGGAAAGTGGGACGGTAAACAATTAATTCTCGACGAAAAATTTAATTGGTCAGATGGTGAAGTTCAAACTAGACAATGGAAAATCATTAAAAAAGATGAACATAATTATGAGGGTACAGCTGCAGATGTTGTTGGAACAGCAAAAGGTTTCTCTTATGGATCAGCTTTCAAATTAGAGTATGTTTTACTTGTCCCTGTAAAAGGAAAAGAAATAAAAATCACATTTGATGATTGGATATTCAAACAAAGTGAAAGCATTGCAATCAACAGAGCTAAAATGACAAAGTTTGGTTTTAGAGTGGCCGATTTGACTGTGGTTTTTGTTAAAAATTAAATTAACGGTTAACAAACTTATTTATCAAAAAATTATAAACTTTATTTGGTAAAATCTGAAAGATTTTATAAATAAAAGCTATTTGTGGCGGGAATATAATTTCGAATGATTTTTTATTAATTAAACCATCATATATCTTATCAGCAGCATATTTAGTGTCTTTTAAAAATGGCATCTTAAATTCATTTTTATCTGTTAAAGCAGTCTTGATAAATCCTGGGGAAATCAAAGTAACTCTCACATTAAACTTTTTGAAATCGAAATATATTCCCTGTGTAAAATTGTTCAGTGAAGCTTTTGAAGCTGTATAACCAGAAGATTTTGGTAAACCTCTGTAACCAACTGGGGATGATACAATTGAAATATGTCCACTTTTTTTATTTTGAAAGTATTCTTGCACCGCTTTGACACAACCAACTACACCAATAAAATTTACATTTATTACTGTTTTCACATTGTCGACACTCAATCCTTTTTCTGACTTTCTCTCATAAGTGCCAGAGCTAAATATGCACAAGTCTAAATTACCAAACTCTTTAATAATTTTATTAAAAGTTTCTTCAGTTTTATTTTGGTCAGTTACATCCATTGGAAAAGAAAAAATATTTTGATTTTTTGCCATTTCATTTAAAATTTCTTCTCTTCTAGCAGAAATTGCAACTTTCCAATTTTCCTTTGCAAATTTTTCAGCAACAGCTTTTCCTATTCCGCTACTAGCACCCGTCACCCAAACTTTTTTCTGGTTTTCACTCATAATTAATTATATCTCATAATAATGTTTAATAATAAATATCTATCTTTAATAATAATAGTCTTAATTACTTTTTTAGCTTCTGCAATAGGTGGAGTTGTTACATCAATATTCAAAGAACCATGGTACTCTCAAATTAGCCAGCCAGCCTATAGCCCTCCATCTTGGGTTTTTGGTCCTGTATGGACCACCCTTTATATTTTTATGTCTATAGCAATATGGCTCAACTGGATTAAAATCAAAGATACTAAAAACTTAAAAATCTATTTTATACATATATTTTTTAATTCAATTTGGAGCATTATTTTTTTTGGTTTTCACCAAATTTTTTTGGCACTACTAAATTTGTTAATAATATTATTTTTTATTCTTTGGTTAATGAAAATTTATTATAAAACTAATAAATTAAGTTTTTTACTAATGACACCTTATTTGCTATGGTCTAGCTATGCTTTATTACTTAATGCTAGTATTTTTTACTTGAATTAATTATGGATGATATCGTTATAATTGGTGGGGGAATAATTGGTACGGCAACAGCTTACTTTTTAACAAAAGAAGGTAGAAAGGTAAAAGTTATAGAGCAGGATCCGACATACAAAAAAGCATCGTTTCCACTATCTTTGGGTGGTTTTAGAAGACAATTCTTTCAAAAAGAAAATATATTACTTGGTAAGTATGCAAAAGAGTTCATTTTTCAAGTTCCTGAACTATTAAAAACTAAAAAAAATCCAAAACCTACAGCAAGTGTGGTTCCAAACGGTTATTTATTTCTTTTTGGACCAGAACATGCCCCAGAACAATATGAAGCATTAAAAAACCATAAACAATGCGAGGCAGGTACTAAAAATATCAAAGGATCTGAATTAAAAAAAAAATTTCCTTATGTAAATGACGAGGGTATTGAAACTGTTACTTATACAGATGATAAAAAAGAAGGGTGGATTGACCCTTATTTATTTCATGGAGCACTCAAAAATAAGGCTATAGAACAAGGTGCAGAGTTTATAAAAGGTGAAATCAAAGATGTTTCTGAAATCAATTCAAATATTATTATTTGCGCAGTAGGATATAACACAAATAATTTACTCAAAGATGTACCGGTAGTACCACAAAAACATACTGTATTTAGAGTTAGTTGTCCCAAACATATACCCGAAATGCCTTTGACATCAGATTTTACAACGGGTGTTTATTGGAGACCAGAAGGAAAAGAATATTTGGCCGGTTCACCTATCTCAACATTTGATGCTAATAATCTGGAACCAGATTGGGATCATTTTGAAGAGTTAGTCTGGCCAGCATTAGCAAAAAGAATACCTATTTTTGAAAAACTAAAATTAACAGGAGGATGGGCAGGTTATTACGATTGTAACAAATTAGATAACAACGCAGTTATTGGAAAACATCCAAAGTATAAAAATTTATACTTAGCATCTGGTTTTACAGGCAGGGGCTTAATGCAAGCGCCCGGTATTGGAAGAGCTTTAACAGAACTTATAAACACTGGATCGTTTCAATCAATTGATTTGAGTGCGTTATCAGTTAATAGAGTTCTTGAAAATAAAAAAACACCTGAACCTTATGTGCTTTAAATGAAAACAAGTTTTCTAAATAGAATTTATCGAGCAATAAAGATTGATCCTGATCTGTACGAAGAAGTTGAGCATGATAAATCAGCAACTTTTCAAGCAGCCTCTGTAGTCGTTCTCTCAAGTTTAGCTGCTGGCATTGGCGCTATACACTTAGGAGCCACTAACTTTCTTTTAGGTCCATTGTTATCTTTAGCTAGTTGGTATTTCTGGGCATTTTTGATTTATATAGTCGGAACAAAGTTATTTCCTGACAAACAAACCAAAAGCAACCATGGAGAATTACTAAGAACAATTGGTTTTTCAAGTGCTCCGGGCATAATTAGAGTTTTTGGTTTTACACCAGAGTTAATGACAGTAACGTTTATTGGATCTTCTCTATGGATGCTTGCTTGTATGGTTGTTGGAGTAAGACAAGCTCTTGATTACAAAAGTTTATGGAAAGCATTTGGAGTCGTAGTGGTGTGCTGGTTTATACAAGCACTACTGCTATTTTTAATTATAATGTTATTTAATAGTTAAATCTATATTTTCGTTGGATTTGGTTTTCCTTTATAGACTATTTTTGGATCAAACTTTTTCTTCTTTTCTTTAAATTCTATTTTTATTTTTTCACTATTTTCAATTTTCCCAAGTGAAATTGATCTATAAAAACAAGATTTATATCCTACATGGCAGCTTGATCCATCTCCTATATCTACACTTAACCAAATAGAATCTTGATCATCATCAACTCTCATCTCAATAACTTTTTGAACAAAACCGCTAGTTTCACCTTTGTGCCATACTTGTTTTCTTGTTCTACTCCAATAATGTGCCTCTTTAGTTTCTATAGTTTTTTTAAGTGCCTCAGAGTTCATGTATCCTTGCATCAAAACCTCTTTTGTATCAAAATCTGTTGTTGTTACAGGGATAAGACCATCCTTGTCGAATTTAGGAGAAAGTAGATTTCCCTCTTCAATATCCGCGACATTTTCTCTTTTTTTAAACATTTGATAAAATTAATTAGTTATTAATATAGTGGAAGTTTGCATAAATAAAAATTATTATATATTAATTCTAATTGTTATGAAAATAGTTAAAAACACTGACAATACTATCTTAAAAGAGAAATCGGAAATTACTGATGCCCAGGCTGAAGAAGCTTTCAGGACTATTTTGAGTTGGATAGGTGAAAATCCTAATAGAGAAGGACTACGTGAAACGCCAAGAAGAGTAACAAAAGCTTTCAAAGAATATTTCAAAGGATATAAGCAGGAAATAACTTCAGAATTATTAAAGACTTTCGGAGACGTTAATGGATATGACGATATGGTTTTACAAAAAAATATATCTATCTCAAGTCATTGTGAACATCACATGGCTCCAATAATTGGAGTTGCGCACGTTGCATATCTCCCAAATAAAAGAGTAGTAGGTTTGAGTAAACTTGCAAGAGTTGTTGAGGTTTACTCTAAAAGACTTCAAACACAAGAAAGATTAACTATGCAGATTGCCGAAACTTTAATGAAAGGTCTAGATGCCTATGGAGTTGCAGTTACAATAGATTCTACACATCAGTGTATGACCATGAGAGGAATTAAAAAAGAAAAGGCAACCACAATTACAAATTATTTTTTAGGTAAATTTAAAAACGATTTAAGTTTTCAAAATCGTTTTTTAAGATATATTTCAGATAAAAATTAATCTTCATCTCTCCAATTATCCAAATAAAATTTGTAGCAAGCAAAAGACACCGCAATTATTCCATAACAAAAAGCAAATAATAAACCATCTTTTTTTCCAAATAAATACCACCCTATTTGAAATGCTGGTATTGGGGAGAGTAATATTAAAATTATTATGCTCAATCTTATATAATAGGGAAATCTCTTCATTTAAAATAATAGTACTTAAAGAAATTATTTGTCATATTAATTTGTCACATGTAAGATCAAACAAATGTCAAATAAATTCAAAGCTATTCTTATAGACAATCAAAACAATCAATTTACTCGAGAAGTAAAAGAGGTAACTGAAGATATATTAAAAGACGGGAATGTATTAGTTAAAGTTGATTACTCAAGTTTAAATTATAAAGATGCCTTAATACTAAAGGATGGTGGGAGAATTGTAAGAAAATTTCCATTTATACCTGGCATAGATTTTTCTGGGACAGTTGTTGAAAGCGTAGATAATAAATTTGAAAAAGACGATAATGTAATATTAACCGGTTTTAGAGTAGGCGAGGCTTATTTTGGTGGTTTTTCACAATACGCAAAAGTTGACTCAAATTTTTTAATTAAAATTCCTAAAGATCTTGATAGTAAAAAATCAATGATGCTTGGAACCGCAGGTTTTACCGCATTACTTTGTTCTTTTGCGGTAAAAGCAAAAGAAGAACTACTGTTAGGCACTAAAGTAAAAGATGTTTTAGTGACTGGAGCTACTGGAGGTGTTGGAAGTATTGCCGTGATGATATTATCTAAAATGGGATATGATGTGCATGCTGTGACAGGTAAAAAAGATAAGGAAGAATATTTAAAAAATTTAGGTGCAAAGAATATTATTGATAGAAAAGAGTTCGAGGGTGAGAGTAAATTATTAGAAAAAGGTATATGGGACGGTGTTGTTGATACAGTTGGTGGAGCTTCGCTCACAAAAATTTTTGCTCAAACAAAACCCGGGGGTATAGTAGCCGCATGCGGTAATGCAGGAGGAAATAAAATTAATACTACAGTCATGCCATTCATAATAAGAGGAGTTAAACTTTGGGGAATAGACTCATCAGGGTCTTCAATAAAAAGAAGAGAATTTGTTTGGAATGAAGCTGCTAAATTAATTGATTTCTCGAAAGTACAAACATTTACTCAAGAACTTAACCTTAATGAGCTATTAGAAACTTATCCAAAATTATTAAAGGGTGAGTTTTCAGGAAGAGCAATCATTAATACAAACAAATAAAAAAATAATCATTTATGGATTGGGATAAATTAAAGATTTTTCACACCGTCGCAGAGGCTGGAAGTTTCACTAATGCATCAACAATTTTAAATCTTAGTCAATCGGCAATTAGTCGACAAATTCAATCTTTGGAACAAGATTTAAAAATTCATCTTTTTGAAAGACACGCAAGAGGCTTGGTTCTTACAAATAATGGAGAATATTTGTATAAAACAGCTAATGAAGTTATTTCTAAGCTTAAGGATGTTGAAGCTACTCTTGGAGATGAGAAAGATAAAATTAATGGAAAATTAACTGTCACGACAGTAGTGAGTTTTGGAACGACCTGGCTTACTCCACGAATACAGGAGTTTATGAGTTTATATCCTGAAATTGAAATTGATTTAATTTTTGATGACAAAGAATTAGACTTGAGCACTAGGCAAGCAGACATAGGTATATTTATGAGAAGACCAAAACAACTAAACTATATTCAAAAAAAACTAATCGACCTTCATTATCATATTTATGGATCTACAAAATATTTAGAAAAGAGTGGACATCCAAAAAAAATATCTGATTTAAATAAACATAAATTTATTACATATGGAAGAGGTGCACCATCGCCTGTTTTTAATCCTGATTGGGCTCTTAAATTGGGATCAAAAGATAATAAAAAGAGAAAACCAATAATGAAAGTTAATAGTGTTTATGGATTGCTTCTCGCTGTACAAAGTGGAGTTGGTTTAGCTGCATTACCAGATTATATAACAGTTAATGTGCCAAATATAATTAAGGTCCTACCTGAAATTGAGGGGCCGTTAACAGAGACACATTTCGTTTATCCTCAATCTTTAAAGAATGTTGGTAAAGTAAAAGCTTTTAGAAATTTTTTATTCAGCAAAGTAAGTGAGTGGAAATTTTAGTTAGTTAGTTTCTGCTTTTATTTTTAATTTTGCTCCATCTTCAATAGATAGATTTTTCTGATTTAATACTCCATCAACATCTGCTGTTGACTTTATTCTAACTTTATCAGAATTTATATTTCCTTTTAAAGTTCCCCCTAAGCTTACATTTGAAGAATTGATATTTCCTGTAATTTTTGAACTTTCATATGTTTGAACTTTATCTGCTGTAATATCTCCATCGATTTTAGAGTCGGTCATCAACTTCTCTTTTTCGATTATGTTACCTTTGATTGTAACATCAGATAATAGTACTGTAGTTTTTTCTGCCATATTTAATTGTACAATTATAGGTTGATAAAATCAAATGATTAAAATAATGGTTAATTAGGAAAAAGATCTTAAAAATTATTATAAATGATACCTCTTAAAGATGATAATCCAACCAATTCAAGACCAATTGTTAGCTACGGTATAATTGGTTTCTGCGTACTCATATTTATTGCTCAACTAGGTTTGAGTGAAGTCGAATTAAGAGATTTCACTTATTCTTATGGTTTAATACCCTCTGTACTGTTAGGGATTGATCAATTGCCAAGTGATCTTTATAAAATTTCTCCAGTCGGTACTATTTTTACTTCAATGTTTATGCATGGTGGCTGGATGCATTTAATTGGAAATATGCTTTACCTATGGATCTTTGCTGATAATATCGAAGATGATTTAGGAACTTTAAATTTCATAATTTTTTATTTTGTTTGTGGAGTAGGTGCAGCAATGTCACAAGTATTAATGGATACCAACTCACAAATCCCTATGATAGGAGCAAGTGGTGCAATCGGAGGAGTTTTAGGTGCTTATTTAATAAATTATCCAAATGCTAAGGTTTTAGTATTAATTCCGTTTGGTTTTTTTAGTCAATTAATTAAGATTAGAGCTCTTTATGTATTGGGTTTTTGGTTCATTTTACAATTTATAAACTCTTTCCTATCTACATCATCAGTTGGTGGTGTAGCATACGCCGCACATATAGGTGGTTTTATTTCTGGTGTGATTTTGATATTATTTTTTAATAAGAAGAATACAGGAAAAAAAATAAAACAAACGTCAAAAAAAGAGAATAAAAAAGGACCTTGGGAACAATGAATTTTATTATACCTTTTATAATTTTAATAACTATTGTTGTTTTTGTTCACGAATACGGGCATTATTATTTTGCAAAAAAATATGGTGTAGGAGTTAAAGATTTTTCAATAGGTTTTGGAAAAGAAATTTTTGGATTTAACGATAAAAGTGGCACAAGGTGGAAATTTTGCCTAATTCCTCTTGGTGGTTATGTTAAATTCTTCGGAGATAGAAACGTTTTTAGTCAAGCAGAACAAGCAGAAATTTTAAAAAAATATAGTAAAAATGATCAATCAAAATTATTCATAACTAAACCACTTTATCAAAGGGCTTTAATTGTTTTTGGCGGGCCTTTAGCCAACTTTTTGCTTGCTATTCTAATTTTTTCATTAATTTATATTTTTATTGGTAAAGACTTTACTCCACCAAAAATTGAAAAAGTCTCTATAGATAGTCCTGCAGAAAAAGCTGGTTTGAAAAAAAATGATATCATAATAGGTATAAATAATAATAAAGTGTTAAGCATAAGAGAGGTTTCAACTTTTATAAATACCGCTTCATCAAATAAGATTGATATAAAGGTTTTAAGAAACGACAGAGAAATTACATTAGAAACTGGTACTGAAATCATTCAGTCCAAAGATGTTTTTGGAAATTCAATTAATAAAAAAGTAATTGGTATTTCAATAATTCCAGCAACTAGTGAGATAAATCAAAAAAAATTAGGACCTGCTACAGCATTATATTATTCAATAAAAGAAATTTGGTTTGTATCTAAAACCACAATTAATTATGTAGGATTATTGATCAGAGGCAAAGCAGATACTACTCAATTAGGAGGACCGATAAAAATAGCTAAAATTTCGGGACAAGTAGCCGAATTTGGCGTTTTAGCTTTTATAATGACCATTGCTTACATTTCTATAAGTTTGGGTCTTATTAATTTATTTCCAATACCTTTGTTAGATGGAGGACATTTAATGTTTTTCTTATTTGAAAAAATTTTAGGGCGTCCTTTGTCACAAAAAACTCAAGAAGGTTTCTTTCGAATCGGTCTATTTTTATTAATTTCTCTCATGGTTTTCACAACTTTTAACGATATAAATACCTGGTAATTTAAAAGGCTTTTTTTACATACAGTCAAAAAGCCAATAAAATAGGGGTTTTTTTATATATACAATATATTGTGTTAATATTTGCCGCAAATACTAGATTATTGTTGATTTTGTTGAATTTTTATAGACATTCAAAATATCAATAAAAAGGGGCATAAATGAACAAAAAACAGTTAGTTAACAAAATTGCTTCTACTTTAAGTCAGAGCAAAGCTGATGCGGAAAGAACTTTTGATACAATCACAACAATTATCCTTGATTGTCTTAAAAGTGACGAAGCAGTCAAAATTGCTGGTTTTGGCACCTACAAAGTAGCAAAAAGAAAGGCCAGAATAGGTAGAAATCCTAGAACTGGTGAGCAAATTCAAATCAGCGCTTCTCAGAAGGTAAAATTCCTTCCAGCCAAAGGTTTGAAAGACATGTTCAATAAGTAAATGAATTTAGACAATCCCTAAAATATGTAATTTTAGGGGTTGTTTGAAAACGCCGCACCCATTGCAAAAACTGCATAGCTCTTTACGTCACTTAACTTAACTCTTTTCTATCTAATCATTTAAGAATTTAGAATGAAAAAAGGAGGAAGTATGAAAAAAATACTTGGTTACTTTATTGCGGGTGCAGCACTTTATTTCAGCTTTGCTGGTTTAGGGTACGCAAATACGACTGTATCGGCAGAAGTACAATACATATTTAATACAATATTATTTTTAATGTCAGGTTTTCTGGTTATGTGGATGGCGGCAGGTTTTGCTATGCTAGAATCAGGGCTGGTTACATCTAAAAGTGTATCAGCGATCTGTGCAAAAAATATAGGTTTATATTCAATTGCTGGAATAATGTTCTGGTTAGTTGGATACAATTTAGCATACGGTATACCAGAAGGTGGATGGATAGGTTCATTCTCTTCATGGAGTGACGCATCATCATTAGAAACTGGTTATTCTGATGGATCAGATTGGTTTTTCCAAATGGTATTCTGTGCAACAACAATGTCAATCGTATCAGGAACATTGGCTGAAAGAATTAAAATTTGGCCATTCTTCTTATTTGCAGCTATTTTAACTGGATTTATTTATCCAATTGAAATGGGATGGCAGTGGGGCGGTGGTTGGTTATCAGCTGCTGGTTTTTCTGATTTTGCAGGTTCAACATTAGTACATGCTGCTGGAGGAGCTGCTGCTCTTGCCGGTGCAATAGTACTAGGTGCTAGATCTGGAAGATTTACTTCAGGAGGTAGCCCTAAAGCTATGGCACCTTATGCAGCTTCATCAATTCCATTAGCAACACTTGGAGTATTTATACTTTGGTTAGGTTGGTTTGGATTTAACGGTGGTTCTCAATTAGCTGCTGGAACATTAGAAGACGTTAGCTCTGTTGCAACAATATATATCAATACAAACTTAGCTGCAGGTGGTGGTGTATTAGCCGCTGCTACAGTATCTAGACTTGCTGGTGGAAAAACAGACGTAGTAATGATGCTTAATGGTGCGATCGCTGGTTTAGTAGGTATAACAGCAGAACCTTTAGCGCCAAGCCCACTTGCTGCAATCGTGATTGGAGCAATAGCTGGTGTATTAATGTACTACTCAACAAAACTATTATACAAAATGAAAATAGATGATGTTGTTGGTGCTATTCCTGCACACTTAGTTGCTGGAGTATGGGGTACATTAGCAGTTCCATTTACAAATACAGAAGTAGGTTTTGGTTCACAATTCCTCGGAACAATTTCAGTAGTAATCTTTGTTTTCGTAGTGTCATACATTGTATGGTCAATTATGAAAGCAACTATTGGAATTAGAATTAGTAAAGAGGCTGAAAAGCTTGGTACTGATAAATCCGAAGTTGGTGTAATCGCTTACGGAATAAGAGATTAAATTACTCTCCCTCCCTTGTTTAGGAGATAAATTAAGGCCCGGTTTTTAGTCCGGGCCTTATTTTTAAAAAGATTACCTTCCCTAAAGTTTAGGTAATATAGGCCCGAGAAATCGGGCCTTTTCATTTTGATGATTTTATAAAATTAAGAACTTCTTTTGCGTGATCTTTAACTCTAACATTTGACCATAATTTAATAATTCTACCATTATTGATAACAATAGTTGATCTAATTGTTCCCATAAACTTTTTACCCATAAAAGACTTAGGTCCCCATACACCATATTTTTTTTGTACCAGAACTTTTTCGTCAGAAAGTAGTTGAAAAGGAACTTTAAATTTTTTTTTGAATTTTAAATGACTTTCCATATTATCTTTAGATACACCAACAACCTCGTACTTTAGTGCTTTAAACTTCTTATAAAGTGTAGAAAAATCTTTGGTTTCCAAGGTGCATCCTGGGGTGTTGTCTTTCGGATAAAAATATACAACTAACCCCCTTTTTATATCTGATAAATTAAAAACCTTGCCTGATGTAGACTGTAACTTAAAATTTATTGCTTTTTTATTAATTTGAATTTTCATCCCACAACCTCTTCCAATCTACATTTGGAGACAAACCATAAATTGAGTTTACGTTTGTGAAATGTAAAGCTAATGAAGGAATTGGCGATATGCATAATTCTTTTTTATAAATATTATGTAATGGTTTTTCAAAAGGATAGTGTTCGAATTTACACATGCTTATAATTTGATCCCAATATCTCTCGATAATTTCTTTAGAAGTTAAAAATGTACATAATGTTTGATCTACTTGACGCCAGTGCTTTTTATCACCTAAAAAAATTCTAGTACCTTCGCTTTGACTATAAAGAAATGGATAATCCGTAGGGCAAATAATTAATTCTTTTTTAGTGAGTGAGGCAATCTTTTCATATGTAAAAAGCATTTCTGTAAGACTATTTTTTTCATGAATGTAGTCGTCTTCTACAAAATAAGTAAGATCTTCACATATCTCCTTAGAAAGAACCAAAGATTGGTGAATGTTTGACATATTTGATTTTTGATTATTAGTTACCTCCTTTTTTTCTTCATTGGTATTTTCGATAAGATTTGAAAATTCTTCAAACTTTAAATTTAAAATTTCAAAACTTAAATTTGATCTTTCTAAAATTGTTTTAATATCATTAATTTGTTTTTTCGAAGAATTATGATCAATCACGTGTATTTTAAATTTAACTTCTTTAAAAATATCTTTTGCGCAATCAACACTTTTAATTAATGAAATAAGTGTTCTTTTCGTATATTGCTCTTTATCCTTTTCAAAAATTCGATTTTTTGATTGAGTAAGCATATTAACAGACATACAGGTTCGTAAAATAATATTTAGTGATTTTACTGGTCTAGTGATATCAACTTTACCCATCGGTAGAGTTATTGAGTTTTTTCCGGGCATACTCAAAGTTTCATTAATAGACTTATTAGAAGTTGGAATAGAAAAATTACTCTGGTCTATTAATTCTACTCCAAAAATTCTACAAATTTTTATAAAAATTTTTTTGAAAGGATTATTTTTTTTTGATTTAATTTCTCTCATTATCTTTTAATTTCATCAATAGCATAAATCAATCGATCCTGACCAAAAAAGATTTTTCGATTTACGTAATATGTTGGAGCACCAAATATTCCTTTTTTTAAAGCATCGTTTGTTAACTTTTTTAATTTATCTTTAATCTTTATATCTGAAACTTTTCCAAAAAAGATATTAGGATTCAAATCTAAATTTTTTAATACTTTGTTAATTATAATATTATCATTCATATTTAGTCCATCCCTCCAAATAGCATCAAAAATCTTTTCAATATAAATTTTTTCAGAATTATCATTTTTTGCGATTATAGCACCTCTCATAAAGTTTACTGTTTTTATTGGAAAATAAGAATTGAAACTAAATTTGATATTTTTTTTGGTCGCAACTAACTTTGTGTCTTGAATCATATATTTAGATTTCATCTTGTTAAATGCTGCGGGGGTTATACCAGCAGCATTGTGAAGACCTCCTAAAAATATTGGCATATATTTAATTTGAAACGGATATTTCTTTTCGTATTTTTTAATTTCTTTAAAACCAAGATACGCATACGGACTACTAAAGTCGAAATAAAACTCAATAGATTTAGTCATAATAATTAATTTTTTTTGAATAAAAAATTCGTATTAACCAATATAATACAAGACCCAGAGGACCAGTAAAATAAGTTGTAATTAAGGAAATTATTACAAAAGGTTTTGATACAGAAAAGGTTTGAGCGTCGTTTGCAATCCAGTTTCCTGCAAAAAGGTTTATTGTTAAAAAATGAAGCCAAAAGATTAATAAAAATCCTTCATTGGAGTACAAAGAATATAGTTCGTCTAAACCACGATAAAGATTAAAAATTTCAAAAATATTTTCAGTTATATAAATTTGATAGGCAATAAAAATATAAGCTGTGGATAATAAAGCTGGAATTATTACTGATTTAACCAAAATTTTTGTAAATATTGCTCTAGGTAAAAAAATTAGTAAAAGCCAACAGGGAATCACGCCTATATTTGCAATAAGATAAATATTTTCGTAATTTAAAAATTGTAGAAGATCATTAATCATAGAATCTTGTATAATATAAAAGCTATGGATCCAATATCAAACAAAAAAGATTTTGAAGATTTAACTATCAAACTAAGGGATTTAGCTTATTCATATATCGAAAAATATAACCCGTCTAGACAACAGACAAAAACTTTTCTTTTGAAGAAATATTTAACTAAATTTCAAGGATCAAAAACTAGAAAAGAGGTTTCTGAAATAATAGATAAAATTGTATTTAGCTTAGAAAAAAACAATTATCTAAATGATGCTTTATATTCAGACTCTAAGGCCAGAAATCTTTATAGAAGAGGTTATTCACTAAATAAAATTACATATTCATTAAAAAGCAAGGGACTGGAAGAAAAATTTATAAAAAATAGTATAGAAAAAATAAAAAATGAAAAAACTGATCCTGATTTTGTTTCGGCAATTAAAATTTGTAAAAAAAAAAGAATTGGTCCGATGAGACCTGGAGCTAATAGAGAGCTTTTTTATAAAAAAGATATGGGTGTTCTAGCAAGATCAGGGTTTAGTTATGACATATCAAAAAAATTACTCTCTATGGAAGAAAGTGAATTTAAAAAATTACTAAAACTTATTTAGTTTTTTTCTTTTTTTCATTTAATTTTAAATAATATTCAATTCTTTTTTTCATTGTGTTTTTTACAAAAACAAAAAGAACTAAACCAAATATTGAAACAGAAACTACTATTATGGCAATAGTTTTAATCATCTAATTTCTCACTTCTTTTAATCATTAAACTTAAATTTTTATAATCATCTTTACCATATTTAAAAGGATTATTTTCCAGTGTTGTAATTATAGCCCCCGCATTTTCTGCAACAGCATGCCCAGCAGCGTAATCCCACTCGTAAGCTCTTTCTTTGGCTACATAAAAATCAAACTCTCCTGTAGCGATAACACAAAATTTATAAGAACTATGCATTGGTGTATAAGAAGCCACTTTAAATTTATTATGTATGTCTAAAATCATAGAAGAAGGTTTATCACTTGCAGATACAGCAAAAACTTTTCCTTTTTCTGTTTTTTTCTTACAATCTAATTTTAAAGTTTTACCTTTCTCAATTAAAAATGAATTTCCTTTTCCATATGTATAAAATAATCTATTTTTTTTCGGAGCACCTACTAGCCCAATAGTGGGTATATAATTTACTACAAGCGCAGCATTGATTGTGTATTCATCTTCTCCCTTAATATACTCTTTTGTCCCATCAATAGGATCAACAAGCCAGAAAGTATTCAAAATATTTTTTTTTTGTAAATCAACAGTCTCTTCAGATATTATTGGTATATTAGGAGTTAATTCTTTAATCTTATCAGTAATAATTTTGTTAACCTCAAGGTCACCATTTGTAACTGGAGAGTTATCGGGTTTAATTATCTTTTTTAATCCCTTTTCATAAAGTTCTATAGATTTTTTTCCAGCTATATCTGTCGTTTCAATCAAACTTTCTGCAACACTCTTTAATTCATTACTGTTCATTTTTAGCTTTTTTTAAACCTATATTGTCTAAGTTGATTACTTTTTTTCCACAATTTTCAAAATTTACAGTGGCTTTATTCTTTATTATTGATTGTACTTGTCCCAATCCCCAACCTTTTTCTGATGGGTTTATCACAAAATCACCTGGTTCTAAATCATATTGCATAATGGATAATTGTTTATTTTTATAATATATAACAGTTTATGATTAACTCACTAGGTATAAAAAAGTCGCCTAAAAATACCAAGGTAGTAGTAGCAATGTCCGGAGGTGTAGATTCATCTGTTGTTGCAGGGCTTCTAAAAGAACAAGGTTATAACGTTACTGGAATAACATTAAAATTATACGACGATTCTAAAATACCAACAAATGGAAGACAATGCTGTGCTGGTAGAGATATTATAGACGCTAAAAGAGTGTCAGAAACTCTAAATATTGAACATAAAATTTTGTACTACCAAAAAAAATTTAAAGCAGAGGTTATAGATTCTTTTATTGATAGTTACGTTTCAGGTGAAACACCTATACCATGTGTACAATGTAATCAAACTGTTAAATTTAGAGACTTATTTAAATTTTCAAAAGAACTAAAAGCTGATGCGTTGGTTACAGGACATTATGTTTTAAGACGTGAAAATAATGGTTCAGGTGCTATGTACAGAGCAGAAGACAAGGAACGTGACCAAAGTTATTTCTTATTTAGCACAACCCAACAGCAGCTTGATTATTTAAGATTTCCATTAGGTTCTATAAAAAAATCTGAAACGAGAAATGTAGCAAATAAGTTAAAACTTAATGTAGCCACAAAGCCAGATAGCCAAGACATATGTTTTGTTCCAAACGGAAATTACGCTTCTGTGATAGAAAAATACAGACCTCAATCTTTCAAAAAGGGGGATATTTTAGATATAAATGGAAATAAATTAGGTACACATAACGGAATTATAAATTACACTATCGGTCAAAGAAAAGGCATTAAAATTTCTAGCACAGATCCTCTTTATGTTGTTGATATTAGAGCAATAGACAATACCATCATTGTAGGTAAACAAGATTTTTTAAATATAAAAAAACTTTATTTAAGAAATGTTAACCTTTTATCTGATGCAAAGTGTTTTGAAAAAGAAGTTTTTATAAAAGTAAGATCCACAGGTAAATTACTAAAATCAAAAATAACAATCAAAAAAGACAAAACAGTTGTGAAAATACTGCAAGATGAAAAAGGGATTTCGCCAGGCCAAGCATGTGTCTTTTATTCAAAAGATAAACTCGGAGAAAGAGTTTTGGGTGGGGGATGGATAGATAAAGCTATCAATAAAAATTTATCCACATAATTAACAAACCATTGAATAAAACAACCATAAAGTGATGTTAAATTTTATCGAGGTATGATTTAATAATAATTGAATTGAGAGGCAACTCTCAACTGGCCAGTTAGGGAAAAACCGAGAGGTTCAAGCTTAACGGGCAGAAAGTTCCGCAGAGTAGCGCTAAAATTGTGGAACGGGAGGCTTGGCGGTAGCGCATTAACGACGAGCCAAAACTAAAGTCTACGCACCGAAAGGTGTGTGGACGGCAGTTTTTTTTGTTTCACTCTACTCTTTTCCAAAATAAAAAAGTTAAAAGATAAAAAATAATTACACCAACAAAATAGTTCCATTCAAGCCCATGTTTAAAATGTACATTTCCACTCGTTACCACAATTGGCAAACTCACAATTGCAACAATAACCAAAATACTAACCAGTATAATCTTAAGTATCAAAACATAATTATTTATATATTTTTTAATTAAAGATTTTAGCTTGAAGAAACGGTAAACAAGAAGGGATTGCGCTACAATTTCAAAAATAATAAATGACAACAAAACAAATCTTCTAAAAAACTTATATATATCGTAGTCAAATTTAACTCCTAAAAATATAGAATGAACAATAAGAAATATTGCTGATAATATTCCAAAAGTCTTAAAAGTATTATTTCTATTTTTTTTGTCTTCAAAAGAATTTATTAATTTATTAGTTTTAATCCAATATAGTATTAATAATATTGATGCAAAAATCATTGAGGGTTTAAAGACTAGGTAGGCAGGATATGTTCTTGCTGTTCTACTTATTGAAACTCCACCATCAAAATATGGAAAAGTCGGATTTGTCCTTCCTATCTGATCAACTGAAAGAAATGTATTATCAAAAATTTGATAATTTACAGAAATAAAAAGACAAAGATTAATAGCTACGAAAGGTATTATAAATATCCATAAACTCAATTTTTTAATTTGAGCTATTGATTCCATAATTTGTTCAGACTATCTTTTCTTGTTTCTTCTTCTGGCTCTTCTTTTTTTTGAACCAATCTTACGTCTTCCTCTATGTTTTTTTGGATATCCCATAATTTATTTTAATATCACTTTAAATATTAATTTTCAATTTAAATAATTGAATTAATAAAATCTTTCTTTTGTTAACCAATTGGTATCAAAATTTGATGTTATAAATTTTTCGTGAGATAATATTTTTTTATGTAAGTCTATTGTGGTTGTAATACCATCAATAACGAATTCGTTTAGTGATCTTAACGTTCTTTGTATAGCCTCAGTCCTATTTCTTCCTTTGCAGATTAATTTACATATCAAACTGTCATAATATGGTGTTATTTTACATCCTTGAAATATTGATCCATCTACACGAGTTCTGAACCCAGAAGGTTGATGGCATACGGAGATTATCCCTGGACTTGGTTGAAAATTTTTGGCTGGATCTTCTGCATTTATTCTACATTCAATAGTATGTCCTCTAGCACTAATGTCACTTTGTTTTAAAGCAGTTTCACCAGAATGAGCAATCCATATTTGTTCTTTTACAATATCTATTCCAGTTTGTACTTCTGTCACAGGGTGTTCTACTTGAACTCTAGTATTCATTTCTAGGAAATAAAATTTTCCATTTTCATATATGAATTCAACTGTTCCAGCACCTTCATATCCCAAAGATTCAACCATCTTTACAGTTTTATTTAACAAATCAGTTCTGGTCTTGTCATCTAAAACTGGGCTTGGCGTTTCTTCAATAAGTTTTTGGTGTTTTCTTTGAACAGTACAATCTCTCTCATTTAAATGAACAGTTTTATTTTTACCTGATAAAATTTGAACTTCAATATGTCTAGGATTTTTAAAGTATTTTTCTATATAAACTTCATCATTACCAAAATATTTTTTTGCCTCTAAACGAGCAAGTGAGTAAAGCCCTGGTAAATCTTTCTCATTATCAACTACTTTCATTCCTTTACCACCGCCACCAGCAGAAGCTTTAATTAAAATTGGGTAACCTATTTTTTTACATATAGACTTAGCTTCACTTAGATCTTTTATACCCCCTTCAGAACCTTCAATCACAGGAAGACCATTATTTTTTGCAATTTTTTTTGCTTCAATCTTGTCACCCATTTTTTTTATGATATTAGACTTAGGCCCTATAAATTTAATATTATGTTTTTCAACTATCTCAGCAAATTTATGATTTTCCGATAAAAAACCGTACCCAGGATGAATTGCTTCAGCACCAGTAAGATCTACCGCAGACATTATGGCTGAAATATTTAAATAACTATTTTGAGGCTGATGTGATCCTATGCATACACTTTCGTCTGCTAAGCGAACATGCATAGAGTCAGAGTCCACATCAGAATGTATTGCAACAGTTCCTATACCCCATTCTTTACATGCTCTTATAACTCTTACAGCAATCTCGCCTCTATTAGCAATTAAAACTTTTTTAAACATTAATTATTTAAGAAGAATTAAAACTTGACCAAATTCTACAGCTTCACCATCCTGTACTAAAACTTTTTTTACTATACCATCGGCTGTAGAAGGAACGTGATTCATTGTTTTCATGGCCTCTACAATCATAACAGTCTGACCTTTTTTAATTTGATTTCCTACCTCAACAAATTTCTTTGCTCCTGGTTCTGGCGCTAAGTAGGCAGTTCCAATAATTGGAGAATTAATTTTTGTACCACTTTCATCTTTACTTTTTGATATACTTGGTTTATTAACTGTTACAGCAGGTGATGAAACCACATTTTTTGCTACTTTTACTTTTTTATCTCCATCTTGATATTCAATCTCCGATAAATCAAACTCATCTAAATAGTCTCTAAGTTCTTTTATTAATTTTTTATCAATTTTCATTTTTTATAATTTTTTTAATTCCATCAAGAGCCATAATATAACCGTCTTCACCTAAACCACAAATAATTCCATCAGCGGCCTTACTGATCAATGATTTATGCCTGAAATCCTCTCTTTTGTAAATATTAGTTATGTGTAGCTCTATTGTTGGTTTCTTAACAGCAAGCAATGCATCTAATATAGCAACTGAAGTGTGAGTATATCCACCAGCGTTAATAATAATTCCACTATTTTTTTTCCTACTTTCTTGAATAAAATTCACTATTTCTCCTTCAATATTAGACTGTTTAAAATCTAACTCGAGTCCTATTTTTTTAGAATGAGCTTCACATTTTTTTTTAATATCATCTAGAGAAGATTTTCCGTATTTTTCCTTTTCTCTTGTCCCAAGGAGGTTTAGATTTGGACCATTTATAACAAGGATTTTTTGTATCATTTTGATATAATAAATAGTTAAAATATCTCAATTATGGCAAAAATACAATTAAATGGAAAACAAATAAAAATTCGCATGAATTTGAGCATCAAAGATCTTCTAAAAAAACACAGATTAAATCAGGAAAAAATAGCAATTGAGCTTAATGGAACTATTTTACCAAAACAAAAATACAAAAAAACGAAAATAAAAAATAATGATAAAATTGAAATTGTCCAATTTATTGGAGGGGGCTAATGAAAAAAGATAATTTCAAAATAGGAAGAGTAATACTTAAATCACGTTTAATCGTTGGTACTGGTAAATATAAAAATTTTAAAGAAACAGCTGAAGCCGTAAAAGCTTCTGGTGCAGATATGGTTACTGTAGCAGTAAGGAGAGTAAATATCTTAGATAAAAAAAAACCTGTATTAATGGATTATTTAGATCCTAAAAAAATTATTTATTTACCAAACACTGCGGGATGTTTTACTTCAGAAGAAGCTCTTCGAACACTAAGGTTAGCAAGAGAAATGGGAGGATGGAAACTAGTCAAATTAGAAGTTCTTGGAGACAAGAAAACTTTGTATCCTAATATGATTGAAACTTTAAAATCAACCGAAGTTCTTGTAAAAGAAGGTTTTAAAGTCATGGTATATTGTTCAGATGATCCAATTATAGCAAAAAAATTAGAAGATCTCGGAGCATCTGCAATTATGCCTTTAGCATCACCCATTGGTTCTGGCAGAGGAATTAAAAATAAACTTAATCTTTCTATTATAATTAATAATTCGAAAGTTCCTGTAATTGTAGATGCAGGTATCGGAACAGCTTCAGATGCTTCGATAGCAATGGAGTTAGGATGCGACGGAGTTTTAATCAATACTGCAATTGCTAAAGCCAAAAATCCAATTTTGATGGCATTGTCAATGAAGCATGCAGTTATTGCTGGAAGACAATCTTATTTAGCTGGAAGAATTAATTTACAGAATTATGGATCGGCAAGTAGCCCAAATGAGGGATTAATTTAATTTATTCTTTCTTTTTCTTCTAACCCACAATATTTTACTGACAGTTTTTTTTATTTTTGTATTTTTAAATTCTATTTTTTTATTATTTGTTTCTATTTTTTTATTCTCAAAACCTTTTACAATATTTTTTGCTTTTTCTATTTTATCAATAATTTTTTTATTTTTATTTAATAAATGAATTTTATATTCCGGTATAATTAAGTTGCTATCAGGTTGAATTGAAATTTTAAACTTATATTTCTTTTCAAAAAAAGATAATTCCTTTTTAAGATGTAAATTTAAATATACAGAAACTTTTTCTGGGACATATGCCATTATAATTTTTGTCTTATTAGAAAAAGCCAATGTCTCAATTTTTTTTACAATTTTTAAACCAAAAGACTCAAGAGATAAGTTTGTTTCCCATTTTATTGAACTTTCCCTAAGTCTTTGTCTGGTCATCTCCATAAGGCCAAAGTTACTTATCCTTCCAGTTTGTATTCTTGCCCTATCTAACTTCATTTTTTCCCTAATCTTTCTTTCAACTATTCTTCTATTATGAAAATTAATCATATCAATAAAATCTATTACAATTAAACCAGATAAATCTCTCATCTTAATTTGTCTGGCTATTTCCTCGGCTGCTTCAACATTTGTATTTAAGGCAGTTTTTTCAATATTTATTTGTCTTGTTGATTGTCCCGAGTTTACATCTATTGCCACTAAAGCTTCGGTCGGGTTGATAACTAGGTAACCTCCAGATTTTAATTTAACAACAGGTTCAAAAATCTTATTTAAATCTTTCTCTATGTTTTCATTGTGAAACATAGGTATTTTACCCTTGTATTTTTTAACAAGCTTCGAATTCCGTGGCATAAACTGTTTCATGAATAGTTTAGCTTTTTGATATCCATCATTACCCTCAACATGGACATATTTAGTGTCATTATCGTATATATCTCTAAGAGCTCTTTTAATTATATCTCCCTCCTCATGAATTAGGATTGGAGCTGCTGACTCCATGGCTTTTTCTTTAATTTCTTCCCATATAGCAATTGTATTCTCCAAATCATTTTGAATTTCTTTTTTTGTTTTTCTAGAACCAGCAGTTCTTACAATTAGACCCATGCTTTTAGGAATTTCAATTTCTTTTAACATTGTTCTAATTTTATTTCTTTCTTCATGATTAAGTATCTTTCTAGAAATTCCTCCACCTTTAGCAGTGTTTGGCATTAAAACAATATATTTACCTGCCAAAGAAATAAAAGTAGTTAGAGCAGCACCCTTTTGTCCTCTTTCTTCTTTTGTTATTTGTATAAGAATAACTTGTCCTGGTCTTATTACTTCTTGAATTCTATATCTTCTTACTCCATATCTATTTTTTAGCTTTTCCCTAATTTGTTCTGGTTGATGTGGTTTGATATTTTTGTTTTCAACATTGTTATTTTCAGAATTATTAAGATTAGACCCATCATCCGAAGAGTCAGCCGTTTTTACCTCTGTGTCTTTACTCTCTTCTTTAAGATCTTCTCTAATTTTTTCTTCAGCTTTTTGTAATTCTTCCTTATCTTCAATTGGAATTTGATAATAGTCAGATTGAATATCGTTAAATGCTAAAAATCCATGCCTTTCCCTTCCGTAATTAACAAAAGCTGCCTGTAAAGATGGCTCAACTCTGCTTATCTTACCTAGGTATATGTTGCTCTTAAGATTTAGATTATTTTTGCTCTCATATTCATACTCTTCGATATGAGATTTTGATTTAAGTACAACTCTAGTTTCTTCTGGATGCGAAGCATCGATATATAAATTTTTTTCCATAATGAATAAATTCCGTTCATAAAATTTGATGTAATTTTTTTCTTATTATTTTTTCCAATGTTCATAACTTTACTATACATTCTTTCTCTTTAAAAATACAGTTTTTCTCAGCTCAATAATGCCTTAAGATAGCCTAAATTAGGCATTTATTATTTAAATTATAACATTATGCAAAAAACACTTAATCGTTTAGTAAAGTTAGGAATTCTAATTTTTATAATCATTTTTTTTCTAATTTTCTCAGCTTTTTGGTATTTCTCTTTGGGTTTACCTGATTATAAAAAATTAGCAAAATACGAACCATCCGTGTCAAGCAGGGTATATGATGACTCTGGTGAATTAATAGCAGAATACGCTATAGAAAAAAGGCTTTTTATACCGATCGAGTCAATTCCAGAGGTAGTAATAAATTCCTTTTTATCTGCTGAGGATAAAAATTTCTTTTTACATCCAGGTATTGATGCAAAAGGAATAACCAGAGCTGTTTTAAATAATATTCAAAATGTTTTAAGTGGCAAAAGATTAGAAGGAGCTTCAACTATTACCCAACAAGTGGCAAAAAATTTTTTGTTAACAAGTGAAGTTTCTTTAAGAAGAAAAATAAAGGAAGCTATTTTAGCATTTAGAATAGAAAAAGCTTATTCTAAGAGTAGAATTCTTGAACTTTATCTAAATGAAATATATTTAGGTCAAGGTACCTACGGAGTAGCTTCAGCAAGTCTTGAATATTTTGATAAATCTGTAAAGGAATTAAACTACAAAGAATCAGCTCTTTTAGCAGCATTGCCAAAAGCTCCAAGTAAATACAACCCATATAAAAACATAGATTTAGCGAAGTCGAGAAGAAATATGGTTTTAAAAAATCTTAAAGATAATGGATACATAAATAAAACAGAATTTAAAAACTTCACAAAAGAGGAAATAAAATTAAAAAAAAGGCGAGTCATTCTTGCTGGTGAAGCCCAGTCCTACACAGAAGAAGTTAGGAGAATTATAAATACAGAATATGGATTTGAAAAAGTTTATTCAGAAGGTTTATCAATAAGTACACCACTAAACGGAAAGTACCAGGTTGCAGCTTTAGATGCTTTAAGATCAGGAATTGAGTCTTATGATAAACGTAGAGGATGGAGAGGACCAATAACAAATATTTTTGAAAATAAAAATTGGGAAAATAAAATTAAAAATATAAAACTTGATAAAACTTTAAAATGGGAAATAGCACAAGTAATTAATGTACAAGATAATGTATCAGAAATTAAATTAATCAAACAAAATAAAAAAGGAAAAATAAATTTTGAAGGCCTCAAATGGACGAATAAAAAAAATTTCAATACATTATTAAAAATAGGCGATGTTATATTTGTAAAAAATAAATCAAAAAATATTTGGATATTAAAACAATTACCATTGGTCAATGGAAGTATAGTTGTAATGGAGCCAGAAAATGGAAAAGTTAAAGCTTTGGTCGGAGGTTATAGTTTTATTTCAAGCGAATTTAATAGAGCAACTCAAGCTAAGAGACAGCCTGGATCAGCTTTCAAACCAATTGTTTATGCTGCTGCTTTGGAAAATGGTTTTTTACCAAACTCACTAGTTTTAGATGCTCCATTCGTAAGTAAACAAGGAGAAGGTTTAAAAAATTGGAAACCTCAAAACTATGGAAAAAAGTTTTACGGTCCGTCCACATTAAGAATGGGAGTTGAAAAATCAAGAAATTTAATGACAGTGAGAGTAGCTCAAAAATTAGGTTTCGATAAAATATCTTTAATTTCTAAAAAATTAGGTGTCTACGATGATGTTCCAGAGCTTCTTTCTGTTTCATTGGGCTCAAATGAAACAACTCTGCTTAAATTAACAACAGCCTATTGTTCTTTTGTTAATGGTGGAATAAAAGTAGAACCAACTTTAATTAGTAGAATTCAAAATCGGAGAGGTAAAACTATATTCAATTTTGACAAAAGAAAGTGCGAAGGTTGCGAAATTGTAAATATCAATGAAAATTATTCACCAAAGATTATCGATAAAAAAGAGCAGGTCATTAGCCAAGAAACTGCTTATCAAATGACATCGATCCTTGAAGGCGTTGTTAAAAGAGGGACAGGAAAAAAACTTAAAGTACTAGGGGTACCTTTAGCCGGAAAAACAGGCACGACAAATAAAAATTTTGATGCATGGTTTATTGGATTTACTTCAGACTTGGCAATAGGTGTTTATGTTGGTTATGACGAACCAAAAACTCTAGGAAAGTTTGAAACAGGATCAAAAGCGGCATTGCCAATATTTAAAAGTTTTATTGAGAAAGCTATGTATAAAGAGGAAATGAAGGCCTTCAAAGTTCCATCAAATATTTACTTCTTTCCTGTGGATTATAATACGGGCAAAGGTCTAAATTTCGGTAACTCTAAAGCAATAATAGAAGCCTTTAAAGAGGGAAGCTTAGATGAAATTAAATCAAAAAATTTAAATCTTGGACAAAATTATGATAAATTCAATAAATTTAGGAGATTCTATTAATGAACGATTTTGAAAAAAATTATCAGTTGTCTGAAAAATCTTTAAGAAATATTAGGGGGTATCTTTGATGAAAAAAAAGTTGAAGATAAAATCTCAAGTTTAAACCAGGAAATATTAAAAAAAGATTTTTGGAAGGACAGCAACAAATCAAAAAAAGTAACAAAAGAAAAAAATTTTCTTGAAAGTATACTTGAGTTTTATACAAATTCAGCGAATGAAATCAACAACCTTCTAGATTTAAACAAATTAGCTATTGAAGAAAAAGACTCAGTAATATTAAACGATTGTTCAAAGAAAATTTTAAACATTCTAAAAGAAATTAAAGTTTTTGAAACCAAATGCTTTTTGTCTGGCGAAAATGATAATTTAGATATTTACATGGAAATTCATGCTGGTGCAGGAGGAACAGAAAGCCAGGATTGGGCAGATATGCTAAGAAGAATGTATTTAAAGTGGTTTGATAAAAAAAAATTTAGTTATCAAATGATTAGTGAACATAAGGGAGAAGAAGCAGGGATTAAGTCTTGCACCTTAAAAGTAACAGGTGAAAATTTATACGGTTTAATGAAAAAAGAGTCTGGCGTACATCGTTTAGTCAGAATATCACCGTTTGATTCAGGTGCAAGAAGACACACCAGTTTTGCAAGCATTTGGGTATATCCTTCTGTTGATGACAGTATAGATATTGTTATAGACGAAAAAGATTTAAGAATAGACACCTACCGTTCAAGCGGTGCGGGAGGACAACATGTGAATACGACAGATAGTGCAGTTAGAATTACACACTTACCAACAAAAACAGTAGTTCAATGTCAGAATGAAAGATCACAACATAAAAATAAAGAGACCTGCTACAAAATGTTGAAAGCTAGACTTTATGAGTATGAAATTCAAAAAAGGGAGGAGAAGAATCAAAGTCAGATTGAAGCAAAAACTGATATTGGATGGGGACACCAAATAAGATCATATGTTTTACAACCTTATAGGCTTGTAAAAGATTTGAGATACAAGATAGAAGATACAAATCCAGATCAAGTTTTAAATGGAAATATAGATAAATTTATTGAGGGTGGAATTTTTGGCTCAAAAAAATAAATGAAAAAATTTTTTCTTTCTATATTTTTATTACTTTTAGTATCATTTGTTTTTTTAATATCTTACTTGTCTTTCTACGGTTATGAGACAGATAGGTTTAATTATATTATTAAGTCGGAAATTAAAAAGAATGAGAAAAATATTGATTTAGATTTTAAAAAAATTTCAATTTTGCTAGATATTAAGAAGCTAACCTTATTTATAAAATTTATTGATCCTGAAGTTGAATATCAATCAGCAAAGATCCCACTAGATATGCTAAGAGCAAATATAGATTTGGTTTCTACTTTAAAAAAAGAGGTTGGAATAAAAAAGATTATAGTTGAAACCAAATATTTAAATTTTAATTCAATAAAATTAGTCGCAAATATACTAAAATTAGATCAGTTTAATCAAAGTAGTTTAAATAAAATTAAAAAATCAAAAGTTAAAATAAATTCTGAATTTACTTTTGATAAAAATTACAAATTGGCAGATGATTTTGTTTTAAACGGGATTGTAAAAGATACTGAATTTATACATAATAATAATCATAAGATTTCAGAATTAAATTTCCGCTTTTCTTACTTTAACAAACAATTAAAGATTAAAAATTTATCTTCAAAGTATAACACGATTAGTATTAAGAATGGTAAAATAGAGTTTTATAAATCAAAAGGCGCAATTAGCTTTAAAGCAGAATCAAAAATTATTTTACAAAGTAATAAAGTAGGATTATCCATAATTAATAAATCAATCAAAGTTGGAGAAAGTTTTTCATTACAAACGGATCTCTCATTTAGAGACAACAAAAATATATTAATAAAAAATCTTACTCTTCAAAATGAAGATAATTTTTTTGAAATTGATGATATGGTATTAAATAAAACCTATAACCTTGTAGACTTCAAAAAAATTAGAGTAAAAACAAAAGAAAATAAAACTGTAAATAATGATTTTATTATTAAAAATAACAAGGAGTCTATAATTGTTGATGGAAAAATTTTTGATGCAACAATTTTATTAAAAGAATTAGATGAGCCAGAGAAGAATAATAATTTTTTGAAGAAAATTTCAAAAAATATAGAGGCAGACTTTTCTAAAGTATTAACAGATACAGAGTTTCCATTTAATAAATTCAGAATGGTTGGATTAGTTAAGAAAGGTAAGTTAGAAAAAATATCTGCAAAAAGTGAATTTGAAGAAGATAAATTTTTAGATATTTCTATTAAAAAAGAAAAAAATACTAATATGAGTTTAGTGGAGATTTATTCAGATATTGCTAGACCATTAGTAAATAGTTATGATTTTTTTGAAGGTCTAGAGGGAGGTAACTTAACTTATTCATCTAAATCTAATAATAAAAAATCTTCAGGTGTTTTAGAAATAAAAAATTTTAAATTAAACAAAGCACCCGGTTTAGCTAAGCTATTAAGTTTAGCTGATTTAAAAGGTTTGACTGACGCATTAAGAGGAGACGGTATAAGCTTTGATAGCTTGGTAATAAAATATGAAAGTAGTTCTACATGGATGGATATAAAAGAAATCTTTATCATTGGACCATCTATTTCTGTATTAGTTGAAGGATATTTTGATAAGAAAAAAGATATTTTAAGTTTACGAGGAACATTAGTGCCAGCCAAAACATTAAATAATATAGTTTCAAAAATTCCTGTAGTAGGCGATATATTAATCGGAAAAAAAGTTGGTGAAGGAATTTTTGGGGTCAGTTTTAAAATTAAAGGCTCTACAGAGGATTTTAAAACTACTGTAAATCCAGTAAAAACATTAACACCTAGATTTATTACCCGAGCATTAGAGGAGATGAAAAAAAAACAATCTAAGTAATTGTAACTTTTACATGAGTTTTTTTGCCTACAGATAATTTAATATAATTTTTACCTTCGAACTCATTTATTCCAACAACCTTTTTATCATCATCAATAACTTTATCATTTATTTTGATACCTTTATTTTTTATTATTCTTCTAGCTTCACTTTTTGAACTTAAAAGATCGTTTTGAAATATCAAATCTAAAATATTAATACCTTTAACAACAGAATCTTTTGAAATTTTTCTTTCAGGAATATTTTTTCCAATTCCACCTTTAGAAAATGTTGTTTCCGCAGTTTCCTGACTATCTTTAGAGGCCTTAGCACCATGTAAAATACTAGTGGTCTCATTTGCTAAAAGTATTTTTAATTTATTGATATCTTTTTCACTGTTAATTTTATTTGAAATTTGATCCATCTCTATTTCCGTAAAGTATTTTAAAAATTTTTTTACGTCCTCGTCAGCTGTATTTCTCCAGAATTGCCAATATTCATATGGAGTGAACATTTTTTTGTCTAACCAAACTGCTCCTTTTTCAGTTTTTCCCATTTTAGCACCTGTAGACAAAGTTATAAGTGGTGTAGTAAGACCAAAAGCCTCTTTTTGTAATGTTCTCCTAATTAGTTCAACTCCATTAACAATGTTACCCCATTGATCCGATCCGCCTAATTGCAATATACAATTTTGATCTTTAAATAACTGGTAAAAATCATAGGCTTGTAAAATCATATAATTAAACTCCATGTAACTAAGAGACTGCTCTCTATCTAGTCTAAGTTTTACACTATCAAAGGTTAGCATTTTATTTATTGTAAAATGTTTTCCAACATCTCTTAGAAAATCGATATATTTTAGTTTTCCAAGCCAATCATAATTATCTACAAAGATGGGTTTAGTTTTTTTATTTTTTGAAGGTAAAAGTTTTTCAAAAATTTTTTTAATACTGGATATATTTTTTTTAATATCTTTGTGTTGTAAGAATTTTCTAGTCGAATCTTTTCCTGAAGGATCACCTATTAATGTTGTTCCACCTCCTAGTAACACTATTGGCTGATGGCCATGTTTCTGCAAAAGCCTCAAGACCATTATTTGAAGCAAACTACCTACATGCAGGCTTGGTGCTGTACTATCAAAACCTATATAAGCTTTAATTGATTTTCCGTTTAAAATTCTTTCAAGTTTGTCCAAATCTGTGCATTGATTTAGAAAACCTCTAGAATTCATTTCGGATAAAAAAGCATTTTTCATAGAGCTTTATATGCTAATGCTACTATTATACAAAAATTTATATAAATAAATATAAATATGAGTAAAGAATATACAGCTTTGGGTTTAATGAGTGGTACATCAGGGGATGGTGTAGATGCTTCAATTGTAAAATCTAATGGCACAAACAAATACACTGTAATTTTAGACAAATATTTTAAATATAACGATGATATTTACGAAAATATTCATAAATTGAAAGAAGGGATTAACTCCTCAAAAGATTTAAAAATATTAAGTAAAGAAATTGCAAAACTAGAAAAAAAGATAACCATATTCCATGCTGAAATTGTGACTAATTTATCTAACGAGAATTTTGATATGGTGGGCTTCCATGGACAAACTATTTTTCACAATGCATCAGAGAAAATTTCAAAACAATTAGGTGATGGTAAACTACTATCACAACTTATTAAAAAAGATGTTGTTTACAATTTTAGGGAAAATGATCTCCAGAATGGAGGCCAAGGAGCACCACTCGCTCCAATATTTCACAAATTAATAGTTGAACAAAAAAAAATATCTTTACCTGTATCAATCTTAAATATTGGTGGAATAGCTAATTTAACTTCATTAAAAAACAATAATATAATTTTTAGTACCGATATAGGACCTGGAAATTGTTTAATCGATAAATGGATAAGGCTAAATTCAAAAAAAAATTTCGATAAAGATGGTTTATTGGCTAAATCAGGAAAAATAAATAAAATTATTTTAAATCAGACAATGGAAAATTTTCATTTCAATATAGAACAAAACAAATCCTATGATATTAATGATTTTGATCTATCCTTTATTAGAGGTTTATCAATAGAAGATGGCGCAGCAACTTTAACTGAATTAACAGCAGAAATTATAGCAAGAATTTCTTTAGATAATAAAATTTTTGTATGTGGTGGAGGACGTAAAAATAAATTCTTGTTAGAAAGAATACAACAAAAAATAAATGGAAAAATTGAATTAATAGATAATTTAGGAATTAATGGAGACTTCGTTGAGTCACAGGCTTTTGCTTATATCTCTATAAGATCATATCTCAATCTTCCAATATCATTTCCAGGAACTACCGGTATAAAAGAAGCCCAATCTGGTGGAACAATTGTAAAAATTAAATAAGTTTAGTTTTGTCTTTAATGTATTTATCGATAGTTTTTTTTAAATCTTCTTCTTTATCCTTAAAAAAATGGTTTGAATTTTTTATTTCAGAAAAGTTAACTTCAATTCCTTTTTGACTTTTCAATCTATTATTAAGATCATTTATGCTGTTTTTTGAAACAAGCTCGTCTTTTTCACCATAAATAACTTGTCCTGAAGCAGGACATGGAGCAAGAAAAGTAAAATCATATACATTTGGTTGAGGTGAAATTGCAATAAATTTATTTACTTCTGGTCTTCTCATTATTAATTGCATGCATATTAACGATCCAAAAGAAAATCCTGATACCCAACACTGACTATAATCCTGATTCTCTCTTTCTATCCAATCTAATGCAGCAGCTGCATCTGATAATTCTCCTTGACCATTATCAAATGTACCATCACTTTTTCCAACACCCCTAAAATTAATTCTTAATACAGAAAAATTATTTTTTATAAAAACATTATATGTTTCAATAACAACTCTATTATTCATTGTTCCCCCATACTGTGGATGTGGTTGCAAAACTATTGCTACTGGAGAGTTCTTTTTAGGATTTTTAAAATATTTCCCATGCAATCTTCCGCTTGGACCTGGAATGAAAATTTCTGAACTTTTTTGTTTCATAATTTTTAATAATGATAATTATTTTCAAAAAAAAAATAGATTTATAGCATGTTTTAACTGCTTCAAATTTATTTATTATTAAAGTTGACTATTTTACTGGGAATTATTAAATAAACCCTGCAAATAAAGGTTAAAATGAAACTAACAACAAAAGGCAGATATGCAGTAATGGCAATGGCCGATATTGCTATATATCAAAATGGTAAACCAGTAAGTCTTAACGATATATCTTTGAGACAAAATATTTCTCTGTCTTACTTAGAACAACTTTTTTCTAGGCTTAAAAATAAAAAATTGGTTAAAAGCATTAGAGGTTCTGGAGGTGGGTATATTCTTGATAGAAATCCAAAAGAAATTAAACTTTCTAATATTATTTTTGCAGTAGATGAAAATATAAAGACACTAAATTGTAAAAAAGATTCTAAAAGAGGATGTCATGGTAAATCAACCAAATGTATAACACACAATTTATGGGATGATTTAGAACAACATATAAATTTGTTTTTTGAAAGTAAAAGCCTTAATGATTTTTTAGATCAAAAAAATAAAAACTAATGAAAAACCAAAATATAAATACTTTAGAAGACTATAAATATGGCTTTACTACAGATATTGAAAGTATAAGAGCACCCAAAGGTTTGAGTGAAAATTCAATTAAGTTTATTTCTAAAATGAAAAAAGAACCTCAATGGATGCTTGATTGGAGATTAAAAGCTTTTAATAGATTAAAAAATCTTAAAGAACCAAATTGGCAAAAACCTAAATATCCAAAAATAAATTATCAGGATCTATATTATTATTCTGCTCCAAAAAGTGCATCTGAAAAACCAAAAAGTCTAGATGAAGTAGATCCAAAATTAATTGAAACATACAAAAAGCTTGGAATTCCACTCAATGAACAAAAAAGATTGAGCGGTGTTGCTGTGGATGCAGTTTTTGACTCAGTATCAGTTGCTACGACTTATAAAGAGGAACTTACAAAAAAAGGGATAATTTTTTGCTCAATTTCTGAGGCAATAAGAAACCACCCTGATTTAGTTAAGAAATATCTTGGTTCAGTTATACCATTGACTGACCATTATTTTGCAACTTTAAATTCAGCTGTGTTTACTGATGGCTCATTTGTTTACATACCACCAAAAGTTAGGTGTCCGATGGAACTTTCTACTTATTTCAGGATTAATGCATCAGAAACTGGTCAATTCGAAAGAACTTTAATAATTGCAGATAAAGGAAGTTACGTCAGTTATCTTGAGGGCTGCACAGCACCTATGAGAGATGAAAATCAATTACATGCTGCTAACGTAGAGCTAGTAGCTCTTGATGATGCTGAAATAAAATATTCAACAGTTCAAAATTGGTATCCTGGCGACAAAGATGGTGTTGGAGGAATATATAACTTCGTAACAAAAAGAGGTGCATGCAGAGGAAAAAATTCAAAAATATCCTGGACCCAAGTTGAGACTGGCTCAGCTATAACATGGAAATATCCAAGTTGTATCTTACAAGGCGACAATTCTGTCGGAGAATTTTATTCAATAGCAATTACAAATAATCATCAAAAAGCGGATACAGGGACTAAAATGATACATCTTGGAAAAAACACTAAAAGTAAAATTATTTCCAAAGGTATATCCGCAGGACAAGCTGATAACACATATAGAGGTTTAGTTGATATTGGAAAAAATGCATCTAACTCTAGAAACTTTACTCAGTGTGACTCTTTACTAATGGGTAACAAATGTGGTGCTCACACAGTTCCATACATCAAAAATAAAAATTCTTCATCTACCGTTGAACATGAGGCAACAACTTCAAAAATAAACGACGAACAATTATTTTATTGTAATCAAAGAGGTATGAACCAAGAAGAAGCTGTAAGTTTAATTGTTAACGGTTTTTGTAAAGAGGTTCTTCAGCAATTACCAATGGAATTTGCTGTTGAAGCACAAAAATTAGTAGGAATTAGTTTAGAGGGAAGTGTAGGATAATGTTAGAGATCAAAAACTTAAAAGCCTCCATTAACAGTAGAGATATTATTAAAGGTTTAGATATTACAATTAAACCTGGCGAACTTCATGCAATAATGGGCCCAAACGGTTCTGGTAAAAGCACACTTGCCAATGTTCTTTCTGGAAAGAATGGATATCATATTTCAGGAGTAATTCAGTATAAGGGTAAAAATCTCATTGAAATACCGGTTGATGAGAGAGCGCAAAAAGGAATTTTTCTTGCTTTTCAATATCCAACTGAAATACCCGGTGTAAACACAAATAATTTTCTAAAAACCTCTCTTAACAAAGTAAGAAAATCAAAAGGAGAAAAAGAATTAGATACCTTAACCTTTTTGAAAATTGTAAAGGAAAAATCAGCAGAACTCGGAATTGATGAAAAAATTTTATCAAGACAACTTAACGTGGGTTTTTCTGGCGGAGAAAAGAAAAAAAATGAAATTTTACAAATGAAAATTTTAGATCCAAGTTTTATGATACTTGACGAAACAGACTCTGGTTTAGATATTGACGCATTAAAAACTATTGCAAATGGTGTAAATTCATCCCGTGATAAAAAAAAATCTTTTTTAGTGATAACCCACTATCAAAGATTGTTAAATTATATAAAACCTGACTTTGTTCACGTATTGTCAGACGGGAAAATTGTAAAATCAGGTGGCATGGAGCTTGCCGTAGAACTTGAAAAAACCGGATATAAAAAAATAAAATAAAATGATAAATAATTTTAAAGTCAATTCAAATGAAATTGATAAATTTAAAAAAATCAGTAAGCAAGAAAAAGAATTTAGAATTAAAAATCTAAATCTTTTTAACAAAAACGGTTTCCCAAATAACAAAAGTGAAGATTGGAAATTCTCAGATTTAAGAGATATAGTTTCTAAAAACTTTAAAAAATTAGATGTACAAATTATCAATTCAAAAAGTAAAAATACTACATTAATAAAAAATTTTGACCACAACTTTTTAGTTCTTATTAACGGTAATTTATCTTCTAGTAATTTCGATTTTGAAGAAAAAAATAAAATTAAAATTAAAAATTTTTACAATGACAATTTTTCAGATATAAACAAATACAATCCATTAATTCATCTTAACCATGCTTTATCAGACACAGGTTATTCTTTAGAAATAGCTGATAATTATAAATTTAAAAAAACACTGGTCATTTATAATATTTTTACTAAAGAATTAAATGAAAATATATTAAACAGCAGAAATAAAATTCAAATTGGAAAGAATTCAGAACTTCATACAATTGATTTAGTTGTAAATGAGTCAAAAAATAAATTCATGAATAATGTTTATGAAAATGTTATATTAAAAGAAAATGCCATTTATAAAAATATATGCATTCAAAATGAGAAAAGTGATGGTTTTTTTCATAAATTTTCAAAAAATACACTATCTTCTAAATCTAAATATTCATCATTCATTTTTCCATCAGGATTAAAATTTAATAAATTAGATTTAGAATTTAACCTAGAGGGTGAAGGAAGTGAGTGTAATTTACAAGCTGCATCTTTACTAAATAAAAATGATCACCAAGAAATCAAAACTAGAATTAATCATCTTGTTCCAAATTGTAAAAGTTACCAAATAGTCAAGAATGTTTTAAACACAGAGAGCAAAGGTGTTTACCAAGGAAAAATTTTTGTTAAAGATATTGCGCAAAAAACTGATGCTTATCAACTAAGCAAAGCTCTATTATTAAATGATAATTCTGAATTTAATTCTAAACCAGAGTTAGAAATATACGCTGATGACGTTAAGTGTTCACACGGGTCAACTTCTGGGAGTATAGACGAAACATCTATCTATTATTTGATGTCCAGAGGATTAAATAGAGAAGAATCTGTAAGATTACTTGTTAGCGGTTTTTTAAATGAAATAATTGAGATGATAAAAAGTAATTCAATTAAAAAATTTGTACAAAAAAAAATTGAGGAACAAATTCATGGAAATTAAATCTATTAAATCCCAATTTCCAATATTTAAAAATAAAATCAACGGCAAACCGTTAATATATCTTGATAATGCCAATTCTTCTCAAAAACCAAAGAGTGTTATCGAAAGAATCTCAAAATTTTATTCTAAAGAGTTTTCAAATATTGGCAGAAGTGTGCATTCTTTAGCAGTAACAGCTACAAATAGATTTGAAGATACTAGAGATTTAGTGAAAAAATATATTAATGCAAAGTCTAGAGAAGAAATCATATTCACAAAAAATGCAACTGAAGCAATAAATTTAGTTGCCTCATCTTACGGCGAAAACTTTATAAAAAAAGGTGATGAAATTCTAATTACAGAATTAGAACATCATGCTAATTATGTACCATGGCACTTTCTTAGACAAAAAAAAGGAGCGGTTATTAAATTTGCAGAGTGTAATGAGAAAGGTGAGGTTGATATTGATGAGATTAAAAAATTGATAAGTAATAAAACAAAAATTATTGCGATAACTCATTTATCAAATGTTACAGGCGCAATAATGCCAATTAAAAAGATTGTAGATATGGCGAGTAAGAAAAAAATTCCTGTATTAGTTGACGGTTGTCAAGGAGCTCCACACTTAAAACTGAATATGCAGGAATTAGGTTGTGATTTTTATGCAATATCATGCCACAAAATGTACGGACCAACTGGAGTTGGAATCTTATATGCAAAAAAAAAATGGGTTGATATTTTGCCTCCTTATCAAGGTGGTGGTGGAATGATTGAAGAAGTGAAAAAAGATAATATTACTTACCCACAAAGCCCAACAAAATATGAAGCAGGAACATTACAAACAGCAGAAGTGGTTGGTTTTTCCGAATCTATAAAATTCATAGAGGATATTGGAATAAAAAAAATTATGGAGCACGAGAAAGAAATTTTAGAATATGGTTTAGATGAAATTAAAAAAAATAATTCGGTAAGAGTAATTGGTGATCCTAAAAACAGAGGTTCAATAATTTCTTTTACTATAAAAGGAATTCATCCACATGATATAGCTACAATCCTAGATGAAGATGGAGTGGCTATTAGAGCAGGACATCATTGTTGTCAAATTTTACATGAGAAGATGGGGATCGCAGCTTCAGCTAGAGCATCATTGGGAATTTACAATTCAAAAGATGATATAGACGCTTTAAGCAGCGCTATAAAAAAATGTAACAAAGTATTTAATAGTTAAATGGATATTAAGGAACTATATCAAGATATTATTTTAGATCACGGTAAGAATCCTAGAAATAAAAATAAATGCAAGGATTTTAATAAAGATGCTAAAGGCCACAACCCTCTTTGTGGTGATAAAGTACATGTATATATAAAGTTAGATAAAGAAAAAAAAGTAGAGGATATTTCTTTTGAAGGAGAAGGTTGCGCAATATCAATGGCATCTGCATCTATAATGACAGAAATTGTTAAAGGTAAAGAATTTAATGTAGCAAAAAAAATATTAGAACATTTTCTTAATATGCTAAAGGAAGGTTCAAAATTAAGTATAAACAGCCTAACAGATGACGAAAATACCAGAATGATGTCTCTTTCGGGAGTCAAACAATTCCCAATGAGAGTGAAATGTGCTACTTTGGCATGGCACACTTTTATGCATGCTGTAGAAGGAAACAGAAATACAGTTAAAACCGAAAAATAAATTATGGGTGATTTAAAAGAAAAAGTAATAAAAGAAATTAAAAAGGTTTACGATCCTGAAATTCCAGTTAATATTTATGAATTAGGTCTAATTTACAAAATAGAAATAAATGAAAAAAATGTTGTTAAAGTTGATATGACCTTAACATCACCCAATTGTCCCGTAGCAGAAAGTTTGCCAAAACAAGTAAAGGAATATATATTAAAAGTTAAGGGTGTTTCTGATGTTAAATTAGATCTCGTTTGGGATCCACCCTGGGATAAATCTAAAATGTCAGAAGCAGCTAAATTGGAATTGAATTTATGAGTGAACAAGTTATTAAATTGAGTGATAACGCTGCAAACAGAATTAAAGAGATTATGTCTAAAGCAGATAATACTGCTATTGGAGTAAGAGTAGGTGTTAAATCTGGTGGATGCGCAGGTATGTCATATGTAATGGAATATGCTAAAGAATCAAAAAAAAATGAAGAAGTCATAGAAGACAAAGGGGTAAAAGTTTTTATAGACGCTAATGCAGTAATGTATTTGTTAGGAACCGAAATGGACTATAAAAAAGATAAGTTTTCTTCACAATTTGTATTTAAAAACCCCAACGAAACTGAACGTTGTGGATGTGGAGAATCATTTAAGGTATAAGGAATCATGAGAGATACTAAACATTTAGAGAGCTTTGCAAGGGAAAGATCAGAGAAAGAGAAAGAAAAATCTCTTTTCAAAAATAAGATAAAAGCTGTCAACAAAGGTGCTAATGGTACTTTTGAATACACTATTAAAGAAGGTATTAACAAAGGTAAGATAGCTGATAGCAGAATCTTAAAAAGTAAAAAGTGTGGCTGTTGTTAATTTACCCTTGGTAAATTGTTCTAGATAATTTCTCTATTTCTTGTTCTGATCCTGGTATCAGTTTGTAGATAGATTTATTGCACTCGCCGTTTTTTTGTTTATTAAAAGGTTTACCGTAAACTTTATCTACATAAACGTTCATTCCTTTATTGATTTCATCATTTTTAATACCTTCTTTGTTAAGGTATTCTCGGATTACTTTTGATGCGGCTAGAGCTATTTCAATATCCTTAACTTCAACCGTATCTGCTGGTAATACAGCGGTAGCAGTGTAATGACCGAGACATTCGATAGCATTTTCTTTTTGAGCCTTAGTTATATGACCAGCTGCAAAAGATGTTATCGTTATAAAGCTTACTATAATTAGTGATAAAAAAATTTTATTCATTAAGCAATCATATCCTTTATTATTAGTTAATTATTAAAAATAGTGTCACACCTTAAATGCATTCACTTTAGCAGCTATAATACATTTGAAACTCCATTGGATGTGGAGTGTGCTCAAAATTATAAATTTCTTCATATTTAAGAGCGATGTAAGCATCTATTTGATCGTCAGTAAAAACGTTACCCTGTGTTAAAAATTTTCTATCTTTATCCAAACTTTCCATGGCTTCTCTTAATGAACCACATACAGTTGGAATTTTTTTAACCTCTTCTTCATTCAATGCATAAAGGTCTTTGTCCAAAGATTTACCTGGATTTATTTTATTTTTTATTCCATCTAAACCAGCCATTAATAGTGCAGAAAATGTTAAATATGGATTTCCCGCTGCATCAGGGAAACGAACTTCACATCTTGCAGCTTTCTTGCTTTGTGTAATTGGAATTCTACAAGAAGCAGATCTATTTCTTGCAGAGTAAGCTAATAGCACAGGAGCTTCAAAACCTGGTATTAATCTTTTATAACTATTTGTTGTTGCGTTTGAAAAAGCATTTATAGCTCTTGCGTGTTTTAATATTCCGCCAATATAATGTAATGCTGTATCAGAAAGCCCTGCATATTTATCTCCAGAAAATACTGCGGTGCTTCCTTTCCATATTGATTGGTGACAGTGCATACCAGAACCATTATCACCTTTAACCGGTTTAGGCATAAAAGTTGCAGTCTTACCAAACGAGTGTGTAACCATATGTACCGCATATTTATAAAGTTGAAGATTGTCTGCTTGGTCAACCAAGGTTCCAAAATACATTCCAAGTTCGTGTTGGCTCGGAGCAACTTCGTGGTGATGTTTTTCTACTTTAATCCCCATATCTTTCATTGCTTTTAAATATTCACTTCTCATATCTTGTGCGCTATCAACCGGTGGCACAGGGAAGTAACCTCCTTTAATTCCAGGACGATGACCCATGTTTCCATTTTCGTATTTTTTTCCAGTGTTATATGGACCTTCAGAACTATCAATTTGAAATCCCGTATGATTCATATCGTTTGAATATCTTACATCATCAAAAACGAAAAATTCTGGTTCTGGTCCGAAGTAAGCTTTATCTCCCACACCAGTTTTCTTTAAATATGCTTCTGCTTTTTTTGCTGTACCCCTTGGATCTCTTTCGTAAGGATCCTTTTTAATTGCATCAAGAATGTCACAAAATATGTTTAGTGTATTGTGTGATGTAAAGGGATCTACCACTGCTCTTGATAAATCTGGTTTTAAAATCATATCCGACTCATTAATTGCTTTCCATCCAGCAATAGATGAACCATCAAAGAAAACACCTTCATTTAACATGTCTTCATCAACTATTGTTGCATCCATAGTAACATGCTGAAGTTTTCCTCTTGGGTCAGTGAATCTAAGATCTACGTACTCGATCTCTTTATCTTTCATTATCTTTTTAACCGAACTAGCACTCATAAATTCCTTTCAAATTGTTCGAAAAACGTTTTACATTATCAAATTTTTACATTTCAAGTAGGCTTAAAAAATATATGGCTGGTATGCAATTTTTACATTATACAATTCTCAATTGAATGAAATTTATTAAAAACACGCCTAAAATTTGGATTAAAAAATTTCCATGGAAAAAAAAATCTAGCAATAAATATTCAAGAGGCAGGGTCCTTATTCTTGGAGGTCAAAAGAACATGATCGGTGCTACTATACTTGCTGCTGAAGCATGCTTACGGGTTGGAGTTGGGTCAGTTAAAATTATCTGCACCAAAGAGACAATCAGAATTCTATCTTTAAAATTTCCATCTGCACTTAAAGTAGAAATAAATAATATTTCTTATTTAAAGAGCTTTCTTAAAAAAGAGAAAAAAATTGCGTCGGTTGCATTAGTTGGACCTGGTGCAGGAAGTAACTCTAAAACAATGAAGTTTACCGAAGAATTTTTAAAACACATAAAATATGTAATCTTAGATGCTGATGCCTTAAATTCGTTTCGTCATAAAACAAAAAATCTTCTTAAATATTTAGATAAAAACAAACTTATCACTCCTCACAAAGCTGAATTTCAGAGACTATTTCCCTCAATAAAAAGCAGTTTGGAAAATAAAGAAAAAGTTTTAAAATTTTTGAAATTATGCAAATCAAATATATTATTAAAAGGAAGTACGACAATAATAGGTTCAGAAAAAAAGATTATTAAAAACTCACACTCATCTAGTGAGTTAGCTGTTATTGGTTCTGGTGACGTTTTAGCTGGAATAATCACAAGTCTTGTTGGAGATAATAAAATGTCTATTTTAGAAGCTGCAGCAGCCGGAGCATGGTTACACGGTGATATTGCAAAAAAATATGGTAGAGGATTAATTTCAGAGGATTTAATCAAAGGTATTCCATCTGCTTTAAAAAGATTAAAAAAATGAATGAATTATTAAATAAAGAAACAGTTAAAAGAGTGGAGAAGGTTTTAAAAAAATTTGACACCAATTTAAAAATTATCGCTTTAGATGAAACCGCAAGAACAGCTAAAGATGCTGCAAGCAGTTTAAAATGTGAATTAGGTGCAATCGTGAAGAGCTTAGTCTTCAAAGTCGAAGGTGAATTTTTGGTTTGTCTTGTTTCTGGCGACAAGAGATGCTCGTTAAATATGTTAAAAAAAATTTTAAATAAAAAAGATGTAGCTATGGCAAATGCAAATGAGGTTAAAGATCATACTGGGTTTTCAATTGGTGGTGTTGCACCGACTGGGTACTTAAAAAATTTAAAAATAATCATAGATAAATCTTTAAGTAGATTCAAATATGTGTATGGTGCAGCAGGTCATCCTGATTGTGTATTTAAAATTACCTATCAAGATTTAACAAAGTTAACAAAAGGATCTGAAGAAGAAATAACTGAATGAAAGAACCTAAAACTATAGATATATTATTATTAATTTTACTTGGTGCTATTTGGGGTTCAGCTTTTTTTAATATTAAAATCGCAACATACACCTATGATCCTATCACCTTAGTTTTTGTTAGAGTTTTCTTTGCTTTAATTGCATTAGGTTTTTATTGTGTTTACAAAAAAATAAAAATATTAGCCTTTTCAAAAGGTTGGAAGATGTATGCAATTGTTGGCCTTACAAATATTACAATTCCTTTTTTGCTAATAGCTTATGGAACAAATGTAGTTGACAGTTATTTATCAGCAATATTAATGAGCACAACACCTTTAAGTGGGACTATTTTAGCACATTTTTTTATATCAAATGAAAAATTAAATATTTTAAAATCCATAGGAGTTTCATTGGGTTTTTTAGGAATCCTATTTTTATTTTTTGATAAACTTGTAATATCTGAAAGTAATATATTCTATGTTATAATTATTCTTTGCGGATCAACTTTTTATGTAATCGGTGGAATTTTAACTTTAAAGTTTTTAAAAAATGAGGGAAATGAAAATGTATCAACATCAACGATTCTATGGTCTCTAATTTTTCTTTTCCCTTTTTGTTTATATCAAGAGCCTTGGAATAATTTAAATCCATCTGTCGAATCTACAATTGCATTAATTTACTTAGGTGTTTTTGCTACAGGAGTTGCTTGGATGCTAAGATTTCATATTTTAACAAAAGTAGGAATGGTTTTTCAAACTCAGGTTGCCTACTTAATACCTATTTTTGGAGTTATATTTGGCTATTTGATTATGGATGAACAAATTACCTGGAAAGTTCTGGCTTCTTTAATAATTATAATTTCAGGTATATACATTGTAAAAAAAGGAAACAAAGGAATAGAAAATTTATAATGCCAGCAGAATCGGCTTCATTGAGTCTTTTATCAGTAATATCTCTTGCTAGCTTTTTTGTTGCTCTAATAACTAGTAAATTTTCAGATAAGATAGGAAATGGTATTTTGTTAGATCACGACTTTAAAAAACCGCAGGCTTTTCACAATGAACTCATTCCTAGAAGTGGCGGATTAGCAGGAATAATATCACTATTAATTTTTTTTATTTTATACAATTTGTTATTTCAGGAAATTTTAATTGATTATCTTATGCTATCAATATTCATGTTTTCACTAGGTTTTTTGGAAGATATTAATTTTAAAATAAATCCAAATTATAGATTAATTTTAATGATAGCCCTTTTGGTATTTTTTATAACATCATTTTCTATTAATTTAGGAACTATTGATTTTGTCTTTTTAAATCATTGGATGAAAAATAACATGTTTTCAATTATTTTTTTAACATTATGTTTTCTCTTTATTATAAATGGAGCAAATTTAATTGATGGTTTTAATGGTCTTTTAACAATTCATCTATTGATTATAAATCTTATTCTTTTGTTTTTAAATTTGAATAATAATAACGAAACTTTAACAGTGGTAATTACAGCGCAAATTGTAGTTTTATTATCATTTTTACTTTTTAATTTTCCTAGAGCAAAAATGTTTTTGGGTGATGGGGGGTCATATCTTTTTGGATCCCTGGTTGCTTTTAATGTTATTCAAACAAACAATCTAAACCCTGAAATTTCATCATTTTTTTTCTGTGTGCTTTTGTTCTATTTGTTCTTTGAGGTTTTTTTCTCTTTTTTTAGAAAACTCTATATTGGCGCGCATCCTTTAAAACCCGATAGACAACACCTGCATATGCTTTCATATAATTTTTTAGATAAATCACAAAAATTTAAAGATTGTAATTATCTAAATTCACTTATGATCAATTTAGTTTATATAGGTTTAATTTTACCAGCAATATTCTTCAATGATAACGGGTTAATTTGCAGATATTGGTTTTTCTCTTTGTTATTAATTTATTTAGTTACTTATTATTTATTTTTTAGTTTCTTAAAAAAGCAATAGTTGTTATAAGTTGCTGTTGAAAAATAAACAAAAGGGCAAGTGGCGGAATTGGTATACGCGCTAGTCTTAGGAACTAGTGCCGCAAGGCTTAAGAGTTCGAGTCTCTTCTTGCCCACCAAAAAATATGAAAGTTACAGTTAATTCAAAAAAAGGTTTAAAGGCTAGCTTATCAGTATTAATAGATAAGAAAGATATACAAAAAAAATTAGAAGAGAAACTAGTTGAACTTCAAACCAAGGTTCAGCTAAAAGGTTTTAGACCAGGCAAAGTCCCTCCCCAAGTAATAAAAAATCAATTTGGTAAAGCAATTTATGGTGAGGTAATTGATGGAATTTTAAAAGAAACTTCAACCAAAGCAATTGAAGACAATAAGATAAAAGTTGCAGGTCAGCCTAAAATCAATCTTAAAACATTTGGAGAGGGTAAAGATTTAGATTACACAATTGAAATGGATATTTTACCAGATGTAAAATTGAAACCTTTAGATAAAATTAAAGCTACAAATTATGAAATTAATGTTGAAAGCGATTTAGTTGAAAAAAGATTAAAAGAACTAGCTAAAAATCAACAAAATTTTTCTGACAAAAAAGAAGGAGAGCAATCAAGTATGGGAGATCTTATTATTTTTGATTATATAGCAACAGTAGAAGGTAAAAAATTCGAGGGTAATGAGGGAAAAAAAATCCAACTTGTTTTAGGAAAAGATTTATTTATCAAAGGATTTGACGAACAATTAGTTGGAGTAAAAATAAATAATAATAAATCAGTAAAAGTTAAACTACCTGAAAATTATCCTAAAAAGGATCTTGCGAATAAACAAGCAACATTTGATTGTAAAGTGACTGGGTTAAGAAAGCCAATCGAAGTAAAAATTGATGATGAACTAGGAAAAAAACTTGGGGCCAAAGATCTTAATGATTTAAAAAATTTAATAAAAAAACAAATACAACATCAATATCAGCATACATTAGAAACAATAACAAAAAGAAAAATTTTAGAACAAATCGAAAAATCATATGAAGTTGATTTGCCAGAGAATTTAGTAGAGCAAGAAACCAAAATACTTACTCAGAACTTAAAAAAGGAAGATCTTGAAAAAAATAAAATACAAAATAATAAATTAGCGAAGTCAAGAATTAAGACAGGTTTAATTTTAAATGAAATTGGAATTAAAAATAATTTAAAAGTAAATGAAACAGAGATACAAAATGAAATTCAAAAACAAATAAAAAGTATGCCAGGTCAAGAAAAAATGGTAATGGACTATTATCAAAAAAATCAAAATGCAGTTGCTAGTTTGAGAGGAGCT
Organism: uncultured Pelagibacteraceae bacterium; assembly: GCA_902530635.1. Classification (GTDB taxonomy): domain Bacteria; phylum Pseudomonadota; class Alphaproteobacteria; order Pelagibacterales; family Pelagibacteraceae; genus Anoxypelagibacter. The sequence goes on along the minus strand of CACABC010000005.1, from coordinate 19,253 downwards.
TTATATGAAGAAAAAGTTATTGATTTAATAAAAACTAAAATTAAATTAGATAAAAAAACTATCAATACTAAGGAGGCTGAAGAAATCTTAAAAAATATTAGCGAAGTTTCTAAAAATCCAAGGTCTTCTAAATTCAAAAAACAACAGAAAAAAACAAAAAAAAATCAAAAAAAATAGAAAAAATTAGCAAAAACTTCTTTAAAATTGTATAAGCGTTACAGATATGATTCGTAAAATTGAAGAACAAATGAATAATCTTATTCCAATGGTTGTAGAGCAAACAACTAAGGGAGAAAGAGCATACGATATTTATTCAAGACTTTTAAAAGAAAGAATTGTTTTTTTGGTAGGACCAGTTAATGATAATGTAGCTTCATTAGTTACAGCTCAACTTTTATTTTTAGAGTCTGAAAACCCAAAAAAAGAAATAAACTTTTATATTAATAGTCCCGGAGGTCTAGTCACTTCAGGTCTAGGTATTTATGATACAATGCAATATGTAAAGTCCCCGGTATCTACACTTTGTATAGGACAGGCATCATCAATGGGTTCATTTCTTTTAGCAGCTGGAGAGAAAGGTAAAAGATTTTCATTACCTCACTCAAGAATTATGGTACACCAACCTTCAGCAGGTTTTCAAGGACAAGCTACAGATATACAAATTCACGCAAAAGAAATTTTATCTCTTAAAGAAAGGTTAAACCAAATCTATTCAAAACATACTGGTAAATCGGTTAAGGAAATATCACAAGCGCTTGAAAGAGATAAATTTATGACAGCTAATGAAGCCAAAGATTTTGGCCTAATCGATTTTGTAGTCGATAAAAGAAAATAATACACAATATCTAGATATAGACACAACTTATACTTGCCAAAGATTCTCCATACATTTAAATTGGATTTTGATTCGTTATGTCAGAAAAAAATAATAAAAATATTCTTTACTGCTCTTTCTGTGGAAAGAGTCAACACGAAGTAAAAAAGCTTATTGCTGGACCTACAGTTTTTATTTGTGATGAGTGCGTCGAACTTTGCATGGATATCATTAAGGAAGAAACTAAAAGTTCATTATTTAAGAACGAAGAGGGAGTTCCCACACCAAGTGAAATATGCAAAGTTTTAAACGACTATGTGATTGGACAGAATTATGCAAAAGAAGTTTTGTCAGTAGCTGTTCACAATCACTATAAAAGACTTAATCATGAGTCTAAAAGTAACAAAGATTTGGAACTATCAAAGTCAAATGTCTTGTTAGTAGGACCTACAGGATGCGGAAAAACTTTGTTGGCACAAACATTAGCAAGGATATTGGATGTACCGTTCACAATGGCTGACGCTACAACACTGACTGAAGCCGGCTATGTAGGTGAAGATGTAGAGAATATTATTTTAAAATTGCTTCAGGCCGCTGATTATAATGTTGAAAAAGCTCAAAGAGGAATAGTTTATATTGATGAGGTTGATAAAATTAGTAGAAAATCTGAAAACCCTTCAATAACTAGAGATGTTTCAGGAGAAGGTGTACAACAAGCTCTTTTAAAAATTATGGAGGGTACAATTGCGAGTGTTCCTCCACAGGGTGGTAGAAAACATCCTCAACAAGAATTTTTACAAGTTGATACTACAAATATTTTATTTATATGCGGCGGGGCCTTTGCTGGTTTAGATAAAGTAATAGAGGCCAGAGGTAAAGGTACATCAATAGGCTTCGGAGCCAAAGTTAAAAGCAATGATGAAAATAAACCATCAGACATTATAAAAAAATTAGAACCAGAAGATTTAATCAAGTATGGTTTGATACCTGAATTTGTTGGAAGAATGCCAATTGTTACAACACTTCAAGATTTAGATGAAAAGTCTTTAATTACTATTTTAAAAGAGCCAAAAAATTCTTTGATTAAACAATACAAAAGACTCTTTGAGTTTGAAAATGTTAAATTAGAATTTAGAGAAGATGCATTAACCGAAATAGCCAAAAGAGCCATAAACAAGAAAACTGGAGCAAGAGGACTTAGATCTATCTTAGAGTCAATATTATTAAAAACCATGTTCGAACTACCAGATATGGAAAACGTTGATTCAGTAGTAATCGATAAATCTGTTGTCAAGGGTAAAACTGAACCTATTATTAGTTTCTCAAAAAATAAATCTACAAGCGCGGCATAAATTTCTCTTGCAATAACATTTTAAGTAGCCATATTAATATGTATGGGCTCAGATATTAAAAAACCTTTATTACCTTTAAGAGATATAGTTATCTTTCCTTCAATTGTTGTTCCTCTATTTGTAGGAAGAAAAAAATCCATTAAAGCTTTAGAGGAAGCAATGAAAACAGATAAATCTGTAATTCTGGTAACCCAAAAAAATTCTGAAATTGATGATCCAAATGAAAAAGATATTTATTCATTTGGTTGTCTTAGCAAAGTTTTACAATTGTTAAAATTACCCGACGGGACCGTAAAAGTTTTAGTTGAAGGACTGGCAAGGGTCAAAATACTAGAAATAGAGGAGGATGTTAAAAAATTCTTAAGCTGTAAAACTCAAGTTGTAGAAACAGATAAGGAGACTGAAGAAAATAAAGTTTTCGCATCTAATTTAATTAAAAAATTCGAAAAATTATCTACTTTAAATAAGAAAGATGTATCGGATTTCACAAAAGGTTTGAAATCATTGAAAAACGCAACACAATTAGCAGATAATATTTGTTCTAATCTAAATATACAAATATTTGAAAAACAAGAACTACTTGAGACGACTAATCTTAAAAAAAGATTAGAAAAAATTTATGAATTAATAGAAAAAGAATCTAGTGTTATTAGTATGGAGAAAAGAATTAGAGGTAGAGTTAAAACTCAAATGGAAAAAACTCAAAGAGAATACTATTTAAATGAACAATTAAAAGCAATCCAAAAAGAGTTGGGAGAAATCGAAGACGGTAAAGACGAAGTATCAAGCTTAAGCAAATCTATTACAAAAGCAAAAATGACTAAAGAAGCACAAAATAAATGTATGGCCGAGCTGAAGAAATTAAAAGGAATGAGCCCAATGTCAGCTGAAGCAACAGTAGTTAGAAATTATCTTGACTGGATGATTGATTTACCGTGGAGCAACAAAAGTAAAATAATCTCTGATTTGAATACAGCTCAAAAAGTTCTAGATGAAGATCATTATGGATTAGAAAAAGTTAAGGAAAGAATAATAGAATATTTAGCGGTTCAAAAAAGAATTGAAAAACTTAAAGGTCCTATACTATGTTTAGTTGGACCACCTGGTGTTGGAAAAACCTCTTTAGGGAAGTCAATAGCAAGAGCAACAGGCAGAAAATTTGTGAGAATATCTTTAGGTGGAGTTAGAGATGAAGCTGAAATTAGAGGTCACAGAAGAACATACATAGGTTCATTACCTGGAAAAATTATTCAGATGATGAAAAAAGCAGGAACTAACAATCCGCTATTTTTATTAGATGAAATAGATAAAGTAGGAAGCGACTACAGGGGAGATCCATCCTCAGCACTATTAGAAGCTTTGGATCCTGAACAAAATAAAACATTTAATGATCACTATTTAGAAGTTGATTATGATTTATCAGACGTATTATTTGTAACTACTGCAAACACATTAAACATACTTCCTCCACTTTTAGACAGAATGGAAATTATAAGAATACCTGGATATACTGAGGATGAAAAAGTTAATATTTCCCAAAAATTTTTAATACCAAAACAAAGTGAAAATAATGGATTGAAAAAAGAAGAATGGGATATTTCGGAAAAAGTAAACAGAAAAATTATTAGAGATTATACAAGAGAGTCTGGTGTAAGAAACTTAGAAAGAGAAATATCTAAAATTGCTAGAAAAATGGTTAAAAAAATTGATGCAAAAGAAAAAGTAAACAAAACTCTATCAGAGGACGATGTAAATTCCTATTTAGGTGTAAAAAAATATAATTACGGTGAAATAGAGAAAGAAAATAAAACTGGCGTAGCCACAGGTCTAGCATGGACTGAAGTAGGTGGAGAAATCTTAAAAATAGAATCGGTTAATATGCCAGGAAAAGGGAAAATGCAAATTACTGGAAAGCTTGGTGAAGTAATGCAAGAGTCTGTAAAAGCTGCAAAATCATACGTAAGGTCCAAATCTCTAGAATACGGAATAATACCTCCTTTTTTTGAAAAAAAAGATTTCCATATTCACGTACCTGAAGGTGCAACACCAAAAGATGGCCCATCGGCTGGTATAGCAATAGTGACTTCAATTATATCATCAATAACTGGTGTCCCTGTAAATAAGGATGTTGCAATGACGGGTGAAGTAACCTTAAGAGGACACGTCCTTCAAATTGGTGGACTTAAAGAAAAATTATTAGCCGCTCATAGAGCTGGGATCAAGACAGTTTTAATTCCCCAAGATAATAAAAAAGACTTAGTTGAAATTCCTGAGGTAATTAGAAAGAGTATAAACATTATCCCAGTCAACACTGTTGATGAAGTTTTGAAACATGCGTTAACTAAAACACTTAAACCTATAAAATGGGCTGAGATTAATCAATCTTCAACCAAAGGAGAAGCTACAAGCAGACATTAGTAAAACTATTTCTTCAAGTATTTTTCTGCTTGTACAATTATATTTTCAGTATCCCTTGGTATAGTCTCGATTTTATTTTCGGAAGGTTTAATCTCATTTACCAATTTTAAAGGTTCAATTTTAGGTTTTTCCAATTTACTGGTAAACTTTTTAGTATTTATATTTGGCTCTAATAGCAAGTTAATTGCTTCGATAATATCTGTAACATTATATTTATTTTTCATTTAAAATTTTATTTTTATAAATCCTCTGAAAAAAATTTAAACTTTGCGGATTTGCCAATGCTTGCAAATTATCAATTTTTTCTCCATGTAAAGCTTTCTTCACTGCTAATTCTACTATTTTTCCACTTTTAGTTCTAGGTATTTCAGGTACTTGAATGATTTTATAAGGTACATGTTTAGGCGATGAATTTTTTCTAATATTTTTTTTTAATAAATCAATATCTTTATTATTTAGTTTATCTTTCATATTTAAAACAACGAATAAAATTATTCTGACGTCGTTTTTCCAATTTTGACCAATAACTAAACTTTCACGAATAAAATTTATATTTTCAACCTGTCTATATATTTCAGCTGTTCCTATTCTTACGCCCCCAGGATTTAATGTTGCATCTGATCTTCCGTGAATAATAAAACCATTGTTTTTTGTTCTCTGTATAAAATCACCATGATGCCATATATTTTTATATTTAGAAAAATAAGCTTTTTTATATTTTTTATCATTTATATCATTCCAAAATTTGATAGGCATTGTTGGAAAAGGTTTTTTTACTACTAATTCACCTTTTTCATTTCTTTTTATACTTTTTCCATTTGAATTAAATATATCAATATCTATGCCAAGACTTTCACCCTGTATTTCACCAGCATAAACTTTGGAGTAAACATTACCCAAAACTAAGCATCCAACTAAATCTGTGCCACCGCTTATTGACGCAAGATGAACATCACTTTTAATATTTTTATAAACAAACTCAAAACTCTCTTTTACCAGAGGTGATCCAGTCGAAGTAATAATTTTTAGATTAGATAAATCAATTTTTTTAAAATATAAATTTTCTTTTTTAAGAAAATCAATATATTTAGCGCTAACACCAAAAAGGTTAATTTTTTCTTTTGAACATAACTTAATCAAATTATCATTTGTTGGAAAAGTAGGGGATCCGTCGTATAAATATAAACTAGCACCTACAGACAATCCTCCAACAAGCCAGTTCCACATCATCCAACCAGTTGTTGTATAATAGAAAATTTTATCATTATTAATAATATTACAGTGAAGTATAAATTCTTTGTTGTGTTCGATTAGTACGTTACCAGCACCATGTGTAATACATTTAGGCATTCCAGTTGTTCCACTTGAGTAAAGTATATAAAGAGGATGATTAAAATTAAATTTTTTAAAATTTTTATCTAATTTAGACTCTTTAATAATAGAATAAAAATTAAGATACTTTGCGTTTAAATTATTTTCAAAATTATCTTTGTATGGAAAAACAATAACTTTTTTAATTGATTTGATTTTTTTTAATATTTTCGGAATTTTTTCTAGAATATTAATTTTTTTACCATTATAAAAATAGTACTCACAGGTTATTAAAACTTTTGGTTTTATTTGTGCAAACCTATCTATTACTCCATCTGAACCAAAATCAGGTGAACATGATGACCATATAAGTCCATTTTTTGATGTAGCAAGAAATGCTGTGACGGCTTCAATTGTGTTAGGTACGTATGCTGCCACTCTTTCTTTTTCCTTTAATTTAATTTTTTTCAAATAATAGGAAAATTTACAAACATTTTCATATAATTGTTTCCAAGTAATATTTTTTTCAATACCACATTCTGATAAAAAATTTATTGCTGTCTGATTATTTTTTTTTACTAAAAGATTTTCAGCATAGTTAATTTTAGCCTCAGGAAAAAAAACATTTTTATAGAATATTTTATTTTTTTTGATACTTACTCCTTTTTTTATACCTTTTATTTTTGTAAAATCCCATACTTCAGACCAGAAGATAGATGGATTTTTAATTGACCAGCGCCAAAGATCTTTAAAATTTGAAGTTTTTTTGAAAAGTTTTTTTTCTTCTAATTTCTTACAAAACTTTTCTAGTTGTGAGTTTTTTTTATATGTCTCATTTGCTGACCATAATGAAGACTGTATTTTTTTCATTAACTTTTATCTATAAAAATCTAGAATAAAAATTTTAAGGTTATTTATTGTTTCAAAAAAATGTTCAATATAAGGTTCTAGAACAGGAAATTTTCTTGAAATTCTTCCTCTTTCAAAATTCAGAATACCTATTAAAAATGTAAATAAAATAGAATAAGTAATAATATAATTAAAAAAACCAAAACTAGGTTTTTCGGATGTTTTTATAATTTTTGGTTTTTTGGTTTTTTTGTTTGTTATTATTCTCTTGTTTTTGTTTGATAAGCCTTTTTTTTCAGCATAATTTTGAACTGTACTTCCCCATTTCTGCTGCATGTATTCTTTTGAATATGGCGCGGGGTCTCTGTCTTTAACCTTTTTTTTGATAGTTTTTGAAGTTATTTTTTTTGGTGCAAAAGAAGTGGTTTTTTTAACTGTGCTACTCAGTTTAATTGGCATTTGTTTCCATTCATTAGAACAGGAGCTACACTGAACTATTCTACCTTCAGCTGGTATTGCCGCGTCTGGAACAACAAATTGCTTTCTACATTCTGTGCAAGTAATAATCATTTAACTAAATTATAATATTGTAGTATTCCTAGATTAACAAAAGTTTTAGGTTTTTACATTCCTATTTTTTTGTTGTATACCACGCTTTGTTAAAGATGGGGCGGTTAGCTCAGTTGGTAGAGCATCTCGTTTACACCGAGAGGGTCATAGGTTCGAGTCCTTTACCGCCCACCAGTGGGGGTGTAGCTCAGTTTGGTTAGAGCGCCTGCCTGTCACGCAGGAGGTCGCGGGTTCGAGTCCCGTCACTCCCGCCACTTTTGGGTTGAGAATCGTTTTCAGTTTCATATTAGTGTGAATATCTGTCCTCTATACAGTTTCAAAAAATGCTATATATTAAGAATCAATTAGTATGAAAATCCTCAAGCTATTTGCATTGAGGTACATATTGGTGAAACATGATTACGAACTTTTTGTCAGAATACCTGTCTATAATAATTTTTTTATTTATCTCATTACTGTTGAGTATTGGTTTTGTAGTTATTAACTATATAGCTTCTCCAAATAACCCTGATCCTGAAAAATTATCAGCTTATGAATGTGGATTTGAAGCATTTGATAACGCCAGAATAGAATTTGATGTTAGGTTTTATTTAGTTGCAATACTTTTTATCATATTTGATTTAGAAATTGCCTTTTTATTCCCGTGGGCAATATCATTAGGAAATATAGGTTTACTAGGCTTTTACTCAATGATGACATTTTTACTGATTTTAACTGTTGGCTTTATTTATGAGTGGAAAAAAGGAGCGTTAGAATGGGAATAGGTTTTTTTAATAAAGAAAAAGAAAAGCAAATTCCGAAGGAGTTTAAACAAATTGCTAAAGATTTTAGTGAAAAAGGGTTTGTAACAACTTCTTCAGAGAATTTAATAAATTGGGCTAGAACAGGATCGCTTCACTGGATGACATTTGGTTTAGCCTGTTGCGCTGTTGAGATGATGCAAACATCTATGCCCAGATATGATCTTGAAAGATTTGGAGCAGCACCAAGAGCTTCACCAAGGCAGTCCGACGTTATGATTGTTGCAGGTACATTGACAAATAAAATGGCAGCGCCACTTAGAAAAGTTTATGACCAAATGCCAGAACCCAGATACGTAATATCTATGGGTAGTTGTGCAAATGGAGGTGGGTATTACCACTATTCTTATTCTGTTGTAAGAGGTTGTGATAGAATTGTACCGGTCGATATTTATGTTCCCGGATGTCCTCCTTCAGCAGAGGCATTATTGTATGGAGTACTTCAGCTTCAGAAAAAAATAAGAAGAGAAGGAACTCAAAATAGATAATTAAAATGAATCTTAACGAAATAAACAAACTGATAAATTCAGAGTTAACAACTAAAATTAAAAATACCAATATTGAAAATAACGAACTATCAATAGATGTTAAGGTAGAAAACTTATACCAAGTAATTTTATTTTTAAAAACGGATGAAAAATGCAAATTTAAGCAACTAATAGATATTGCAGCAGCAGATTATCCAGATGAAGAAAATAGATTTGAAATTTGTTATTTATTTTTAAGCCATGAAAACAATTTAAGAATTAAAATTATTATAAATTTTAACCTGGATGAAAAAATTCCTTCAATAACAAAACTTTATCCTTCAGCAAATTGGATGGAAAGAGAAGTGTTCGATATGTATGGAATAAAATTTAAAAATCATCCAGATTTGAGAAGAATACTTACAGATTATGGATTTGATGGTCACCCACTTAGAAAAGATTTTCCTCTAACAGGTTTTAATGAGGTTAGGTACAGCGAAAAAGATAAAAAAGTAATCTATGAGAAAGTTAAATTAGAACAAGATTATAGAAAATTTGACTTTGATAGCCCATGGGAAGGCACAAAATATATTGACGAAATTAAAAATAAAGGAAAAGAGGATGGCTAAAGAAAAAAAAACAATGAATCTAAATTTTGGACCTCAGCATCCTGCAGCACATGGAGTTTTAAGATTAATATTAGAGTTAGACGGAGAACTTGTTGAAAAAGTTGATCCCCATATAGGCTTACTACATAGAGGTACTGAAAAATTAATTGAACATAAAACTTATGCTCAGGCACTACCTTATTTTGACAGACTTGATTATGTTGCGCCAATGAATCAAGAACATGCTTTTGCACTCGCCACCGAAAGGTTATTAGATATTCAGATACCAATAAGAGCACAATATCTAAGAGTTATTTTTTGTGAGATTGGAAGAATTTTGAGTCATTTACTTAATATAACAACACAAGCACTTGATGTTGGAGCTTTGACACCTTCTCTTTGGGGTTTTGAAGAAAGAGAAACTTTAATGACATTTTACGAAAGAGCCTCAGGCTCAAGATTACACGCAAATTATTTTAGAACCGGAGGAGTGCACCAAGATGTACCTAATAATCTTTTAATTGATATTGGAAAGTTTTGTGAGACGTTTCCAAAAATAATAGATGATCTGGAAAATTTATTGACCGACAATAGGATTTTTAAGCAGAGAAATGTTCAGATAGGAATTGTAACAAAGGACGAAGCTCTTGCTCATAGTTTTTCTGGTGTGATGTTAAGAGGTTCGGGCGTGGCATGGGATTTGAGAAAATCGCAACCTTATGAGTGTTACAAAGATTTAGATTTCAAAGTGCCTGTAGGTAAAAACGGGGATTGTTACGATAGATATCTTTGTAGAGTTGAAGAAATGAGAGAGAGTATAAAAATAATTAAGCAATGCTTAAAAAAAATACCATCAGGTCCAATAAAAACTGTAGATGGAAAGGTATCGCCACCAACTCGAGATCAATTAAAGGAGTCAATGGAAGCATTAATTCATCATTTTAAACTTTTTACTGAGGGATATCGGGTACCTAAAGGAAAAGTTTATACTGCAGTAGAGGCTCCTAAAGGAGAATTTGGAGTATATCTTATATCGGACGGAAGCAGCAAACCTTATAGATGTAAAATAAGAGCCCCGGGTTTTTCTCATCTTCAAGCAATGGATTATTTACTTAAAGGACATATGTTAGCTGACGTACCCGCAGTTTTAGGCTCTCTCGATATTGTTTTTGGGGAGGTTGATAGATGAGTCTAAAAAAAATTCATGATAATCAACCAGATAAATTTGAGTTTACAGAAACTAACCTGGATTTAGCTGATAAAATTTTAAAAAAATATCCGTCAGATCAAAAAAAGAGTGCTGTTATGCCATTACTTTATTTAGCACAAAATCAAAACGAAAATTGGATACCCCTAGCAGCAATGAAATATATAGGTAAATTTCTTAATATGCCTTATATAAATGTTTACGAAATAGCAACTTTTTACAGCATGTATAATTTAGCTCCTGTTGGAAAATATTTCGTTCAAGTTTGTACTACAAGCCCTTGCGCTTTAAGGGGCGCTAATAAATTAGTAGATATTTGTAAAGAAAAGATATCTAAAAATCAAAATGAGTTATCGCAAAATGGACTGTGCTCATGGACTGAAGTTGAGTGCTTAGGTGCCTGTATAAACGCACCAATGATGCAGGTAAATGAAGAATATTATGAGGATTTAGATGAAACAAACACAACAAAAATATTAAATTCTTTTTTAGAGGACAAGCCTTTAAAATCAGGGTCTTACAGAAATAGAAAAAATTCTGCACCTGAAAAAAATCAAATACTTATAAATGGAAATAAAAATGCTTAAAGAAGAAAATAAAATTTTTAAAAATTTATATAACGAATATGGTTGGGAGCTAGAAAATGCAGTAAAAAGAGATGATTGGCTAGACACCAAAAAAATTATCGATAAGGGAAGAGACTGGATTATAAACGAGATTAAAACATCAGAGTTAAGAGGTAGAGGGGGAGCTGGTTTTTCAACAGGATTGAAATGGTCATTCGCACCCAAAAAAGTTGGTTCAAGACCGCATTACTTAGTCATTAATGCAGATGAATCCGAACCTGGAACTTGTAAAGATAGAGATATACTTAGATTTGAGCCTCAAAAATTAATAGAAGGATGTTTAATTACCTCCTACGCAGTTAACGCAAAAGTTTGTTATGTTTATATAAGAGGTGAATACTCAAATGAGGGCAAAAGACTTCAGGAAGCAATAGACCAAGCTTATTCAAAAAATTTAATTGGTAAAAATGCTAGTAATACTGGATGGGATTTAGATATTTATATTCATTATGGTGCTGGTGCATATATATGTGGTGAGGAAACGGCACTTCTCGAAAGCTTAGAAGGTAATAAAGGGCAACCAAGATTAAAACCACCCTTTCCTGCTTTAGTCGGACTTTATGGCTGTCCAACAATTGTAAATAATGTTGAAACAATTGCTGTAGTTCCAACGATACTAAGGAGAGGAGCTAAATGGTTTGCATCTATGGGAAGACCAAAAAATACCGGTACAAAAATATTTTGCATTTCTGGAAATGTAAATACACCTTGTAATGTTGAAGAGGAAATGGGAATCCCATTAAAGGAACTCATAGAAAAACATGCTGGTGGAGTAATAGGTGGGTGGAAAAATCTTCAAGCCGTAATCCCTGGGGGATCTTCAATGCCGATGGTTCCCAAAGATATTTGTGAAACATTAAGAATGGATTTTGACTCATTAGTAGGTGTAAAAAGCGGATTAGGTACCGCTGGAGTAGTAGTAATCAACAAAGACGAAGACATCATTAAATGTATGGCTAGAATCGCAAGATTTTACAAACACGAAAGTTGCGGTCAATGTACTCCTTGTAGAGAAGGCGCTGGTTGGATGTGGAGAATACTTGAGAGAACAGCAAAAGGAGAAGCTACGCATAAAGATATTGACTTGTTGTCAGATGTTACGAAACAAATAGAAGGCCACACTATATGTGCATTCGGCGAAGGTTCTGCATGGCCAGTTCAAGGGCTCTTAAGACACTTTAGGAAAGAGATTGATAAAAGATGTACCGCAGATCCGATTTTTAAGAAAAAAAGAAAAATTCCTTACTTAATTGATCAACACAACTTAGAGAGCAAAGATGCCTAAAATATTTATTAATAATAAACAGATAGAATTTCAAAAAGGGATGACAGTGTTACAAGCATGTGAACTTGCGGGAGCTGAAATTCCAAGATTTTGTTATCATGAAAGATTATCAATAGCAGGTAATTGTAGAATGTGTTTAGTTGAAATGGAGAAGTCATCAAAACCCATAGCATCATGTGCTATGCCAGCTACTGATGGAATGAAAATTAAAACAAATACTCAAATGGTAGAGAAAGCAAGAAAAGGGGTAATGGAATTTTTACTTGTGAATCATCCTTTGGATTGTCCTGTTTGTGATCAAGGTGGTGAATGTGATCTACAAGATCAATCGCTTTACTATGGTTTTGATAGTTCAAGGTTTAAGGAAAATAAAAGGTTGGTTAAAGATAAATATATGGGACCTTTAATCAAGACTCAAATGACCAGATGCATTCATTGTACAAGATGTATCAGATTTGCAACTGAAGTTGCCGGAGTACCCGAACTTGGCGCAATAGGCAGAGGAGAAGATATGGAAATAACAACATATTTAGAAAAATCCATGATCTCTGAATTGTCAGGCAATGTAATAGATTTATGTCCCGTTGGCGCTTTAACATCAAAACCTTATGCTTTCGAAGCAAGACCCTGGGAATTAAAAAAAACTGAAAGTATAGATGTCATGGATGCGGTAGGATCTAATATAAGAGTTGATAGTTATGGCTGGGAAGTGAAAAGAATTTTACCAAGACTAAACAATTCAATTAATGAGGAGTGGATATCGGATAAAACAAGATACGCATGTGACGGGTTATTAAAACAAAGATTGGACAAAGTTTATATTAGAAGAGAAAATAAATTAGTCGAGTCAAGTTGGGATGATGCGATTAATTTAATTTCTTCGAAAATTAATTCAACCGATAACGATAAAATAGCTGGCCACATTGGCGGACTTAATAGTATTGAAACTATAAATTCATTTAAAAAATTTTTAGAAGAAATCAACGTAAAAAATTATGAATTCAGAGAAAAAGATTTTTATGTAAATCCTGACGAAAAAATGAACTATATTTTCAATTCATCAATACAAGGAATTGAAAAATCTGATCTTTTATTACTCGTAGGCGCTAACCCAAGACTCGAAGCAACAATTTTAAACGCTAGAATTAGAAAAACGTATTTAAAAAATAAACTACCAATATTTTCTATTGGTGATCCTGGCGATTTAACTTATCCTTACAAAATAATTGGAAATAAAACAGATGATATTAAACAAATCTTAGATGGAAAAAGCGAGATTAACAATTTATTTAAAAAATCTAAAAACCCATTAGTAATCATTGGTGAGTCAGCACTGGAGCTAAAGTCTGGCAAATATATTTTGGAAGGTTTAAAAGATTTTTTGCATAAAAATAAATTTATAAATGAAAATTGGAATTCTTTTAATATATTAAGTCAAAATGCTGCTACTGTCGGTGCTTTGGATTTAAATTTTTTAAATAAAGCAAATGGAAGCGGAAATTTTTTTGATAAACTAAAAAATCATATTTTTAAATTATTATATTTTGTTGGATCCGATGAATTAAACTTTCAAAAAAATAATGAATTTATTATTTATCAAGGAAGTCATGGCGATAGAATAGCTCAAATAGCAGATGTAGTATTACCTAGTCCAGCATATACAGAGCAAAATGGATTTTTTATAAATTTAGAGGGAAGATTGCAGAAAGCTTATAAAGCTACAAACCCCATTGGCAATGCAAAAGAAGATTGGAAAATATTTAATCTTATTTGTAATAAATTAAAGAATAAAAATTTATTTACAAATTATAAGGACTTAATCGATGATAGTTTGTCAAAAATAAAAGATAGTAAAAATATAGATACATTACCTGCAACTCAAACAAAAAAAATAAATTTAAGCTTAGGAAATTTTTATAGCGAGGACGTTTCAATAAGACCAATTGATTATTACTTTAGCAATCCAGTTGCTAGAGCATCAAAAACTATGAGTGATTGTAGGGCTGAAAAAATTCTAAATATTGAGAATAGAAAGATAGGTTAAATGGAATATTTAATAGTTCTATATAATGAAGTTTATAAAATCTTATTCTTATTAATACCAATCTTGGTCTCCGTAGCTATGATAGTCTGGTTTGATAGAAGAGTTTGGGGTTTCGTTCAAAAGCGTAAAGGGCCAAATGTAGTCGGTCCATTTGGATTATTTCAAACCTTAGCTGATGCATTAAAGTATATATTCAAAGAAATAATTATTCCTGCAAGTTCCAATAAAGTTATTTTTATTTTAGCACCAATAGTCACGATGACATTAGCTTTATCTGCATGGGCTGTAATTCCTTTAAGTGAAAAGATGGTAATCGCAGATATAAATGTTGGGATACTTTATATTTTTGCAATTTCCTCTTTAGGTGTTTATGGAATTTTAATGGGAGGCTGGGCATCAAATTCTAAATACCCTTTTCTTGGTGCGGTAAGATCTGCGGCACAAATGGTTTCTTACGAAGTATCAATTGGAATAATTATTATAAATGTTCTTTTGTGTACAGGCTCTTTGAATTTAAAAGAAATCGTTTTAGCACAACAGAATTTATGGTTTGTAGTACCTCTGTTTCCAATGTTTGTTATTTTTTTTATATCTGCCCTTGCAGAAACTAATCGACCTCCATTTGATTTACCAGAGGCAGAGGCTGAATTGGTGGCTGGATATCAAACAGAATATTCAGGAATGATGTATGCAATGTTTTGGCTAGGTGAATATGCAAATATTCTTTTGATGTGCGCACTTGGTTCTATACTTTTTCTTGGAGGTTGGTTATCACCCATTGATGTCTATCCATTAAATTTAATTCCTGGTGTTGTATGGATGATAATAAAAATTTTAATCTTATTTTTTATGTTTGCAATTATTAAAGCAATAGTTCCAAGATATAGATACGACCAACTTATGAGATTAGGCTGGAAAGTATTTTTGCCTTTTTCATTAATATATGTTGTTTTGACAGCAAGTTTTTTAATTTATTTTGATTTACTACCAAACAAAGGAATTTAAATGAAGCTAAACCGTATTTTAAAAATCATTTTTTTATCAGAATTTATAAAATCTATAGCAATTGCTTTTAAGGAGATTTTTAAGAATAAGAAAACAATAAACTATCCATTCGAAAAAGGAGCAATAAGTCCAAGATTTAGAGGAGAACATGCTTTAAGAAGATATCCAAATGGAGAGGAAAGATGTATTGCCTGCAAATTATGTGAAGCCGTATGTCCTGCTCAAGCTATAACCATTGAGTCTGAAGAAAGATCAGACGGGAGTAGGAAAACAACTCGTTATGATATTGATATGCTTAAATGTATTTATTGTGGGCTATGCGAAGAATCTTGTCCAGTAGATGCTATCGTGCAAGGACCGAACTTTGAATTTGCAACAGAGACAAGAGAAGAGCTTTATTACAACAAAGAAAAATTGCTTAAAAATGGAGATCAATGGGAGTCAGTTTTAGCTAAGAATTTAAAACTGGATAAACCTTACAGATAATTTTAATGATAGCACACGCTTTATTTTTTTATTTTTTTTCAATAATAGCAATACTTTCTGCAATTATGGTTATTGTTTCTAGGAATACCGTACACGCAGTATTTTTTTTAATATTAGACTTTATATCGATTGCGTCACTTTTTATTCTTATTGGTGCAGAGTTTTTAGGAATGATGATGATAATTGTTTATGTAGGAGCCGTTGCAGTTTTATTTTTGTTTGTAGTGATGTTATTGAACGTTAGTGAACAAAAGCTTTCCTGGTTTAGAGGTTCAAGAAAAACAAAACATATACCAATAGGTTTAGCCGTTGGAGCAGTAATTTTGCTTGAATTAATTGTTGTTGTCGGTGGTTGGCAATATAGAGATACTTTTTCAGAAACAAAGTTCTTAAATTTTGAAAAAGATTTTACAAATACTCATGCAATTGGAAATGTTATGTATACCGAGTATATACATCTCTTTCAAATATCAGGCCTAATACTATTGTTATCAATGATTGGAGCTATAGTTTTAACCTACAGGAAAAGAGAAGGTGTCAAGAGACAAAGTTATTTTACACAAGTTGGAAGGGAAAGAGAGGACTCTATCAAACTTGTTGAAGTTGAGTCAGGGAAAGGAATAAATTTAGATGATTGAAATCGGCTTAGGTCACTATTTAACTTTTGGAGCAATAATCTTTTCAATAGGAACTCTTGGTATATTTTTAAATAGAAAAAACGTTATCGTCATTTTAATGTCTGTAGAGTTAATATTACTTGCGGTGAATATAAATTTAGTTTCTTTTTCTATATATCTTCAAGATATTACAGGTCAAATATTTACAATGCTAATTTTGACTGTTGCAGCAGCAGAAGCAGCAATCGGTTTAGCAATTATTGTTTCTTATTACAGAAATCGTGGATCAGTTAGGGTAGAGGAAATTAATGAGATGAAAGGTTAAATGGAGTACGCGGTTATTTTTTTACCGTTATTAGGAACAATAATTGGATATTTATCTAAATATTTCGGTGATATAGCTTCACAATTATTAACCACTCTTACAGTTTGTGTAGCAGCTATATTATCATTAGCAATTTTTTATAACGGGTTAGTTTATGATAATTATGGAAACTACATAATTTTTGAATGGATTAAGTCTGGTAATTTTCAGATTAATTGGTCAATAAATATTGATCCATTAAGTTCAATAATGCTCGTTGTAGTCACACTTGTTTCAGCATTGGTTCATATTTATTCGATTGGTTACATGAGTCATGACCCATTTAAACCACGATTTATGTCGTATCTTTCATTGTTTACCTTTGCTATGTTAGTCTTGGTTGTATCAGATAATTTCATACAACTGTTTTTTGGTTGGGAAGGTGTCGGTCTGTCATCGTACCTTTTAATTGGTTTTTGGTATAAAAAAGAATCTGCTAACAAAGCTGCAATTAAAGCATTTTTGGTAAATAGAATTGGAGATTTTGGACTCGCCATCGGTATATTTTTGATATTTTTTTATTTCGGAACTTTAAATTATAATGAAGTTTTCAAACTGGCTTCAAATTTTTCTGAAAAGGAAATTAATTTTCTTGGTTTAGAAGCAAATTTAATAACTTTAATTAGTTTATTTCTTTTCATTGGCGCTATGGGAAAATCTGCCCAATTTTTCTTACACACTTGGTTACCGGATGCTATGGAAGGTCCAACACCTGTCTCTGCACTAATTCACGCAGCAACAATGGTTACAGCTGGTGTTTTTTTAGTTGTAAGATGTTCTCCAATTTTTGAATATTCTCAATTTGCTTTAAATATTGTCACAATTATTGGAATGACCACAGCATTCTTTGCAGCAACAGTAGCAATTGTGCAAAATGATATAAAAAAAATAATAGCTTATTCAACATGTAGCCAACTAGGTTATATGTTTTTTGCAGCCGGTGTTGGAGCTTATAATGTTGCTATGTTTCATTTATTCACACACGCATTCTTTAAAGCACTTTTATTTCTAGGATCTGGTTCCGTTATCCATTCGATGAATGATGATCAAGATATAAGAAATATGGGCGATCTGTGGAAAAAAATGCCTTTTACTTGGATAGCAATGATTGTTGGAACGCTTGCATTAACAGGATTTCCTCTTTTGTCAGGGTATTATTCCAAAGATGCAATTATCGAATATGCATATTTAAGTCAAAGCAATATTGGTTATATCGCTACTGCAGTAGGAATAACAACAGCACTTTTAACAGCTATTTATTCATGGAGATTAATTTTTAAAACTTTTCATGGAAAATTTAATAATAAGAATATTTCAAAATCAAAAATTAAGGAGTCAGGCCTATCTATTACTATTCCTTTAGGTATTCTAATTTTAGGATCAATTTTTTCTGGATATATTTTTAAAGATTTATTAATAGGAGAAACCAATCAAGAATTTTGGGGATCTTCTATTTTAATTTTGAAAGATTTTGATCATAGTTTGATACCATTATGGATTTTATACATTACCCCATTTCTTGTAGTTTTAGCTATACCTTTTTCCTATTATTTGTTTATAAAAAATCCAAAATATTTAGATCAAATAATTTTTAAAAATAAAAAAATTTATAAATTTTTGTTAAATAAATGGTACTTTGATGAGGCATACGACGTTATTTTTGTTAAACCAGTTCAAAAATTAGGATCCTTTTTTTGGAAATCTGGTGATCAAAAAACAATTGATAGATATGGACCAGACGGTATTTCACGTTTAATAAAAAATATTTCTTATAAAGCATCAAAATTCCAAACTGGTTATTTATTTGACTATGCTTTTGTTATGCTACTTGGCTTTTCTATACTATTAACTTTTTTAATTATTAAATAATGAATTTTCCAATTTTATCATCAATAACATTTTTACCTTTAATAGGAGCTTTTTTTGTATTTTTAACTAGAGGTGAGATAAACCAAGTAAATAGAGGAGCTATTTACGTATCCTTATTCACTAGTTTTGCAAATTTTTTTCTTGTTTTATTTTTATGGTATTCATTTGACAATTCATCATCAAATTTTCAATTTGTCGAGGAGTCCGTTTGGATAAGTGGTTTTATTAAATTTAAATTTGGTATTGATGGGATTTCTATTTTATTTATTTTACTGACTGCTTTTATTATACCAATATGTGTTATCTCTTGCATTAATAGTGTTAAAAATAGATTAAAAGAATTTTTAATTGCCATTCTAATTTTAGAGACTTTTATGATAGGTGTTTTCTGCTCTCTAGACTTGGTAATTTTTTACCTTTTCTTTGAAGCAGGTCTAATACCAATGTTTTTAATTATTGGAATCTGGGGAGGACCTAGAAGAGTTTATTCTGCATTTAAATTTTTTCTATTTACGCTTCTAGGGTCTGTTTTAATGTTAATTGCAATAATCTCGATTTATT
>CACABC010000004.1 GCA_902530635.1 uncultured Pelagibacteraceae bacterium | reverse complement strand
TGTTTTGTTTGAAAATCTTTCTTTGACTCCATATTCTTTTGCATCTGGACATGCCCCTCTTTCACCCGCAAGATCTTTTGAAGCTTTGTCAACTTTCTTTTGTATATTTGAAAATATTTTTTTATTCCATACTTTACTCATCACTGATCCAAAAGGTATACCTTTGTGTTGAAAATACGAATGAAGACCCATAACACCAAGACCGACACTTCTTTCTCTTGCTGCCGCATATTTTGCGTTAGCAAAACTTTCTGGTGCTTTTTTAATAAAATCTTCAAGTACGTTGTCTAAAAATCTCATAACATCTTCAACAAATTGTTTATCATCTTTCCATTCATCATATTTTTCAATGTTTAATGATGACAAACAGCAT
This sequence comes from uncultured Pelagibacteraceae bacterium, assembly GCA_902530635.1. Lineage (GTDB taxonomy): Bacteria > Pseudomonadota > Alphaproteobacteria > Pelagibacterales > Pelagibacteraceae > Anoxypelagibacter. Next base: position 98,274 of record CACABC010000004.1, on the reverse strand, counting down.
ACCGCTGTTCTTTCATTACCATCCCTGTCTTTACCTGTTGGAAGGGTTATTTCACTACAAAGATTGGATGTCTTAACGGTTAATCCTGCTAGCTTATGGTGCTGAGGGATTTGACGATTAACAGTATCAATATAAATTATGTAAGGCTCACCTGTTTCTACCCTTGCAGTTAAAAGTCTTATCCATAAATTTCTTGCCGGAATAGTTGCTTGTATCGATCCATCTTTAGGGCTTCTAAGAGCCCATTGTCCATCTGTTTCAACAGCTCTCATAAATGAGTCCGAAACTAAAACTCCATGGTGTAAATTAAGTGATCTTCTGTTGGTGTCGCCACCAGTCGGTCTTCTCATTTCTATAAATTCCTCTATCTCAGGATGATCTATTGGAAGATAACACGCAGCTGAACCTCTTCTTAATGAACCTTGGCTAATAGCTAATGTTAAGGAATCCATAACTTTAATGAAAGGTATAATTCCAGAGGTCTTTCCAACTTTACCGATTTTCTCTCCTATAGATCTTAGATTGCCCCAATAACTTCCTATACCGCCTCCTCTAGCAGCCAACCAAACATTTTCACTCCATAGACCTAAAATACCTTCTAGACTATCACCAGCTTCATTTAAAAAGCATGAGATAGGTAAGCCCCTTTCAGTACCTCCATTAGACAAAACTGGTGTTGCAGGCATAAACCAAAGATTGCTTATATAGTTGTAAAGTCTTTGAGCGTGTAAATTATTGTCAGCATATGTACTCGCAACTCTTGCAAATAAATCTTGGTAGGACTCGTCTTGTCCCAAATATCTATCTGTTAAGGTAGCTCTTCCAAAATCTGTAAGATTATTATCTTTTGATCTATCGATTTTAATAATTATGCCTTTATCGTTTTGAAATAGTTCTGTTTGATTGTTTAGTGAAAATAAATCTGGTTTTTTACTATTTAACTCTTTTAGATCGTTATTCTCGATTTTATCTAGATTTGAGACAGCTTTTTCTATTGCCAAAGATACACTTTTATTCATAAATTCCCTATTTTAATCGGTTTTTTGAGTAAAACAACTATATGTTGTGTTACAAACATATTAATATACTAAATAACATTCATTTCAAGAGAACATTACAGGAACATAAATGTTTTTTCAAGTTTAAATTAATTCTGTTAAATCTAATGTTAGTAAACCTGTAGGAATAATGAAAATCAAACATAGTGGTTTTAGAGAATATGATGCTAGATGGTTATATCCTAAAGACATAGATTTAGAGGGAATCGAGGAATTAGGAAAAGGACTTGGAACACAGATAATAAAAAAAACTAAAAAAACAAATCCAAAAATTATTGTTGGTCATGATTACAGATCATATAGTGAAGAAGTAAAAGCTGCTTTAAAAAAAGGTTTAATTTCTACTGGATGTAATGTTGAAGACATAGGTTTGTCACTAACGCCCACAGTTTATTTTGCACAATTTAAATTAAATTCTGATGCAATTGCAATGGTAACAGCTAGTCATAATGAAAATGGTTGGACAGGCGTCAAAATGGGAATCGAGAAAGGTTTGACTCATACTCCTGAGGAAATGAATGAATTAAAAGAAATAACATTAAATAAAAATTTTTCTAAAGGCAAAGGAAACAATAAAGATATAAAAGATTTTCAAAAGATTTATATCCAAGATCTAATTAAAAAAAATAAATTAAAAAAAAGGTTAAAAACTATAGTAGCTTGTGGTAATGGAACTGCTGGTATATTCGCTCCAGAGATTTTAAAAGGTATAGGCTGTGAAGTAATTGAATTGGATTGTAAATTAGATTTTACATTTCCCAAATATAATCCTAATCCCGAAGATATGAAAATGCTTGGTGCTATTTCAGAATGCGTTAAAAAAAATAATGCTGATATTGGTTTTGGTTTTGACGGAGATGGAGATCGGGTTGGTATTATCGATGATAAAGGTAATGAAGTTTTTGCAGACAAAATCGGGTTAGTTATTGCAAGAAATCTATCAAGCAAAAATAAAAATTCCAAATTTATTGTTGATGTAAAATCTACCAGCCTATATTCTAAAGATATTATTCTTTTAAAAAATAGTTGTAAAACAATATACTGGAAGACAGGTCATTCTCATATAAAAAGGAAAGTTAATAATGAAAAAGCTTTAGCTGGTTTTGAAAAAAGTGGCCATTTTTTTTTTAATAAACCGATTGGTTATGGTTATGATGATGGTATCAATTCTGCAATACAAATATGCCATTTATTGAATAACGAAAATAAAGCAATCAGCTCTATTTTAAATGATCTTCCAAAAACATTTCAATCTCCTACAATGGCTCCTTTTTGTAAGGACGAGGAAAAATACGAAGTTGTAGAAGACTTGGTAGAGCAGATTAAACAAATGAAAAATAATAATGTTAAGATAGATAATAAATTTATTAAAGAAATTTTAACAGTTAATGGTATAAGATTTGTTTTAGAGGACGAATCTTGGGGTTTAATAAGGGCTTCTTCTAACAGGCCTTCATTAGTTGTTGTTGTAGAAAGTACTTCTTCTGATAATTGTAAAAAAAAAATATTCAATTTTATAGATGATTTACTTCAAAAGACTAAAAAAATTGGAGACTACGATCAAAAAATTTAAATATTGAAGTATTCGTATAAAAATCTACTAGCTATTATTATTAAAAAAAGTCCAAATAATTTTGCTATAATTTCTCTCTTCATTTTATGGACTGTGGTAGCTCCTACTTTTGCCATTACTATTGTTATTGGTATAAATATTAAAAAAGCAGGTATATTTATAAAACCAGTACTAAAGGGTATATGGGTTTTAATCATTATTCCTGAAATTAAAAAACCTAAACATCCAAAAACTGCTATCAAAAAACCAATAGAAGCAGCACTTCCTATCGCTTTATTTATTGTATAACCAACAAATTTTAATATTGGCACATTCATTATTGCACCTCCAATACCCATTAATGAAGATACAAAACCAACTATAAAACCAAGAAATGTTCTTTGTAATAAAGTAAATTTCAATTTTATTTTTGTTTTATCTTTAAGAAAAATCAAATTTAAGGCCAATAAGTACATAATCACACTAAAAAAAAGTACTAAAGACTTTGTGTTCATAGATGCTGCAAAAAAAGTCCCAATAATGACACCAATAACAACAAATATTCCATATGTTTTTACAACACCAAAATCCACTGCTTTGTGTTTGTAGTGTGTAAAAACAGACATCATTGCTGTTGGAACAATTATTGCAAATGAAGTTCCAACTGCTAGGTGCATAATAAAAGATTTATCTATTCCGACAGCACCAAAAATATAAAAAAGACAAGGAACGGTTATGATACCTCCGCCAATTCCAAAAAAGCCTGCAAAGAATCCTGCAAATAAAGCTGTTACTGACATTATTAACAAAAAAAATAAAATTTGATTAGTACCAAAAGCTTCAATCATTTAGCTACCTGGTTAGCCTTTTCATTATTTTGAGCAATTGTCATTATATGTTTTACTTTTTGAAAATCAGAATCTCTTGCCATCATATTATCACTTAAATATCTTTTCCATTTGTTTGCTCCATTTTGCCCATGATACAGGCCTACAGTATGTCTCATAATTTGGTTTACTCTAGTTCCTTTTTTTACTTCTTCTTGAACGTATTCAACTAATTTTTCAGCTACCTCAGATCTTGAAAGTACACTAGTGTTATCAAAAATTTTATTTTCTATATCTGCTAAAAAATATGGATTTTGATAAATAGCTCTTCCTATCATAACTCCATCACAATTTTTTAAATGTTCTTTAATTTGTTCTGAATTTGTGACACCCCCATTAATTATAATCTCTAAATTCTTATTTGTTTTTTTAATTTCATAAACTAAAGGATAGTTAAGTTTTGGTATTTTTAAATTTTCTTTTGGTGTAAGTCCTTTCAAAATAGCTTTACGCGCATGTAAAATTATTGTTTTACATCCTGCTTCTGAAATTTTTTTAATAAAAGAATTTAAATAATCGAAGCTTTCAACATTATCAAATCCTATTCTAGTTTTTGCTGTTACTGGAATTTTACATGATGAAATCATTTTATTTATACATTCAGCCACTAGATCTGGTTCTTTTATTAAACAGGCTCCAAATTTATTTTTTTGAACTTTTTTGCTAGGGCAACCTAAGTTTATATTTATTTCATCATAACCCATTTCCTCTGCTATTTTACATACCTCGGACAGTTCGTTCTTGTCAGAGCCTCCAACTTGTAGAGCGAGAGGTTTTTCTATTTTATTGAACCCTAAAATTTTTTTTCTATCTCCGTGTATGGCTGACTTTGTTGCTACCATTTCTGTATAAAGCATTACATTTTTGCTCAGCAATCTCAAAAAATATCTTTCATGACGATCCGTACAATCCATCATTGGAGCAACACAAATCTTTCTATTAATTGTCAATTATGATTTTTCTTCTTTAGTTTTATCTTGGACTTCTTCGGTAAGTTTTAAAGGTGTTTCTGTTTCCTCTTTTTTCTCCTCTACATTGGTTTCTTCATTTGTAGATGCTGTCTGAGCTGGAATTTTTCTCATTCTTTTAGAAGGTAATATTGCAACACCACTTTTTGAAACCTCACCTTTATATTGTTTTTCAAAATCATCGTTGGAAATTTCCTCCTCAACTTCTTCCTGTACATCTTCATTAGGTTCTTTTCTCAATCTTAAAATTGCATTTTTTCTTAGATCTTTAACATCAACTTTTCCATCTCCTATTTCTCTCAAAGCGACGACTGTATTTTTGTCATTATCTTGGTTTACAAGCATTTCTGCTCCAGAATTTAATTGAGAAGTTCTCTCTTTTGCTAATAAAACTAAATCGTACTGATTATTAACTTTTTCTAAACAATCTTCTACTGTGATACGCGCCATAATGATGAGCAATAATTAAAGAAAAGCATACATAAAATCAAGTTTTTTTTATTATATTTTTTGGCTCAATTGAACCTCTTATTATAATTAAAACTAAAAGTGAAAGGCTAATATACAAAATACTAATTATCGAAATGAACTCAATTGTAAAGCCGTTATCAATTAGTAATCCAAATAAGGCAGTGCCAAAAGCAGTTGAAAAGACCATCATTGCAGTTGTAAGTGCTTTAATACCACCGATATACCTAACTCCATAAATTTCAGCCCACAGAGATGATCCAAGTACGTTAGCTAAACCATTAGAAACTCCTAAAAGCCCAAAGAATATAAGGGCATAAAAGTAATGATCAAAGAAATATAAGATCAACATACCTAGTAGCACTGGCAAATTCATTAATGGTATCAATTTTCTACTTGTATACTTATCTACTAAAAAGCCTGATGATATTAGTGTTATGATAGATGTAGCTGAATAAATCATAAATGATTTTGGAATAATATATATATCCCAAAGTTTAGAATCAGCTATGAAAGACTGATAGATAAAAACACCAGTAGCAATCCATGGTAGGGCCAACATGTTTAAAGATATAATGTAAAATTTTGGATCTCTTAAAACTTCGGATCTTTTCCAGCTTTTAATATTCTTTAAAATTCTATTTTCTTTATCTAAAATAGAATTCTCTCTTGATTCTATTGTTATATTTCTTATTGTATAAAAAACAACAAATGGCAAAGTTATAATTATAAATAAAGATATAAACTGCCAGATAATTCTCCAAGAAAATAAGGTTAATAAAAATACTATTAAGATAGGCAAAATAAATTCTGCTGAAGAAAGACCAAACCATATTCCACTTAGAGCTCTGCCTCTTCTTTTGTTGAAATATCTTGATATGGTTGTTGATGAAGTATGAGACATTAAACCTTGTCCAGAAAACCTCATTAGGAAAATTGCAACAACAAGAAGATAAATATTGTTAATAATTGAAAAAAAAAATGAAGAAAAAAATAAAATTCCTATTACAATTATTGAATAGTTAAATAACTTAAAGTCATCTATTTTTTTTCCAAACCAAATGAGAACTAAGCTAGAGCAAATCGTAGCTCCTGCATAAATTGCGCCAAATTGTCCATGTGATATGTTCAATTCATTTCTTATGCTTGGATTAAATAAACCAAGAAAAAAACTCTGTCCAAAGCTTGAAAAAAATGTAAATATGAATCCGAAAATTAAAACTTTTTTATTTAAACTAAGGTTTAACATATGATAAAGGTATCTTTTATTGGTCTTGGTGTTATGGGTTACCCAATGGCTGGATATATATCAAAAGCCGGGCATAATGTAACTGTTTATAATCGTACAAAATCTAAAGCTGAGAAATGGATTAAAGATTATAAAGGACAATTGGCTGAAACTCCAAAGGATGCCGCTAAAGATGCTGATTTCATCTTTACATGTGTAGGAAATGATAAAGATTTAGAGGAAGTTACAATTGGAAAAAATGGATTGTATAACACCATAAAAAAAGGAGCCATTTACATCGACAACACTACAGCATCAGCAAATATAGCAAGAAAGCTTTATGCGTCTGCTAAAGCACATGGTTTTGGATTTTTAGATGCACCAGTTTCAGGTGGCCAGGCAGGTGCTGAAAATGGAGCTCTTACAGTAATGGTGGGTGGTGATGAAGCAGATTTTAAAAAGGCTGAACCGATTATCGATTGTTATAGTAAAAAAATTAAATTACTAGGTCCTGCTGGTAATGGTCAACTTTGTAAAATGGTAAACCAAATTTGTATTGCAGGGTTAGTTCAAGGTTTGTCAGAGGCGATTAATTTTGGGATTAATGCAAAATTAAACATGCATGATGTAATTGAAGTTATTTCTAAAGGCGCTGCTCAATCTTGGCAAATGGAGAATAGACATAAAACTATGATAGAAGATAAATTCGATTATGGATTTGCTGTTGATTGGATGAGAAAAGATTTAAAAATTGCTATGGATGAGGCAAAAAAAAATAATTCGCCTTTGCCTATTACTAAAATAATTGATGAATTTTATGGTGAAGTTCAGAACATGGGTGGAAAAAGATGGGACACATCAAGTCTTATAAAAAGGTTTAGAAAATAAACGTGGTCGAAAATCAAGTAAACTATTATGAGAACCCATTAGAAATCGAAAATAAGCTTTGGAGTTTATTGGTTGAAGCAGTTAAAAATAGAGAGTCAGAGTTTAGAACACCAGTGTTCATTTGTGGCAATAAAAATGATTTAGACGGTAGAGTAATTGTATTAAGAAAAGCTGATAAAGAAAATCGTTTTGTACAATTCCATAGTGACATTAGATCTTCAAAAATTAAAAAAATAAAAGAGAACTCTAATTGCTCAATATTATTTTATGGAAAAAAAGACAAAATACAATTGAGATTAAAAGTTATTGCAGAAATAAATTTTAAAAATAATATAACAAGAGAATCGTGGGAAAAAACAGGTCATATAAGTAGGAAATGTTATTTAGTAACTAATGGACCAGGATCTGTATCTGAAAAACCTACTTCGGGACTTAATTCTAAATTTGATAATTTTGATTTTACTAAAGAGCAAAGCGAAGAAGGTTATAAAAATTTCTGCGTTATAAAATGTAAAATTAAAACTATTGAGTGGCTTTACCTTGCTGCAAAAGGCCATAGAAGAGCATTAATAAATTTCGAGGCCTCTAAAAAATTTACTTGGCTAGTACCTTAATTATTTTTTGTATTTTTTGGATCCCTCAACGTAATGCCTAGCATTATCATGGATTGCTTTGATTTCTTCATTGGTTACTTTTCTAATAACCCTGCCTGGACTACCAACAACAAGAGAGTTATCTGGTATATCTTTATTTTCAGGAATTAAAGTATTAGCACCTATAATGCAATTTTTTCCAATTTTTGCATTATTTAATATAATACTCCCTATTCCTATTAAAGTGTCATCCAAGATTTTACAGCCATGTAACATCACCATATGTCCTATTGTTACACCTTTACCAACATTTAATTTATAACCTGGATCTGTGTGAAGCACGCTACCATCTTGTACATTAGAATTCTCACCAATTGTAATGAGTTCAATGTCCCCTCGTAGAACCGCGTTAAACCATATGCTTGAATTTTTTTCTAATTTTACCTTTCCAATAAGAGTTGCATTAGAAGCCACCCATGCCTCTGGGTGAATTTTAGGAACGTTTTTTTCGAAGTCATAATTCATAATTTTATGTATAATACATTATGGTTTTAACTAAAACACCTATATGTAATTTCGGAGAAAAAGCTAGACATTTTAAGCTTAAGGGTGTGGACGGCAAGTTACACAGACTTGAGGACCATATCGGGAAAAGTGGATTATTAATAATGTTTATTTGTAATCATTGTCCATATGTAAAGGCAGTAATTGAAGATATCGTCAATGATTGTAAAAATTTGAAAAACTCTGGACTAAATTCTATAGCCATCATGTCAAATAACGTAAAAGAATATCCTGAGGACTCTTTTGAAAATATGATAAAATTTAGTAATAATAACAAATTTTCATTCCCTTATTTAATTGATGAAACTCAAAATGTAGCAAAAGACTATGGTGCTGTATGTACGCCAGATTTCTTTGGATATAATAAAAAACTCGAACTACAATACAGAGGTAGAATTAGAGAGCTTAAAGATTTAAAACCAATTTCCTCTGGTGATAGTGATTTATTAAAAGCTATGAATTTAATAATCAAAACTGGAAGTGGACCAAAAAATCAAATTCCAAGTATGGGCTGTAATATTAAGTGGACTAAGTAATGTTTGTTATATCAACTAGAAACTTTCCGCCAGAAATTGGTGGTATGCAAAATTTGATGGGTGGTTTAGCTAATGCTTTGGTCAACCATGGACCAGTAAAAGTCTTTGCTGATAAATCAGAAAATTTTGACAAATACGACAAGTATTCTAAGGCAGAAATTGAGAGATTTGGTGGAATAAAACTTCTTAGGAAGTACAGAAAAGCAAATAGGGTTACCGAGTATATAAAAAATAACCAAAATATAAGATCAGTTTTTTTCGACCATTGGAAAAGTGTTGAAAAAATCAATGCTAGTATAATACAAAATATACCATCTTTTTGCCTTATACATTCTAAAGAAATTAATCATTCAAAAGACTCCGGACTTAATAAACGAGTTATAAATTCTCTTGATAAAATAAAATTTGTAATAGCAAATTCAAATTTTACTAAAAATTTAGCAATTAAGATCGGTATACGCGAAGAAAAAATTCATATTATTCATCCTGGGCATGATGAATCAATGAAAATAGAAAATAGTTTTCAAATCGAATCCGAGAGACTTTTTAAAGACTCTTTCCCTAAAATCTTGACAGTTGCAAGACTAGATAAAAGAAAAAATCACCAAAATGTTTTAATGTGTATAAGAAATCTCAAAGAAAAATATCCAAAAATCAAATATATTATTATTGGAGATGGGGAAGAAAAAAGAAGATTAGTATCACTAGTTAAAGAACTGAAAATCGAAAATGAAGTACTTTTTTTAAATCAGGTAGATCAAAAATTAAAAATAGCACTAATTAAAAATTCAAATTTATTTTTAATGCCATCTGTAATCTTTAAAAAATCAGTCGAAGGTTTTGGGATATCTTTTATTGAAGCTGCTAGTTATGGGGTAGGATCTATAGGAGGAAAAGATGGCGGTGCCAGTGATGCCATAAGGCATCAAGAAACTGGCCTTATATGTGATGGTGAAGATATTAACTCGATTTATGAAAATATAGTAAAATTTTTTGAAAACAATAATTATAGAATTTATGGGTCAAATGCTTTAAAATTTTCTGAGAATTTTACTTGGAAGAAAATAGTAAAAAAATATCTTGATCTAATTTAAATCTGCTCTAATTTTATCAATTACTGTTGCTACGCTAAGATCTTTCAATTTTTTAACTTCTATAGATTTAAAGTTATCTCCTCCAAGGCTAACTTTTTTGGGTGACGTGTGACTCCCAAATAAAACTAAACCTTTTTTGTTTAAATGTTTGGTGATATGAGCTGGCCCAGTATCATTTGAAATTACATAACTTGATCCTTTAATAAAACCAACTAATTCCATCAAGTCTAGAGATTTATCTTTGTTCAAAATAATATTTACATCTAGTTTTTTTGCTAAAGAAATTTCTTTAGGGCCGGGAGCTACTAAAACACTGTATTTACCTTTGTAAAGATTTTTTATTTCTTTTACTAGATCACCGAAATAAGGCCAAACTTTTTCTTTGTGCTTTGACGAACAAAAAGGAAAAATGGCTATGTAATTTCCGTCGATATATTGATTCATTAAACTTTTAATATTTTTAGATGCCCAACTTAAATCTGGATTTTCTGTAAATTTTGTTTCAATCCCACTTTTTTGTAATTGTATCTTCATTCTTTTTAATACTGGTTCTTGATCAAAATCTGATTTTTTTTGTTCAGGCTCTAGTGAGGTTTCTGTGCTTGACCAAGCTGTATCTTTTAAAATAAATTTTCTATAAAATATTGTTCTTGAAGAATTTTGTAAATCGAAAACTTTTACAAAGTTGAATCTTTCAAGCATTTTTTTTAATTTAAACAAATAAAATATGTTCCATCTTGGAAGTCTTTTATCAATCAATACTCCATTTATGTATGGACATGATGACATGAAATTGGTGTATGGAGGTGTAGTAAGTAAAAGTACTTTGTCATTTGGAAATCTCTGTTTAATGTCTTTCATGGCACCATTTGCTTGAATTATATCTCCAAGTGAACCATGCTTGATAATCAATATATTTGACATTAAAAGTTAAAATATCATAATTTATAAAGATTCAATGAAAAAAATATTAGCTGAGATATCTGTGGGGGAATTGTTAGATAAATTAACTATTTTGGAGATCAAGCTAGAAAAAATTAACGATAAAGGTTCTTTGAAAATTATTGAAAAAGAATATCAAGCACTAAAAAATACAGATCTTTCTGAAATTGATAAAAAACAATATAAGGCCTTATTTGATGAATTAAAATCTATAAACAGAAAATTGTGGGATATAGAGAATGAAAAAAGACTTTGTGAAAAAAAATCAGACTTTGGAGAAAAATTTATTAAAGTTTCTAGAGATGTACATTTTATGAATGATAATAGAGCAAAAGTTAAATCAAAAATTAATAAGATCTTCGGATCTAGTATTGAGGAAGTTAAGGAATATACGAAGTATTAAATTATTTAGACGTAGAAGATGCAAAGCTCCATCTACAATCAAAACTAGGAATAAAAACTTCTGAAAGTTCTACGTTCCCAAAATTATTTTCTAGGACACTTAACCAATTTTTTACTTGCTTTGGATTCTTCGAAAAGCAACCAACTTGAGCGGTAATAATTCCACCTGGTTTTAAAATTCTTTTTAAACCTTTCATATTTTTTGCTGCTAAATTTATACAAAAGTCATCGTCGTTAAGATCAACAAAAACTTTATCGTATTTTGAATCTTTAACTTTCTTAATACTTTCAAAAGCATCTCCCCAATAAGTTTTTACTTTATTATTTGCTTTAATATCTCCACAAACTTTTGGAAGGTGTTTTTGTGAAACTTTTACTACTTCAGGATCTAGTTCATACCAATCTATTAAGTTGAAACCTTTCGAAGAAAGTTCTCTTGCTACACCACCATCTCCCCCGCCAATTATTGCTGCGCTTGAATTATCTTTTGAAAGATTAAGGGATGAGCTTACGAACTGACCGCTATATTTCTTTTCGTCTTTCTCGGCTACTTGAAGTTCGCTATCTATGAAAAGTGCATTGCCGAATTCTTCTAATTTTAAAACCTCAATGTGTTGACCAACTTTTGAAACTAAATTTTCTAAAACATCGCTTACAACATAATATTTTTTATGTCCTGGGGTACTATATATGTCTTCGTAAATACCTTTGTTGCTTCGATCAAAGCTTCTAACTACTGCTCTTTCATGTTTAATTTCTTCTTTTAAAATATCTAAAGCCGCTGTAGGTGAAATTTTACCACAAGTAAAGAAATCAAAACTTATTATACCCTTTTCAGGAAATGTGTGAAAGCTCATATGGCTTTCAGCCAAGAGTGCTAAACATGTATATCCTTGTGGTTTAAATACCTTTTCAGAAATATTAAGTACTTCTATTTTGGCTTTTTTAGCTATTTTATAAATAACTTTGCTATAAAAATTAGGAGAGTAATCCCTTTTTACCCCTAAAAAATCTATTGTTACGTGTTCTCCTACTTTTTTCATTTTTTACGACTCGTTTCATTTTTTTTAGCTTGTTATTTTATTTTTTACAACTAAAAATTCATTGTTGATAAAAACTGGAGATTGATTTTGAAAAATAATTGGTCAAAAAAAATTGCAAATAATTATATAAAAAAGTACAAAAAACTTGGTTTTTCTAAGGATTTAGCCCTTAGAGTTTATACAACACGTCTGCTAGGAAGAAATAAAGAGCTAGTTTTGCATGGAGGAGGAAATACATCTGTAAAAACTACAATTAAAGATATTGATGGTAAAAAATATAATGTTTTATGTGTCAAAGGAAGTGGTTGGGACATGGCGGATATAGAGCCTCCTGGTCTTCCAGCTGTAAAATTAGATCCACTTTTAACTCTTAAAATGAAAAAATATTTATCAGACGAAGATATGGTTGCTTTTCAAAAAAGAAATTTGATAGATATCAAATCACCTAATCCATCTGTTGAAACATTTTTGCATGCATTTTTACCTTATAAGTATGTTGATCACACTCATGCTGATGCGGTAATGAATGTAACAAATAGACCTGGTGGACTAAATTTAAGTAAAAAAATATTTGGAAAAAAAGCCAGTATAGTTCCTTATGTTATGCCTGGTTTCATGTTGGCTAAAAAAGTTAATGAGGTTTACTCAAAAAATCCAGATATTGAATGTTTAATACTTATGAACCATGGAATTTTCACTTTCTCTAATGATTGTAAGAAAGCCTATGATTTAATGATTAAATATGTTTCTAAAGCCGAACAAGCAGTAAAAAAATTGAAGTCAAAAAAAATAAAACAAATTAAAAAAAATAGTATTAAATTTAACCCACACGATATTGCTCCAATAATAAGAGGTCTTTTGTCTGAAAATAAAGATCAAAAATTTGTCATTAATTATAGATTAAACAAGCATCTTAAATATTTTATAAATGGTAAAAACGTAAGAACTTATTCCTCAAAAGGTACGGCAACTCCAGACCATGTTATAAGAGTAAAACCATTTCCTCTAATTATTACACCTAAAAAAAATTCATCAATTATAGATTTTAAAAATACTGCAGAAAAAGCCTTTAAAAATTATAGAAAAAAATATGTTAATTATTTCAAAGTAAATAGTAAAAAAGTTAAAGGAAAAAAAGTTATGTTGGATACATCGCCTCGGGTAGTCCTTGTTCAAAATGTTGGAATGTTTAGTGTTGGAAAAGATCTTGGTTCAGCTAAAATAGCAGGTGATTTAACTGAGACTAATGCAAAAGTGATTAGTTCTGTTGAAGAGACTTCGTCTTATAAATTTATACCAGAAAAAGATCTTTTTGATGTTGAATATTGGTCTTTAGAACAAGCCAAGATTAAAAAAAAGAAAAAACTTTTAGAGGGAAATATTGTTGTTGTAACTGGAGCAACTGGAACAATTGGTTTTGAAACTTATAAAATGTTTAAAAACTATGGCGCAGAAGTTATATTGCTTGATAATGATATTAAGCGTTTAAAAGAAGTACAATCAAAGATTAAGGATCTATGTTTACACTGTGATGTAACAAATAAAAAAAGCGTCAAAAAAGCTTTTAATACAATTTGTGAAAAGTTTGGTGGGTTCGATATTTTAATATCAAATGCAGGGGCTGCTCCAGGAGGAGCTATAGGAGATGTAAGTGATGAAGTTCTAAGAAGAAGTTTTGAAATTAATTTTTTCTCACATCAAAACTGCGCTTCTGAAGCGATCAAAATTATGAAGAAACAAAATATTAATGGCTGTTTATTATTTAACATTTCAAAACAATCTGTTAATCCAGGGAAAAACTTTGGACCATATGGATTACCAAAATCTGCTTTATTAAGTTTATGTAAACAATATGCCGTTGACTATGGTTCCATCGGAATAAGATCAAATGGAGTTAATGCTGATAGAATAAAAAGTGGTCTAATGACTGGTAAGATGATTAAGACAAGAGCTAAAGCTAGATCTGTGAGTGCTGATACCTATATGAAGGGTAATTTATTATCTAATGAGGTAAAAGCTGAGGATGTTGCAAAAGCATTTTTTCATCTTGCTATATCAAAAAAAACAACTGGAGCAGTTCTTACAGTTGACGGCGGTAATATTGCTGCTTCTTTAAGATAAATTTTATTAATCGTTCAAAAGAACTGGAAAGACTGGTTTCATTTTTAAAAATAATCTTTGATATTCTTGCTTTATACATTTGTTCATAATGCAGGTTAATCCTGCAGATTTAGAAATTTCTTCAGCCTCTTTATTTTGAATTCCAAACTGTAACCATAATGTCTTAGCACCAACTTTTATTGCATTTTTTGCTATGTCTGGTGTTTCCTTAGATGGTCTAAAAACATTTACAATGTCTATTTGTGAAGAAATATCTTCTAATTTTTCAACTATTTTTTCTCCATTTACTTTTTTTCCAACTGAGAATGGATTTACAGGTATAACCTTAAATCCGAATTCTAAAAGATATTTCATAACAATAATTGAGGGCTTTAGTCTCATTTTAGCGACAGCCTCATTCTCTTTAGGTACGCTTGCTCCAACCATTGCTATAATTTTAGATTTCTGAAGAGTTTCTTTGATTAAATCATCTGGACTCATTTATCTTTCCAATTTGGTTTTCTTTTCTCAATAAAAGCAGATATTCCCTCTTTTGCGTCTAAAGCCATCATATTTTCACTCATAACTTGGCTTGTATATTTGTAGGCTTTATCTAAAGGCATTTCTAATTGTTTATAGAAAGCTTTTTTTCCAATTTTTACAACTTTCCTAGACTTAGACGAAATATTTTCTGCTAATTTTACAACTTCTTCCTCTAGGTCGTTATGATTGAAATGATCATTGATTAAGCCAATCTCTTTTGCGTGTTTTGCATTAACTGGTTCACCTGTTAAAAGCATTTTCATTGCTTTTTTCCTTGCCACATTTCTACTTAAAGCAACCATTGGAGTGCTGCAGAAAAGACCAATATTTACACCAGGTGTTGAAAAAATTGCATCATCTGAGCTTAAAGCTAGGTCGCAAGTGGCAACTAATTGGCATCCTGCTGCAAATGCTGCTCCATGTACTTTAGCAATTACTGGCTTGTTACAATTTATTATGACCATCATTAATTCAGAACATAATTCAAATAATTTTTTATAATTTGTTTTTCCTTTTAAAGATTTCACTTCTTTCAAATTATGACCAGCACTAAATCCTTTTCCTGAGCCTTCGATTATAATAACTCTTGTCTTATGGTCTTTATCAAGCTCTTTAAACCTACTTATTAATGATTTTAGCATATTAGATGATAACGAATTATAGGTGCCTGGGTCATTTAATTTTAATCTGGTAATCCCGCTATTTGATCCTTGTAAGAATGTATAAGAATTGTTTTTCATTATTTAAATAGATTTTCTAATCCTTCCCTAGAAGCCTTACAAATTCCTTTTTCTGTAATTAATCCTGTTACATATTTAGCTGGCGTTATATCAAAAGCTAAATTCATTGATTTGCTTTTTCTTGGATAGATCAAAACTTTAGTTAATTTATTATTTTTATCTAATCCCTCTACATGTGAAAGTTCTTCAGAATTTCTTTCCTCTATTGGAATATCTTTAGAATTTTTTATTTTCCAATCTATTGTTGAACTTGGTAAAGCTACATAAAAAGGAACTTTATTATCATGTGCAGCAAGAGCTTTAAGATAGGTCCCAACTTTGTTTGCAACATCTCCATTTGAAAGAGTTCTGTCTGTACCAGTTATACACATATCTACTTCTCCTCTTTGCATTAAAATGCCACCGGTATTATCTGCAATAATTGTATTTGAAATTCCCTCTTCATTTAATTCAAATGAAGTAAGATTAGCTCCTTGATTTCTGGGTCTAGTTTCGTCAACCCAAACATGAACTTTTATGCCTTTTTTATGTGCATGATATATTGGAGAAGTTGCAGTTCCCCAATCAATAGTTGCCAGCCAACCTGCATTACAATGAGTGAGAATATTAACTGTATCTTTTTTATTTTGATATATTTCTTCGATTATCTTTAAACCATTAAGGCCAATGTTTTTACAAAAACCAACGTCCTCTTCACAGATATTTTTTGCCTCTTTAATAGCTATATTTAAAATTTCTTGGCTGTTTACTCCAGATAATTTTTTCATCATTCTTTCAACTGCCCATTTAAGATTAATTGCAGTTGGTCTGGAATTAATTAAGTCTTCACTCGATTTTTTTAAAAAAGATTGATCATTTTTTTCAATTATAGCCAAAACTAAACCGAAAGCTGCTGTGGCGCCGATAAGTGGGGCACCTCTCACCTCCATAGTTTTTATTGCATTAATAGAGTCTTTAACTGATTTTAAATCTTTAATTATAAACTGATGTGGAAGTTTTGTTTGATCAATTATTTTTACAATATTATTTTCAAACCAAATCGTTCGGAAAGATTTATTATTAATTTTCATTACTTTTTTAAAACTCTACCACCAACATGTTTGAGTTTCTCTATAGTTTTTTTTGTCCTTGATTTAGGATCTGTAATTATTGCAGTGTCTAAACAATCATTAGCTGGATCTTTATCAACTGAAAAGTATTTAAATGTTTTAATGACCTCTTTAACCAGATTTTGTGCATTAGAAGCATTTTGTTGTAAGGTCTTAATTACCATAGCAACATCAACTTCTTCATGTTCGGAGTGCCAACAATCGTAATCTGTCACCATTGCAACTGTACAATATCTTATTTCTGCTTCCCTAGCTAATTTAGCTTCAGGCATGTTTGTCATTCCAATGACATCGGCTTTCCAAGATCTGTATAAGTTGGACTCTGCAAATGTTGAAAATTGTGGACCTTCCATTACAACATAAGTTCCTCCCATTTGATGCTTTATATTTAATTTTTTTAAACCTTCTTCACAACATTCTCTTAAACCCTTGCTGGTTGGTTGTGCCATTGATACATGGGCAACTATCTCTTCATCAAAAAAAGTTTTAATTCTCGAAAAAGTTCTATCTATAAATTGATCAACTATTACAAAAGTACCAGGACTTAAGCTTCCCTTTAACGAACCAACTGCTGACACAGATATTATATCTGTAACACCTTGTTGTTTCATGGCATCAATATTTGCCCTAAAATTTATGTTAGTTGGATTTATTTTATGACCTCTTGAATGTCTTGGAATAAAACATATGTCATTACCGTAAAATTTTGCTGTCATTACTGAGTCTGAGGGTTCTCCCCAGGCAGTTTCAACTTTTTTCCATTTGGTATTTTCAAAACCCTCCATTTTGTATATACCGCTTCCTCCAATTATCCCGAGCTTTCTATTTATCCCAAGCTTTCTATTTTTCATGATTTAATTATTAATCTTTTTTTGTTAGATAATGAAGTAAAATATGGATTTAAAAAAATATATAAGATCTATACCTGATTACCCCAAAAAAGGTATTTTGTTTAGAGATATCACCACTCTTATAAAAGACTCAAATGCATTTAATCACTCTATTGATAAAATTTGCGATATTTCTAAGGAAATAAATTTCGACAAAATAGCAGCTATAGAATCTAGAGGTTTTGTATTTGCTTCTGCTGTCTCCTATAAGTTGAAAAAACCTTTGATCATGATGAGAAAAAAAAATAAATTACCAGCAGAAAAACTTTCTGTAGATTTTGAGCTTGAATACGGAAAAGCTACATTAGAAGTTCATAAAGATTCGATAAATAAAAATGAAAAAATCTTAATTATTGACGACTTAATTGCAACAGGTGGAACTGCGGAAGCTGGCGCTAAATTAGCAGAACTCTGTGGCGGAAAAGTTGCTGGTTTTATATTTATTATAAATTTGTTTGACTTAGGAGGAAATAAAAAACTGATTGATAAGTCTTACTTTACAAAAAGTTTAATAGAATTTCCTGGTCATTAAATATTAAAGTTTAAGAATTATTAATTAGGAAATCATTTATATAATCTTCAAGTTCGATCTTTCCAAAATGTTTGTAGACTTTATTTGAAAGGTTCATATTTGTTAATGCTGATGCATATCTTTCCCCTGGTCTCTTTGGCAAATATCTTATTTTTGTATTAAACATTTTAGCAACATCTAATATTGAATAACTTCTTCTGTGAGCAATGCTGTAATGTCTACAAAGTTTTTTCTTCCAAGCTTGATAACAAATTTCAACTGTATCGTATATATGCGTAAATCTTCTTGTTTGTGTGCCAGGCTTAACTACAGGCAAAGGCCTTTTTAATTTATAATAATTTTCAAATATTCCTATAACTGTAGCCATATCTCCTTTACAAATTTGATGTGGTCCATAAACATTATAAAAATATATTACTTCATATTTAAAGTTGAACCACTTTTTTAAATTTTCTAATAATCCTAAATTCTTTGCTTTCGTAAAAGCATAAGGAGATAAATTTTTATCTTCCCCCCTGTTTCCTAATGAAGCAGAAGTAGCTGAATAAATTAGCTTAATTTTATTTTTCAAACAATAATTAAAAACCGCATTAGTTCCGATAGAATTAGAGGCAATACACTCATCCATTTTTATAAAACTTTGATAGATTCTTGCAAATTCACCAAAATGAAAAACAGAAATAATATCTTTTGATTTTTTTATAATTTGAGAGATGTTTTTCGTTTCTCCTTTTATATAGATTACTCTTTTATTTTTAATATGATTTTTTTTTGATCCAGAAGAGTAATTATCAAGGCTAATAATTTTATATTTTGTTTTTTTTAGCAAAGAATTGATTAAATTTGTGCCTACAAAGCCAGCTCCGCCTGTAACTAAAATTTTCTTAATTTTCAGCATTCAAGATTTATATTTTAAAAATTGATTAAATCAACAATTGATTATAAATTTAAGCTTACAAAAATGCATTCTTTAGATTTAGTGATTTTAGCAGGCGGTAAAGGATCAAGAATTAAATCTTTGTTAAAAGGAAAGCCTAAACCAATGGCTACTTTCAATAATAAACCTTTTTTAGAATATATAATTCAAAGCTACAGTAAATATCGTTTTAGAAATATTTTTATACTAACTGGATACAAATCAAACCTAATTTCTAAAAAATTTCAAAATAAAAATTATAATTGCACTATAGTGAAATGCCTAAAGGAAAAAAAACCTATGGGCACAGCTGGTGCTTTGTATAGTTTAAGAAAAAGAATCAATAATTTTATATTAGTAAATGGAGATACTTTTCTTGAAATAGATTTAAAAAAATTAATCAAATCCTGTGATAAAAAAAGTTATGGATCTTTAGCTCTTGTTAAAAATCATTCTTATATATCAAATGAAAAATTAAACTCAATAGGAATTAAAAAAAATAAGATAATTTATCAAAAGAAAAATTTCTTCATGAATGGTGGTGTCTATTTTTTTAAGAAAAGAATATTTAAATTTATAAAAAATAAAAATACTTCTTTAGAAAATGATGTTTTACCAAATTTAATAAGAAAAGGTAAGATCTCTGGTATTTTTGTCAAAAACTTTTTTTTAGACATTGGAACACCAAAAAATTTTAAAATAGCAAAAAAGCTTCTACTCAAAAATTGTTTAAAACCAGCTGCATTTTTAGACAGAGATGGAGTAATAAATTACGATACAGGATATGTTCATAGAATTAGAGATTTTAAATTAAGGCCAGGTGTAATTTCAGGTCTAAGATTTTTAATTAAAAATAATTATTATATTTTTATAATAACTAACCAAGCTGGGATAGCAAAAGGTCTATATAGTGAAATACAATTTTATAAACTCCATAATGCCTTAAAAGAAAAATTACAAAAGAATGATATTTTTTTTGATGATATAAATTTTTGCCCTTATCATCCTTTGGCAAAAATTAAAAAATATCGAAAAATTACAAATTTAAGAAAACCTGGAAATCTGATGATTGAACAAATAAAATCTAGATGGCATACAAAAATTAAAAAAAGTTTTATGATTGGAGACCAGGTATCTGATAAAATATGCGCAGATAGAAGCAGTATCTATTTTGAGTATGCAAGAGAAAATTTTTATGATCAAGTAAAAAAAATAGTTAGAAAATCTAATAGTTATTAATTATTTTTTTATTATCAACTTCGAATAAAGTCATTAATTCATCTATACCTGTTTCAAGTAAAATTTTGGCTTTAAAACCCTTTTTTTCAATTTTTCTATTACTAACAAAATAATCTCTTTTGTCTGGATCCTTTTTATTTTTGACTATTTTAACTTTTAAATTTTTCATCTGCTTTCTAATTTTTTTCGCCAACATTAATTTACTTATATTTGCCGAAGATAATCCAAGATTATAAACATTCGATCTCAATTTCTTAAAATTATTAATTGAATAAACGATAGCAGAAACAACATCCCTAATATGAATAAAATTTCTCCTAAAGTGAGGTTCAAAAATAATTAATCTTTTTGTCTGCATTGCATTATAAACAAAGTTATTAACTAATAAATCAGTTCTCATGCGGTAACTAAAACCAAAAACAGTTGCTAATCTAAAACAAATACAATTTTTAAATTTCATTACTTCTTTTTCTGCATCACATTTTGTCCTGCCATAAAGTGAAATAGGTCTTAAAGGGCTATTTTCATCACAAAATTTATTTTTTTCGCCTACGCCATATCCTGAGTTAGTTGTCAAAAAAATTATTTTATTTTTTTTTGTACTTAGAGACACTAGTGATTTTATTGAATCGTAGTTAACAGAAACTGCTTCTTTTTTATTTTTATCACATAAAGGAGCACCGACCAACGCAGCTAATGGAATAATATATTCATTTTGTCTGATTAGTTTTTTCATTATTTTTTTATCTCTAATATCTTTTTGAATTAATTTAAAATTTTTATAGTAATAGAGGTGATTTAATGAACCTTTATCGTATTTCATTAAATCTATGACAGATACATGGTGGCCCAGATTAACTAGAATAGTTGTAAGCATTGATCCAACGTACCCGCCTCCCCCAGTTATTAATATTTTGCTCATTATTTCTTTTATAAAAAATTAGAAGTTTTGTCTCTTTTACTTAAAATTGGTTTTTTTATAGGCCATTTAATTTTAAATTTCGGATCATTCCATCGATAACTTTTTTGCTTATTCGAATCAATGTATTTTCCTTTGTAATGCCATTTGTAATGAAAGACACATTTTTTTGATAAACATAAATAAGCATTCGCAAAGTGTGGGGGCACAAGTATCAATGTTGGCTTTTCATGGTTTAATACCCAGCATTTATGTTTTAAATAATTTTTAGATTTTTTTTTCATATCAATAACAACAAAAAATACTTTTCCAAAAGTACATGTTACTAATTTCCAAGATTTAAAATCACAGTGTAGTCCTCTCAAAACATTTTTTTTTGAAATAGAAAACTTATCATGATTGAACTTTATTTTGTTAAAAACACCTTTTTTCCAAGTTGTCCAATAGAAACCTCTATGATCTTCAAAGGTAGAATTTTTAATTACTTTTATTTTTAACATATGTCACCTCTATTTTATAAATTTATTTTATTTAAAATTTTGCATATTTTTTTTATTTTTTCATTTTTTAGACTTGGATAGTTACCAATATAATATCCAAAAAAATGAACGTGCTCTACCTCAGAAAAATTTTTTAAATTAATCCCTTTTAAATAAGGTTTTAGATAAGGTTGTCTCAACTGATTCCCTCCTCCTGCATTCCCTCTTCTAAATTCTATATTGTGCTTTCTTAAAGTAAGCTCAAATTTTTCTCTAAACTTAAAATTTTTATTTTGAAAAATTACAGGAAAAGCATAATTGGAGCTTCCCTTAATATCATAGTTGGTTCTATATTTTAAAGGATTCAATAATTTTAAGAAAAGTTTTAAATTTTTTGTTCTTATACGATTATTTCTATTAAGTCTTTTAAGTTGATTTAACCCTATTACAGCACCAATTTCATTGTTCCTAAAGTTGAATGTAGGATGAAGAAAAATAAACTGTGGAGATAGTTTAGGGTATTTTCTTATAATTTTTTTTTCAAATGTATAGTTTTTAGACTCGCGTGACATTCCATGGGATCTAAAAATTCTTGCCTTTTCATAAATCTTTTTATCGTTTGTGCATACCATACCGCCCTCGATTGTAGACATATGGTGAGCATAATAAAAAGAAAAGTTTGATATCAAACCAAAAGTTCCTAGTTTTTTATTTTTAAAAGTTGCACCATGAGATTCGCACACATCCTCTATTAGTATAACTTTTTTATTTTTAATCTTTTTTAAAATCTTTTCTGATAATCCATTAAAACCTTGAACGTGTGTAATAAAAACAGCAAGGGTATTTTTGTTAATTTTTTTTAGGACCTGATCTTCATTCATTGATAGATTTTTTGGGTCTATATCTACAAAAACAGGTTTAAAACCACTCATAATTACTGAATTTATATCTGAAACCCATGTAAGAGTTGGAACTATAATTTCTTTTTTTTTTGGAGATAGGCTCTTAAGAATCAACATGCTGATAAAGTTTGCAGAAGAACCTGAATTAACAAAAACACTATATTTTACACCAAGCCATTTAGACCATTTTTTTTCGAATTCTAAAACTTTTTTTGATTGTGTAAGCATAAGATTCTTTTTTCTAATCAATTTTCTTACCGCATTCATATCAGAATTTAAAAAATTGTTATGCATTAATGGATGATTAATTTTCATTATATTTTTTTTATTAATTTATCAAAAATGATTTCACTACCCAAATTTGTAAAAGTAAAAGGAATATTAACTAATTTTTTATTTCTTTTAAAAAAGTTTTTTCTTTTATTTTTGTTCATATACATTAACAAAAAACCTCCTCCTCCAGCACCTAAAAGCTTTCCTCCCAAAGCTCCATATTTCATGGCCAAATCATATATTTCATTAATTTTCGAATTTGTTATTAAATTGCTTAGGGCCTTTTTTTCTGTCCAGGCATCATTTAAAAGTCTTCCAAAATCATCTATGTCACCATAATTTAATATTTTTTCACCTTCCCCAACATATTCTATAATTCTTTCGATATGATCTCTTTTAACTGTTGTAAGCTTATTTACGTACTGATTAGCAATTTTATGTGCTGTTCTATTAATCCCAGTATAAATTAAAACTAGATTTTCGTTTAATCGTTGAAGATTGTTTTTTGATTTAATTTTTTTAACATTAATAGAATCGTTTTTATTAAATATTATTTTATTAAAACCTCCAAAAGAAGCTGAGGTTTGATCTTGGGACCCAACTACCTCTTTCATGACTTTTTGTTCAAAATATATGCTTTTATTTGCTAATTTAGATTTTGTTAATTTTACATTCTTTATTTTGTGTAAAGCATTCATTAAACCAACTGTGAAAGAAGAGCTAGACCCCATACCACTTCTTGCGGGTAAATCACCATAGTAGTGTATCTCTAATCCATGTTTGATGTTTAAATATTTTAATAATTCTCTAACAGCTCTGTGATTTATCTCATTAATTCTTTGAACGTTTTCAATTTTTCTCCAAACTATTCTGTACTTGTGTTTAAAATACTCTGGAGAAAAACGACATGAAATAAATATATATTTATCAATTGTTGTTGATAAAACTGCTCCACCATTTTTTTTATACCATGAAGGGTAATCGCTACCACCACCAAAAAAAGATATACGATAAGGAGTTTTAGTAATTATCATGTATTTTATTTCTCGTTATAAAAATCTCCATACTCTACTAAAATAGTACTTTTTCCGTCTTCTCTTGTAAGTGCTTTTTTGTAGGATGGGAAGATATCTGATGCTTCATCTAACCTAATAATATCTACTGTAGTTAAAACTTTTTTAAATGCTTCAGTAAAATCTCCGATGTGTTGATGTTGAGGATGAAGTGGTCTTTGAGACCCAATAGAAGTTCTTATGATTACTTTTGTTTTAAACATGCCCTGAGACATAACATCAAACTTATCTAAGTGATTAATTAGTTGGTTAGCAGCAAGCAAAAGAAAATTCCATCTAGGGAATATACTAACTGGAACATAATTGTTTAATGCAAGCCCATTTGTAATTCCAAGTTGCATCTCTTCAGCAACAGGAAGTTCGTAAAGTTTTTTTTTAGGTATGTTTTTTAATGTATTACTCATTGCAGTACCCGGATATTCAACAGCTTGCCCAACAAATAGTGTTCTAGGGTCTTTTCCTAAAAAATCCATTGCTTTAGTAAGTTCTTCTGAATATTTCATAAAGTTAAAATTGCACTCTACTTCCCGCGCCAGCATGTGGCCACTTTGATTTGTAGCTATAAAAGGTAACAAATTTATCGTTAACTCCCTCATAGCTTAATTTTTTTTGCATCCAAGTCTTTCTTGTGTCAGTACAGACTGATTTTTCATTGTCCTCAATTACAAAGTGGATAGGTAAATCAAAATTTCTACTGTACTTTATGCATTCATGAGCAATTCCTGTCTCAGATGTCATTTCTCCCATAAAACAATAAACCATAGTATTTCTCTCATTTTTAAGCTTTAAAGACATTGCGGTTCCAACTGCTATAGGTATTGAACCTCCAACTAAAGCTGAAGAATATATTTTATAATCTGGAAAACACAATGATATAGATCTGCCATCAAGAATTTCTTTTTTTATTATATCTTTTGGCACTCCTTTTAAAAGACATTGATAATGAGACCTCCAACTACAAAAAACCCAGTCTTGTTTTTTGATTTTTTTAAAAATATTAATAATTTTTTCTTCATTTCCTTGATAAAGATGAACTGGTGACAAAATTTTTCCTTTATTAAACAGAGAGGCAATTTCCTCTTCAAAATCTATTAATTCTTTTTTATCCATTTTTTTTTTTTCTTCTTTTTTTAGAAATAATGACTCTAACTTTATTAATAATATCTAATGCCGATGGTGGAAAATTACTGGTCTTAACTGTATAGCCAGCTGATTTATCCTTTAGACCCATGACGTTTACAGTTTGATCAGTCTTCTCATTTATCTTGTGTGCAAGAGTTCTCAATATGCCATCCACATAATCATTATCGGTCATTAAAACTCCGTATTTAGATTTTTTGATGGCATTTATCCATTTTTTTTTAAGAACAAATGGCTTTAATTCAAATAAATGAATAATTCCAACCCTGTATCCAAGTTTATTTAAATGATTTTTGGCTTTTTCTGCCTCAAAACGAGTTACCGATATTGGCATCAATATTATATCTAGGGCTTTTTTAATTGTATTTTTAAATTCTAATTTATTTTCATAACTTTTTCTATGCTCTGAAATATAAAACACTTCATCTTCTTGCATAAATTTTTTATATATTTTTAAGTATTCTTTGTTACTCATTGGTGAAAAAATTTTTATTCCAGGCATTTTATAAAAAATTGAAATGTGACTAGACGTGGATACAGGACCAAGTCCTCCTTCGTTTGAAAGTCCTCTAATAAACATGGGTGCTGGCTTGTCCCATATCTCTTTTGATTTGCAAGCGTAATTAGCAATGAAAATACAATTAAGCCAATTATATCCCTGATATCTTATTATATAAAAAGGTCTTCTTCCCACCAATGCGGAACCTGTAACCATACCTCCGTTTGCAACATCTGCTAGTGGCAATTCAATAACGCCATCTTTTTCATATAATTCAGGTAAAGTTCCAGCTACCCAACCAACACCTGTTAAATTCTGACCAAAAACTTGGCCTTTAAATTTTTTAAGATGTTTAAAAGTTATATTTTTTATAGTTTCTCTAAGCGCTGTTGCCATAATTTTTTAATTCTATTTTTTATTTTATTATCGATTTCTACAGCTCTTTTTCCTAAATATTTCATTTCTTTGCCCAATCTATCACCAAAAACCTTTTCGTCCTCACCAGCACCTGCATGCCAATATAGCCTTTTTGTATGAACATTTATGAATATAGGTTTTTTAAAAATATTTTTTTTTAAAATTTTAAAAATGTTTTCTGGATTATCTTGTGTATCATAAGAATCTAATTTAAATGCTTTAGCTACATCCTTGGCTTTCCAATCTCTTCTGTCTTCTTTTTTGGTTAAAACTGCATAATTATTATCTTCTACCACAAAAAGAATTGGCAATTCTTTTTTTGCTGCCCAGCTTAATGATGCTAAAACATAATCTTCTTCTACAGAAGCATCTCCTAAAAAAACTATTGTAGGCTTTGAAGAAGAAAAGCAAGCACCAACACCCATACAGGCATTGCTTCCCATAAGACCTTCGTGTCCAAACATATTAATTTTTTTTGAGCTTATCGATAGAGAGCCGCCCATGCCCCTGGTACATCCAGACTTCATTCCTAGCAGTTCATCAATTAACTGAGTTACATCACCACCAAAAGATAAATAAATCGAGTGCCCTCTGTGCTGTCCAAATAACATTGGTTTAATCTTTTTGTTATGAACTAATTGAGCAATTGATGATGGCACATATTCTTGACCAGCAGACAAATAAACTGGAAAGTTAATTTTTTTCTCTTGAACTCTTTTGTATACTTCATTTTCAAAATGTCTACATAATGAAGCTTTTTTGAATGTCATGAGTCTATATTCTTTAATATTCAACTTAATCTCCTAATAATTTTCTTTTTAACTTAATTTTTGTAGTATTTTTAATATTATCTACTGCTTTTGAACCAAATTTTTTATTTATTAAATTTAAATATTTTTCATTAGTATGATATTTCATCCACGCCTCATCTCTAAATTTTAGAATTTCTGCCGCTGAAAGTTTTGATGTAGATAAATTTTGTGTATCATAAGAATGTTGGCTATATCCTGAATATGTTTTAGGTAGCTCTATTCCATTTTTTTTTGCATCTAGATAGAGAGGACTTCCTGGATAGGCCATAGCGGAATAAAAATTAACCATTTCTGAATTTGTTTCTTCAGCAAATGAATATGTGAACTTTAAACTTTCTTCAGTATCTTCAGGCAATCCAAAAATATAGTTTGCGGCAACATTAATTCCAGAATCTCTTATACTGTTTATGACATCAATTATTTTCACTTCCTTATAAGAGTCTTTGTGAACCTCTTTCCTCAAAACAGTGTCTGGATTTTCAATCCCAAGTCCCAACCAATTAACTCCAGCTTTTTTGAGTTTTTCTAAAAATTGAGGTTTGCAAGTATCAATTCGAGAGTATGCCCAAATATTAAACCCATAATTTCTCTCTATTAAAAGATCACAAATTTTTAAAAAATGATTTGGATTTAGTACAAAAAGTTCGTCTGCAATTTTAACATTTTTGATACCCAATTTTGCAATATGATCAAACTGCTTAATTATAAATTCAGGTGACCACCATCTAAACATATTAGAGTCTTGTGAGGAGATGTTGTCAGCATGATTCATTCTATTAATAATGTTTATCATGCAGAAAGAACATTTGTACGGACATCCTAAACTTGTATATAGAGCTGCAAAGGGTTGTTTTTCAGAATTATTTGACCAGGAATGCCACCCAGCCGTTCTATATTTTGATAAATTGGGTAACAAATCCCATGCAATACCTGGAAGGTCCTGCTCTAAAAGATTTTTTGGAACAATCGACTGAGGTTCATTAATAAAAATTTGGTTTTCCTTATTTCTAAAACCAATACCCTTAACTTTCTTAAGATAAGTTTCGTCATTTAAATTTTCTACTTTTAACAAATTAGAAATTGCATAAACACCTTCGTTCAAAGCAACAAAATCTATGCTTTCTTCATCTTTTAGAGTTTCTTTCGGTAAAGCAGCAATATGTCCACCAACAAATAATATCTTTATATTTTTATTAATTTTTTTAAGTTCTTTTGATGTAATGGTGGCTCCTTCCATATTTTGTGAAGATGCCGAAGGTTGCTGACCATAAACTACAAAACAAGCTATTTTGGGTTTTGCTTCACTAATTTCCTGTGCACTTTTTATAAAATCAAGTCCATTTACTTCACAATCAAGAATCTCAACTTTAAATTTTTTATTTCTACAATGATTTGCTAACATTCCAGCCCAAATAGGTGGTTCAAAAGCTGAATGGTCTTTACTTAAATCTTGATAAATTTTTTTAGAGGCGTTTGTGTGTACAAATAGAATATCTAAACTCATTTTAAGAACTCCCGTATTCGTCTTTATATCTGTTTTTTCCAGCACCTTTAGTTTTTAAAAGTCTGATGATCGAAAACCAAATAATATTTAAAATTGATTCACTAAACAACATAAGTTTCACTAAGATATTCGTCTTATTAGCTAAAAATGCAACTTCTTTTAAGAGAAATATTGAATCGAAAATTTTTGAAATTTTTAAATTTTTTAAAAGAATTTGTTTGGCACATATCCTTAGATACCAATATGGTGCTATAATTTGATACCTTGGTTTTTCTTTTACTTGTTTATTATCCATTTTATTTAAAAAGTCATAGGTCTTTTGGAAAGACTTTTCTTCTTCGTAAAAATTTTTTGTTTTATTAGAAAATGTTTCTGTATAATTATTTAATAACTCTGGATTTTTTAATAAATCTTTAATCTTTTCAACGCATTCTTTTTTATTATTAAACTCTATTAATTCATTTTCCTTATACAACAATCTATGGTGTGGCGCATATTCTGTAATACATGCTGTTCCACAAAGACCTGATTGTATAATTCTGCCCTTTAGTTGATATTGATATTGAAAAACATTTTTTTCAGGAATATTCATAATTTTGCCCCAGGTGGTCTTTGAAAAGTTTATAACAATTTTAGATCTGCATATCAAACTTACAAGTTCTTCGTCTGACACACGGTTTTCCTCATTGTTGCCAACTACCTTAATTTTAATACCACTTTCTTTTATAAAGTTTAGAAAAATATTTCTATTTTTGTTCACTTTGCCGAAGAACAGGACTTCGATATCTTTTTTTAATTTTAGATTTCTATAGAAAGAACCATCGGACTCTAATATCATAAACGATGCTGGGCACCCTATTTCTTTATATTTTAATTCTGAAACCGGACAACCTGTAACTACAAAATTACATGAGTTTGATGTTATTAAATTAAAATTATGTCTTTCATAATCATCCCAAGTAACCATTACTTTCTTTACATTTTTAATTTTTCTTATGAAAAAAACATTTACAATTTTTTGATAATCTATATCAAAAAAGACAATCTCAATTTTGTTATTTTCAATAAAATTATTTATTTCAGATAAAGTTCCAAAATAGTTTTTTTTAATTTGATCTAAATATAAATATTCAACTTCATAAAATTTTGAGAGTTTATTTATAAAAAATTTATTCCAATGCCAAGATGCTTTAAAAAGAATTAATATTTTTTTTTTCATCTATTGTTTAGAGTTTTGGTAGCGGGGAGTGGATTCGAACCACCGACCCCAGGCTTATGAGTCCTGTGCTCTAACCAACTGAGCTACCCCGCCTTGATCGATATTATATAATAGTTTTATTTTTTTGTGGTTTCAACTAAGATTTGTATAGGCTGTAACAATTAGACTTTTGGTCTGTACCAAGATTTTTTTCCTATCATTGAGTTAAATAAACCAGAAAGTCTAAAATAATATATTTTACTTTTACGACCCAAAATCGAATAAATTAAAAATTTCAGACCGATATTAATAAGTTTGGGAGTAAAAATAATTAAAGATTTTAAATTTCCATTGTGTTTTTTATGATAATAAAAACTAGACCACATCCAATGCCAATTTCTATTATATTCTAATTCATTGTCATCGGGAATCTCTACTGATTTAGCACCCTTGTGATCAATTTCTATATTAGGTAATAAATAAATTTTATTATTATTTTTTATAACTTTACGGCATAAATCTATATCTTCAAAATACAGAAAAAAATTTTCGTCAAAAAAATCTATTTTATTAAATTTTTCCATATTAAAAAACATTGCGAAACCTTTAATGCTTTGAACCGATATAGGATCTGAAGATAATATAGATTTTTTTTTATCATAATCGGTCTGTATATAAGGTCCTAAAATTGCAAAATCTTTAATAACATTTGAAGCCTCCAAAAATTTCTCAAGTGTATTTTTTTTCAATATAGTATCAGGGTTCAATACTAGAGCATATTTAGTTTTGACAATTTTTAAGGCTAAATTATTAGATTTAGAATAACCAATATTTTCATTGGTTAAAATAAATTGTAAATTTTGATAATTATTTTGAAGTTTTCCTTTAAGTTTTTCGTTTCTAGAATTTTCAACTATAATGACTTTGCATTTATTATTAATTGAATTTAAACACTCAATTACTTTTTTTTCGCTAAAAAAAGTCGTTATAATTATTGTTATATCATTTAAAAACATCATTCAGACACAATTGATTTTTAGATAATTATATTTAATAATCAATTATATTTATCATTTGATTTTTGCAAATTAAATATGAAAAAAGTTGTAGTCACTGGTGGCTTAGGTTTTATTGGGAGTAATCTAATAGAATACTTGATTGGCAAAAACTATTTTGTAATAAATATTGATAAATCTAGTTATTCAGCTAACCCCTACAACCTTAAGCATTTTAAAAAAAAAAAATATTCATTTTACAAGATTGATATAGGTAATAAAAAAAAATTATATCAAATTTT
This sequence comes from uncultured Pelagibacteraceae bacterium, assembly GCA_902530635.1. Lineage (GTDB taxonomy): Bacteria > Pseudomonadota > Alphaproteobacteria > Pelagibacterales > Pelagibacteraceae > Anoxypelagibacter. Next base: position 67,469 of record CACABC010000004.1, on the reverse strand, counting down.
AAAAAAATATAGACCAATTGGAATTTTTAATTTGGCAGCTGAAACACATGTGGATCGTTCAATAGATGATTCAAAAAATTTTATAAAATCAAACATAATAGGTGTGTATAATATTCTCGAAGTTCTTAGAAAGATTAAAAAAGAAAAAAAAATTAATATAAAACTTTTACATGTTTCTACAGATGAAGTTTACGGAGATTTAAAAAGTTCACAAAATGCATCTGAAAGTTTTAATTATAATCCAAGTTCACCTTACTCGGCATCTAAAGCAAGTGCGGACCAATTAATTAAAGCTTATATACGAACCTATGGTATAAAATCGACTATTGTAAACTCTTGTAATAATTATGGGCCGAACCAATTTCCTGAAAAGTTCATTCCTAAAATTATTTTTAATTTATTAAATAATAAATCTATACCTGTTTATGGAAAAGGAAATAATCTTAGAGAATGGATTTATGTTAAAGACAATTGTGAGGCTTTATATAAAATATTTAAAAAAGGAAAAATTGGAGAGAATTATAATGTTGGTACAGGGATCAGATTAAGAAATATTGACCTTGTTAAACTGATATTATCTATAGCAAAAAAAAACAATATCTCTTTGAGGAATAAAAATAAAATATTGTATGTGAAAGATAGGCCGGGTCATGACAAAAGGTATGCTTTAAATTCAAATAAAATTAAAACAAAACTTGGCTGGAAACATAAAACTTCTTTGAAAAAAGGTTTATCTCATACAATTGAGTGGTATTTAAAAAATAAAAAATTTTTTGATAAAATATCAAATAGAGATTTCACAAAAAGACTAGGTTTAAAAATATAAATGAACAAAAAAATTGTTATAACGGGTGGCAGCGGAAGATTTGGTCAAGAAATTAAAAAAATTCCTTCAAATTACAAAATTTTTTACCCATCAAGTAAAATTTTAAATATTACAAATGAGCTTAGCATAAAAAACTATTTAAGCAAAATTCGTCCAAAATTTTTACTTCATATAGCGGGTATGTCTAGACCAATGAAAGAACATGAGGAAAATATTTCAAAAAGTATAGAACTTAATATAATTGGAACAGCAAACATAGTTAAAGTTTGTTCCTCTATGAAAATAAAATTGGTTTATATATCAACTGGATATGTTTATCCGGGGGAAAAAGGAAATTATAAAGAAACTGATCCTTTAAGACCTTGGAATAATTATGGTTGGTCAAAGTTAGGTGGCGAAGCAAGTGTGCAGATGTATAAAAATTCATTAATCTTACGTGCAAATATTAGTCAATCACCGTTCGTACATAAAAAAGCTTTTAAAAATATAAAGATAAATTTTTTATATCAAAATGAAGCAGCAAGAATTATTTTAAAATTAATAAATAAAAAAGGTGTAATTAATTTAGGAGGTAATTCAAATTCTGTTTACGACTTTGCCAAAAGAACAAATCCAAATGTTAAAAAAATATATTTAAGACATAAGAAGTATCCAAAAAATTTAACAATGCATACTGGTAAACTAAAAAAATTAGTAAAAATATAATAATGAAAATAATTAAAACGAATTTTTCAGGTTTAAAAATTATAAAGTTAAAAAAAAATCTCGATAAACGTGGTTATTTAGTTGAGACCTTTAGAAAATCTAAAATTTATGACAAAAATTTAGTTTTTGATTATTCAGTTTTTTCAAAAAAAAATATTATCAGGGGTTTTCATTTTCAATACAAGCAATCACAAGCTAAGTATATAACTGTTTTGAAAGGTAAAATATTTGACTGCGTCATCGATTTAAGAAAAAATTCAAAAACCTTTGGAAAAGTATTTAAAATTATTTTATCTGAGAAAAATTCTTTATCTTTATATGTTCCACCTGGTTTTGCACATTCATACTTAACTCTTGATAAAAGTAATATCGTTTACTATAAACTTTCTAACTATTATTTTCCAAAATTTGAAAGCGGTATTATTTGGAACGATAAGGATCTTAAAATTAGATGGCCAATTAAAAATCCTTTGATATCTAAAAAAGATAGAAAACTCCAATCTCTAAGAAGTTTTTTAAAAAAAATTAAACATTTGTAGACTAAACAAAATAATTCTTTTCAGTTGACTTTGTATTACAAAGTTGTTCTTATTAACCCAAAATGAACTAATAAATTTTTGAAAAAAAAATGAACAAAAATTTAAATCTTGACAATAAATTAATACAAAAAAATTTTGAAGATAATTTTTCTAGACTCCTACCAATTTTTTATGAAATGCAAAGCACATTCCTTTCGGGTATATATAAACGCTATGGAGATTTAGAAGGTGGTCAGATAGTTATATATTTTGCTAGAGACTTACATCTGAGATTGATGAGAAAAAGAGAAGAGGACTTAAATTTTGACCTATCATTGGAAAAATTTTGGTTCAATCATCAAAATACCACTCAAGATAAACATAAAATAATTGCTGTTTCAAAATATACTGGTTTACCAAAAGAAACTACTAGAAGAAAGATATTGCACCTTACAAAAGACAAACATTTAAAGAAGTCCTCTAGAAATAAAATATTTTGGGAACCCGCATCGCAGTATAAAGACACTTATATGACGATCATAAAAGAACAAATTGCATCTTTGTCCAAGTTTTTATACGAACAATCTAAGTCTTTAAGTTTGAATACTCCATTTTCGAAAATATATAAAGAGATAGAAAAAAATTATTGTTTTTATTGGTATCACTATTTAAATGCTCAACTGGAATATATGAAATATTGGCAATTAAAAACGAAAGATTTAGAAATTCTTCTTATTGGTTTACAAAGTGTAATACAGTCATTGAATTATTCAAAAAAAAAGGCAGATTTGAATAATAATGAGATTAAATATCCTGATATTAGTGCTACTTCAGTTTCTGAAGTTACTGGCATCCCAAGAGCAACATGTATTAGAAAACTAGATTGGTTATGTAAATCCAAATTTGTCAAAAAAGATTTAAATAATAAGCGATACAGGCTTTCTTATGACAAAATTTCTGAAAGTAATTTAAATCACCCATTAACAAATGTTAATGCTACAGTTCAAATTTTTACTGATTTCTCTTTGATAATTTATAAAGCTTTAAATAGATAAATTATCTTGATAATTACAAAGTTAAAATTATTCCAAAAACTGCAACTGCAGATAATGCTGCAGCAGATATAACTATATTTTGCCTTTTAGATTTCTTCTCATAATCTTTAACTCTTTTCATGAGATTATTTAAATCTACCTTTGGATTAATTTTCTTTTCAATTGACTCTAGTGAGTCTTGCTTATTGCCTAAATTACTCCCCATAGTCCAATTGAAGCACAATTTATTTAAATTTAAAATATAATTTGAGATTATTATTAGCTAACATAGACACTTGATTGTTCAAAATGGGTTATTAAATCTGAATCTGGTTGAATATATTTAAATGGTCTTATTATAATTACTAATTCCTTTTCTCAATTTGTCGATTATTTCATCGATTTGTTTTTTTTCACAAATAAATGGAGGTGCGATAATTAAACAATCACCTGTGGCTTTAAAATTTACACCTACCTCATAACAATGTTTGTAAGTTAAAAAACCTGCCTTTCCTGGTTTCTCAGACATTTTAATATCAATTCCACCCATCATTCCATATCCTCTAATATTTTCTATACATTCAATATCTTTTAATGAAAATAATCCATCAAGGAAATAAGAAGATAAATTTTTAGCTTTATTAAAAATATCTTCTTTTTCAAAAATATCCTGAACTGCTAGAGCAGCTGCAACAGCTACAGGTATTCCTGAGTAGGTGTAACCATGAAACATTTCAATTGCACCTTCAGGTGCTGAATTAACTACTGTATCGTAAATTTCTTCTTTAACAGCAACGACACCCATTGGAACAATACCGTTGGTTGTTGCTTTTGCCATTGTCATAATGTCTGGGGTTACACCATATTCTTGTGCGGCAAATGCAGAGCCTGTTCTTCCCCAGCCTGTAATAACTTCGTCAAAGATTAAAAGTATGCCGTGATTATCACAAATTTCTCTCAATTTATTTAGATAACCTTTCGGAGGAACTAATGTACCGGTCGAACCAGATATAGGCTCAACTATGCATGCTGCTATATTTTCTGCTCCAAAATTCGTTGCTATTCTTTCTAAATCATTAGCCATTTCAGCTCCAGTTTCTGGTTGTCCTTTTACAAATTTGTGTTCAGGAAGATGTGTATGTCTCATGTGAACAACACCAGGCATAAGTATACTTGCAAAAGTTTTTACATTATTAATCATACCTCCTACTGAAGTCGCTCCAATATTCATGCCGTGGTAAGCTCTTTCTCTTCCTACAAAACGAAACCTTTGACCGTGACCTCTCGCTTTATGATAAGCAATTGAAATTTTTAAAGCTGTTTCAACTGCCGTAGAGCCACATATTGTATAAAAAATTTGATTTAAATTTCCCGGAGTGTGTTTTGCAATTTTAGTTGCTAACTCAAAAGATCCTCCAAAACCTTGCTGAAAAGGTGTAACAAAATCTAAAGTTTCAAGCTGCTTAGTTATTGCATTTATAATTTCTTTTCTTCCATGTCCTAATGGGTTACAAAATAATCCCGAACTTGCATCTATTTGTGTTCTACCTTTATGATCCTTAATATAAACACCTTTGGCTTCAGTAATAAGTCTTGGGTCTTTTTTAAAACTTTTATTTGAAGTAAAAGGCATCCAATGTTCTTGGAGAGAATTTGGAATACCAGTTCTGTTTTCACTAGCCATAGTTATCTATTTTCCTGGAGCTTTATAAGTTGATGCCATTTTTTTAGCTGTATCAGCAATTTTATTTAAATCCGCTTGCTCAAGAATAGTAAAATTTTTAACAGTTCCACTTGAAACTGCAACCATTTTCGCTGCAGCCATTTGTTCAAATGTACCTTCTAAAACAGCAATAAAATCGAACGCACCTCTTAAAAGAGAATAGTCAATCATCTTTGCTCCACCTGCCTCTACTAAAGCTTGAGTAGCTGCTTTTCTATTTGTCGAAGGATTATTTATAAAGCCTGCCAATCCTTTATCGGTATAACAACCCATTGTATAAAATTTAGCCATATTTTCTTCTTTTAAAATTTAATACTTATAAAGTACAATAAGTTTAAAATTAAAACAATGTTAAGAATTATTTTTTTATTTGCACTTCTTGCTCCATCTACACTTAATGCTTTAAGTTTTGATGGCAAATTTGTACAAGGCCACTTCATAATCGGAAAGACACAACCTCAAACTGAAATTTGGATTGATAAGAAAAAGGTTAAAGTAACTAAGGATGGATACTTTGCCTTTGGGATAGGTAGAGATAGAAAGTACGACATTATCATCACAACAAAAAAAGATGGTAAAAAACAGAAAATTGTCAAAAAAATAAAAAAACGTGAGTATAAAATTCAAAGAATTGATGGCCTACCAGAAAAGAAGGTTACTCCTCCAAAAGAGGTTTATGAAAGAATTAAGAATGAAAATAAAATAATATCAGATGCTAGATCTGTGAATAGTAATCTGACTTTCTTTAAAAATAAATTTAAACCACCCTTAGAAAAAGCAATTATTACTGGTGTGTATGGTAGTCAAAGAATTTTAAATGGGAAGCCAAAATGGCCACATTACGGAATTGATTTTGCTGCTAAAGAAGGAACCGAAATAAAAGCAATGCTTGATGGTACAGCAACCATGGTTGAGGATGATTTATTTTATACTGGAGGTACATTAATTTTTGATCATGGACATGGAATATCTACTTTGTATATGCATATGCAAAAAATCTATGTAAAAAAAGGCCAAAAAGTAAAACAAGGTGAAGTGATTGGCACGGTTGGTTCAACCGGTAGATCAACGGGTGCTCACCTTGATGTAAGACTGAATTGGTTTGGTACCCGTTTAGATCCAATGACGGTTTTAAATATTAAATAAACTAAGCAGCAACTTGCAATTTATGTTTTGAAACCATTCCGCTTAAAAAGTTCCATAGATATCTTGCAGTATACATTGAAGCTTGTTCTGCTTTTTCTTGTTCCTTATCTGACAATCCGTCTAATAGTTTTTCACATTCTTTTCTGTGAATAACGTCTGCAGCTTTATGTGCTTCGAAAAACTCCAAACCTTCTTTTGAGCTTACTCCATAAAATTGTTTAAGTCCTCTAATTTTAGTTTCTGCAATTTCAGGAATTTGTCTTTCATAAGTGTAAAGAGACGCTAATCCTTCAGCATAGGATAATCTTGCTTGATTAAAAAAATTTTCAATCATTTCTTTTGTAAACCAGTCCTGTTTTACATTTTCAATTTTTTTAGGGTCGGCGCCCATTGCTAAAGCAAAGTTTTTCCAAAGTTTGGGATGATCTGCATTTTGATTTTCCTCGTCCTGTAAATTTTCTAATAGGATTTTTCTTTTGCTAATATCCTCACATAGCGAATGTGTAGCGCTAATGTATCTTGGGAACGCTTTAACATGTTGATAATACTGCTCGGCGTAATCCTTAATTATTTCTCTATTTAATTTACCTTCATTCCATGCTTTATAGAATGGATGTTTTAGCAAGTGGTATTTATCTAATTTTGTATTTAATTGTTTTGAAAACATTTTTTTTCCTCCGTTATTAATACTTTAATTTAAATTTTAAATTAAACAATTAAAAAAATTGTCCACAACTTTAGATTGTTGCTTCTCTTCTTATTGGTTTTTCATCTATTGGGAGATGTAGCAGAGTTGCAACAAACGATAATAAAATTGCTAAATACCATGCATAATCATAGTTCCCAAACATGTCGTAAAAAACTCCTCCCAAATACGCTCCTAAAAAAGATCCTATTTGGTGATTTAAAAAAACTATTCCGAATAACATAGATAAATTCTTAGCACCAAATACCTGAGCTACAATTCCGTTTGTTGCTGGAACTGTAGCCAACCATAAAAGTCCGAAAGTTACTCCGAAAGCTATTGCAGAAATATTTGATGGAGGTAAAAATATAAACAACATTATCGATATTGCCCTAAAAAAATACAAGCCGCTTAAAAGCATTTTTTTACTGTATTTATCACTTAGATATCCCATTATTAAAACGCCAATAATATTAAAAAGACCTATTAGTGATAAAATTGCAAAACCAGTCCAATCATCAAGTCCTCTATCCTGAACATATCTTGGTACGTGAGTTGCGACTAGAGTAATTTGAAATCCGCAGACAAAAAAACCTAAAACCAACAATCTAAAGCCTTTGTGTGCAAAAGACTCTTTTAAAACTTTTATTACACTATCACTTTTAACTTTCTCTTTATCAACAATAAAATCTTGTTCTTCGCCCTCTGGTTTTTTTAAAAAAAATCCTGGTATGCACATTAAAAATAAAATTATTGCAAAAACTGTAAAGGTACCTTGCCAACCTACTTCAACCATCAGATATTTTGTCAGCACGGGAAAAATAAACATTCCTAATCCACCAAAAGCTGTTACATAACCAGCAGCTTTTCCTCTACTTTGATTTGGAAAGTGTTTGGTTACAACAGGTGCTAAAATTGTTCCTGCGGCCCCACCGAGACCTATACCAACTAAAAGACCAAGATTAATTTGAAACCATGTTCCAGTATTAAAATTATTACCTAAAGCTAAAACACCAACGCCATAAATGATCAGCGTAAAAATAACCATTTTACTCCCACCATGTTTATCAGCAAATCTGCCAAAGATAGGTGTAACGATTCCCCATATTAATGCGTGCAATGCTATCGCAAGACCAAATTCCGTATTAGAAATTCCACAATCAATTTCAAAATCACCTGAAAATAATCCAAAGGTTTGTCTAACACCCATTGTTACATTAACAACAAAACAAGCAGCAACTAAAGTAATTAGTGCTGTTTTATTTGGAAAAAATTTTGATTTCATTTAATCTTTTTAATTGCTTTTCTTAAATCTTCAATCAAATCTTTTGGATCCTCTAAACCTATATGGAACCTTACTATATGAAGATTTGGCCTAACATATTTTTTGTATACTCTTTGTATTACATGGCTTTGATACAAAACTAAGCTTTCAAAACCACCCCAACTTTGTCCTATACCAAATAACTTTAATGAATTAACAAATTTATATATTGAATTTCTGTTCTTGCTATTGATAACTACTGAAAATAAACCGGTTGAACCAGAATAATATTTTTTCCAATTCTCATAATTTTCACTTCCTTTTTTGTGTGGATAAAGAATTTCTTTAATTTTTTTTTCCTTTTTCAAAAAGTTTACAATTTTTTTTGTATTTTCCTCGTGTTTTTTTAATCTAATATCTAGTGTTCTCAAACCTCTAAGTACTAAATAAGAATCATCTGGTGATGCTCTATATCCTAAAAGCTTGTTACAGAATCTGACTCTTTCATAAACTTTTTTGTTAACAGCTAAACTACCAAGCATGACATCTGAATGCCCAGAAAGATATTTTGTTCCAGAGGAAATTGACATATCAAAGCCTATATTCAATGGCTTAATTAAAAATGGCGTACCCCATGTATTATCTATTGCAGTAATAATTTTTCTTTTTTTTGCAATTTTAATTATTTTAGAAAGATCTTGGAATTCAAAAGTATTACTCCCAGGATTTTCCACAAAAATCATTTTTGTTTTTTTGTTAATTTTACTTTGAAGATTTTTAATACTTTCAGGATTATAAAAGTGAGTTTTTATTTTAAACTCTTTTAATAACTTTGATGTAATAGCTCTTGTTGGGGCATATACAGCATCTGTTACAACAATTTCATCGCCTGGCCGACAAATACTCATAATGGCTAAAGCTACCCCACCAAATCCTGTTGGTGTAAGAAATGTTCTGTGGGCTCTTTCTAATTCGGTTATAAAATTTTGAAGAGCAATTGTTGTTTGATTACCTGCTCTTCCATATTCATAAAAATCAACTTTTGAACCTTTTTTAACTAGATTCTCTTGTTTTAAAAGTTCCTGCATATTTTTAAAAAAAACTGTTGAGTTTCTTACTACTGCAGGATTAGCGGATCTTGAAATTTTATCTTGTGCGAAAATTTTCAATTTTGTGATATCTGAATATTTCATTTATATATTTTCACAACCCGTTACCCATAAATCATAAACTGGGTGATCAAAAATCCTAAGTGTGGGACTAGATGAAAATGTCCAGCCATTAAAGATGAAAACCTTATCGTCTTTTTTTTTAGAAAGGTCTTTAACTTGAATGTACGCTACTACACCTTTGTCGTTAAGATCTTGTGACTTTGCACATTTTTTTGGAAAAATCTCTAAATATCCAAATTTTTTTTTTTCTCCTACAATAATATCAATATCTGAAGTTTTTGCTGTAATTTTATCTAATGCTCTCAAACGCACAATGGTTTCCTTGGTTTGAATCTTTGATTTATTCATTGATCTTATTTTTGATGTTTCTTCAGACTCTAAACTAGTTGGCGACTCAGATGATTCCTCTTCAAAAGTTGGCTCAATATTTTCTAAAATCACTTTTTCTTGTGAAAAAGTGTTGGAGAAAAAAAAGACAACCATGAGTATAAAATAAAATATATTAAGGTTTCCAACTCTCATATTTTTTAAAATCATTATTTTTGTTAGTTATTTTATTTGGTTTATAAGCTTCGCTTGTACCTGTTTTATTTTCTTTGTGGGGTTTTTGCCAAATATGTTTTTTTTCCGGGTTTTCTGATGGTATTTTATCTGTTAGATAATGAATCCAGGAAAACCAGTCTGATTCAATCTTTGAAGCATTGATTTCTCCCTTATAAATGACCCATCTTTTACCCTTTTTATTTTGGTAGTATTTGTTGTCAGAATCATCTTTTCCGACAAATTTTCCAAATAAAATTGTATAAATAAAGGTTCCTACTGTTTGAGAATTCCACCATGTAAAAATTTGTTTAATCATTATTTTAGTTTTTTAAAAATCCACACAATTTTAAATTGTAATATAATAGCATAGACACATTATTAATATCGTATATATCTTAACCCTTGTAACTTTCAACAAACATTAAGGAATAATTATGTCAAAATTTTTGGTCGAAACCCATTATACATGCACTTTTAAGATAGTACACGAACTTGAGGAGTTAAACGAAAAAGCTCTTGCAGATATCGATAATAGAAAAGACGGTAGAGTAGAAATAGTAAATGTAACAGTTAATAATAGAAAAACAAAAAAAGCTTCTGATGAAAAAGCATCTAAAAAAATTAATCTACCTAACAATGTTAAAATAAATCACTCCAAAAATAATGAAAATAAGATTATTGACAAAATTTCTGAAGTTAGTTCAAAAAAGTCAACGATTAATAAAACCAAAGACCTAGGAAAAAGATTTCAAATGCCAGATAGAAGAAAAGGATATATTCAAAAGGCAACAATTGGTGATCATAAAATATATTTACATACTGGAGAATACGATGATGGAAAAATTGGAGAAATATTCATTGATACAAATAAGGAAGGCGAACTAGTAAAAGCTTTGACGAATAATTTTGCTATAGCTATTTCTCTAGGTCTACAATATGGAGTGCCTCTAGAAGAGTTTGTAGATGCATTTTTAGATACAAAATTTGAACCATCAGGTAAAGTTTATGGAAATGATAGAATTTTGAGTGCTACTTCAATACTTGATTATATATTTAGAGAACTTGCAATATCCTATTTAGGAAAAGAGCAATTGGCTCATACTCCCAACATATCTAACGCTGAAGTGAAAAAAGATGATGCAAAAGATGATCAGTTCTTAAAGATTGTTAAAAATATTACAAGCAAGGGTTTTGTTAGGAGTAATTACGAAGAAAAATTGGTCGACTTAAGTGATGTTAGGATAAATTTAAAAAGTAAGAGTTAGTTCTTTTTTTTTAGAACAGTTTTAATACTTAGCTCTTTCAATTGTTCATCACTAATTTCTGATGGTGCTTCCATTAATAAGTCCTCAGCGTTTTGGGTCAAAGGGAATAAAGTTACTTCTCTTATATTCTTTTGTCCAGCTAAAAGCATTACTATCCTATCAATTCCTGGGGCCATGCCACCATGAGGTGGTGCTCCATAAGAAAGTGCTTTGATCATGCCAGAAAAATTTTTCTCAACCATATTTCTCGAATAACCAACTTTTGCAAAAACTTTAAATAAATACTCTGGTATATGGTTTCTTATAGCACCTGAGGACAATTCGTAACCGTTACATACTAAATCATATTGGTATGCTAAAACTTTTAATGGATCAATCTTATCAAAATCATTTATTTCTGCTTGCGGCATTGAAAAAGGATTGTGACTAAAATCTATTTTTTTCTCTTTTTCATCATATTCATACATCGGGTAATCAGTAATCCAACAAAAATTAAAACTATTTTGATCAATTAATTTTAACTCCTCTCCAATTTTTTGTCTGGCTATACCAGCAAATTTATTTGCTTCTTTCTCCTTATTACATACAAAAAACACTGAGTCCTTTTCAGTAATTTTACAGTTTTTCATTAGGTCTAAAACAGCACTTTCAGAGAAAAATTTGGCAATAGGTCCCTTGCCTACTATCTTATTTTTATCTTTCTCAAAAGTGATATAGGCTAAACCGCTAGCGCCTTCGCTAATAGCCCAATTGTTTAAAGTATCAAAAAAACTTCTAGGTTTTGAAAAAGTGTTTGGTACCGGTATAGCTTTTACAATTCCACCTTTTGCTATGATGTCCTTAAAAATTTTAAGTTTAACATTTTTTGAGTTAAATATATTGGTAACATCAGTAAGTTCTATCGGATTTCTTAAATCTGGTTTATCTGTTCCATATTTTTCTAGGGAGTCTTTATATTTTATTCGAGGAAAAGGTGTTTTGTTTATTTTTTTTCCTTTTCCAAATTCACTGAATAATTCATAAAAAATAGGCTCAACAACCTTGAATAAATCTTCTTGTTCTACAAATGACATTTCCATATCTAATTGATAGTGTTCTCCAGGGCTACGATCAGCTCTACCATCTTCATCTCTAAAACAAGGTGCAATTTGAAAATATCTATCAAAACCTGATATCATTATCATCTGTTTGAATTGTTGTGGTGCCTGTGGCAAAGCATAGAATTTTCCTGGATGAACTCTACTTGGAACCAAAAAATCTCGAGCACCTTCCGGACTTGAAGCCGTAAGAATAGGTGTTTGAAATTCTAAAAACTTATTCTTTATCATTTTAGATCTTATAAAAGACAAAACATTAGATCTAAGTTTAATATTCTCATGCATTTCATTTCTTCTTAAATCAATAAATCTATATTTTAATCTTATCTCTTCTGGATAATCCTGTTCACCAAAAACGGGCATGGGTAATTCTTTAGCTTCAGAGAGAACTTGAAGGTTTTTAATTTTAACTTCGATCATACCTGTTTTTAATTCTTTGTTTTCTGTTTCCTTTGACCTCTTTATAACCTCTCCATCAACTAAAATTACAGACTCTGGTTTTAATTTTTCTAAAATTTTAAAATTTTTATCTTTATTTTCTATTACACATTGAGTAATGCCAAAGTGATCACGAATATCAATAAAAAGTAAATTTCCATGATCTCTCTTTCTGTGTATCCATCCAGAAAGTTTAATATTTTTCTTAATATCTTTCTCTGATAGTTCTGAACAGTTATGAGTTCTGAATTTATTCATAAATTTTTATTGGAAACTTAATTCGTTTAAAACTTTCTTTATTAATTGAAGATTAATAGGCTGCGCTTTTGTTAAAGACAAGCCATCTATAGAATGTGAAAATAAATTAATTTTTTCATAAGACCTTTCAATATTCTTAAGTACGTATTCAATATTTTTTTCACTTATTTGAATTTGTTTGTCTGAAAAATTTTTTGTTAAAATTACTCTTATCATATCATCTGTTGGAAGATTAATACCAATATCTACAAAACTTTTAAGTCTTGACTTTAAATCCTCTAATTCGGTTTTAGATCTTTTCAAAGAAGCTTGAGAATTAATTATTAAATATTTATTATCTTGAAGTGATAAGTTTATTATAGAATATAATGTTTTTTCATCAATATTATTATTAAAATCATCAATTATTAAACATTCTACTATTTTGAACTGTAATAAAGTTTCTGTATTAACATCTTTAGCTAATATAATTTTAGATTGAATTTTACTTTTTAAAATATTTATAAGATGTGTTTTACCACACCCAGTTGGACCAAAAATATTTACAAGCCTGCTAGGCCAATTTGGCCAGTTTTCGATTAGTTGAAAAGCACTAAAATTATTTTCTGAAACATAAAAATCTTGGCTCAAATAATTTTTTTTAAAAGGGAATTTAAAAGTTAATTGCTCAGACATTTTATCCTGCTAAAGTTATTTTCCATTCGTTATCAATAATTTGAAAAGTGAAACCATTATCTATAAAACTATTTTGTAAATTTTTTATTTTTCCTAAATATTTTATTTTTATCTTTGCTGAATTTTTATCAAGTTTTTCTATATAATAATCAGTAACTAAACTAATTTTTTCAATTTTTTTTATTATTTCACCTAAAGAATTCGCTTCTTTGATTGGTGCATTTACCGTTAAATATGATGGAATTGATATATCAATCAAATTTTGTTTCTTCCACATATCGTGGATAGAATATTTTAAACTATTAATAACACTTTCTCTTACCTTTTTATCTTGTAAATTTTTCACTTTAAGTTCAATTTTTTTTAATTTTCTTAAATTATTAAAATTTGTCTTTAAAAAAACATTTAAAATATTTTCATCATATCTAAGAATTAAAATAGCGCTATTTTTAATTTCATAATTATCAACAAGTTGACTTAGATTTGTCTCTTCTAAAACCGACAAATTATTTTTGATGAAGGCAATATCGTCTAAATTTTCCACAGGTAAAACAAAATCTATATTATCAAAATCCTCTTCTACATTCCATTCCGCAAAAAACTTGTTCTTTGAAAAAACCTGCAACTCTGAATTTAATATCAATATCGGATAAATTATAGTCTGCAATCTCTCCGCTTCAGAGTATGGTATGCCTCTTTTATAGAGAAAATTACTAACTAAATTTCTTTTAAAAGTTATGTTTACTTTAGCCTCATAATCATTTTCAAAAATACTCTCCTCAGTTATTTTGTAAGTTTCCACTAGTGATTTGATAGTGGATAAATCTGTACTTAATACTTTTTTTTGATCTTTAATCTGCAATATATTTTTTACTAATTTTTGAAACCCCTTTCTAAAAGCAATATTTGTATATTTTTCTCTATAATTATTGTCACGAACCTGACCTTTAACAATTATATTATCAACAATAAAAGTATTCTGATTTGCATAAATATTTTGTGTTTTACCTAAAAATAATATTATTAAAGATAAGAAAATAAAGTTTTTCATAAATTATCTAATTATCATCTTATTAATGAAAAAAACAAAAAATAGTTACAAAAAAAGTGGTGTAAATATTGATACTGCTGAGAAATTTACAAAATATATTGGAAAATACTCTAAACAGGCCTTTAAAAAAAAAATTAACAAATTTAATAAAAGTAATATAGGTAGCTTCGCGTCTGTGTTTGATATTAAGCAAATCAATATTAAAAATCCTCTTTTAGTAGCTAGCACTGATGGAGTTGGAACCAAAGTTGAAATTGCAAATAGATTAAATAAATTTGACACTATTGGAATTGATCTTGTCGCTATGTGTGTAAATGATCTAATTGTACAAGGTGCTAAACCATTATTTTTTTTAGATTATATAGCTACAAAAAAAATACAACTTCCTAAGATGAAGAAAATTATTAGAGGAATAATTAATGGATGTAAAATTGCAGACTGTTTGTTGGTAGGAGGCGAAACAGCAGAAATGCCAGGCACATATACAAAAAATAAATTTGATTTGGCGGGCTTTACCGTTGGCGTTGTTGATCGGAAAAAAATTATAACAAAAGATAAAGTAAAAAATAAAAATATTGTACTTGCAGTACCGTCAAGTGGTTTACATTCAAACGGTTACTCATTAGTTAGAAAAATATTAAAAAATACTAAAATTGATAAGTTTTTAAAAAAAGAATTGTTAATACCAACAAAAATTTATACAAAAGAAATTTTAAGTCTAGTTAATAAGGGTTTGATTAATTCATCGGCCCATATAACTGGAGGTGGCCTTATAGAGAATATAACTAGATCAGTACCTAATAATTTAACAGTAAATATAGATCTCTCAAAAATTAAAGTTCACAGAATTTTTAAGTGGTTAAAAAATAAAAATATTTCAGATACAGAAATGTTAAGAACTTTTAATTGCGGTGTTGGTTTTTGTTTGATAACGGATAAAAATAAGGTACCAAAATTAAAAAAATACTTTAACAAAAAATTTCAACCTTACAAAATTGGTTTTATTTCTAAATCTTCAAAAAGAATAAATTTATTAAAAAATATTAAATGGTAAAAAAGAGAGCTTGTGTTTTTATATCTGGTTCAGGTACAAATTTAAGATCAATTATAAAAAATTCTAGAGAATATAATTTTCCTGTAAATATTAAACTTGTAATATCAAATCAGAAGCACGCAGATGGGATTAATTTTGCCAAAAAATTTTCAATTCCTCATATTATTTTAAATTATAATAGAACAAAATTTGAAAAAATCGCTACTAAATTATTACTTGAAAAAAAAATCAATTTACTATGCTTAGCAGGTTTTATGAAAGTTCTTTCAAAGAAATTTATAAGAAATTTTAAAGGTAATATAATTAATATACACCCTTCATTATTACCTAAATACAAAGGACTAAATACTTTCAATAGAGTATTGAGTGATGGTGAAAAAAATACTGGATGCACTGTTCACTTTGTAGAGGAAAAATTAGATAGTGGAAAAATAATTGTTAAAAAAAGGGTTTCAATTAACAAAGATGATAGTCCTGAAAAATTAAAAAAAAAGGTGCAAATAGAAGAATATAAAGCCTATTCTATTGCAATTCGTAAAATATATTCGAAAAATTAATTTTTAAAAAAAAAAATTTATTTCTTTTGTTGCGTTCTCTGGTGAGTCTGAACCATGGACTGAATTTTTATCAATAGATATTCCGTATTTTTCTCTAATTGTTCCTTTTTGTGCGCTTTTAGGATCAGTGCTACCCATTGTTTCCCTGTATACTTTAATACTATTTTCTCCTTCTAATATCATCACAACTATTATTCCTGATGATAAATACTCACATAGTCTGTCATAAAAAGGTTTTGTCTGATGAACCTTATAAAACTCTGCCGCTTCTTCTTTAGTTATTTGTATTTTTTTTTCTTTTAAAATTTTTAAATTATTTTTTATTAATATTTCTTTGATATTATCAGTTAAATTTCTTTCTACTGCATCGGGCTTAATAATAGATAAAGTTTGTTGTTTCATAAACTTTATTCGTAATTTTTCATTACTAAATCATTCAACAATCTTACACCGAATCCTGTTGCACCACCTGAATTTAAGCTGGCAGCTTTTTTGGAAAAAGCCATTCCAGCTATATCTAAATGTGCCCAAGGTGTATTCTTGATAATAAATCTTTGTAAAAATTGAGCAGCTGTAATAGAGCCTGCACCACCTGCATAGTTTATATTTTGTACATCAGCGTAAGCAGAGTTCATTAGTTTGTCGTAGTTTTTATGAAGTGGCAATCTCCAAACTTTTTCATTAATTTGATTCCCAATTTCATATAGTTCATTCGATATCTTATCATTATTCGAAAACAATCCTGCATACTCTTCTCCTAGAGCCATAATAATAGCTCCGGTTAAAGTCGCTAGATCAATAATAAATTTTGGATTAAATTTTTTCTCTGTATAAGTTAAAGCATCTGCTAATACTAATCTTCCTTCAGCATCTGTATTTAACACTTCGATTGTTTTACCCGAATAAGACTTAACTATATCTCCTGGTCTTTGTGCATTACCATCCGGCATATTTTCAACTAAACCTACTACACCAATAGCATTAACTTTTGCTTTTCTTTTTGCTAAACATTTCATTAAACCAACTACAACTGCGGAGCCACCCATATCATATTTCATCTCTTCCATAAATCTTGCTGGCTTTAAAGATATTCCTCCAGTATCAAAACAGACTCCCTTTCCAACAAAGGCTAAGGGTTTACCAAAGTTTTGTTTTGCACCATTCCATTTTATAACAACCATAAATGATTCATTCTCACTTCCTTGACCAACTCCAAGTAAAGAATGCATGCCAAGTTTTTTCATTTGTTTTTCATTTAAAACTTCAATTTTTAAACCAAGTTTTTTTAATTTTTTAATTTCTTCAGTATACTTTTTTGGATTTAAAACATTTGGTGGCTCGGAAACAAGGTCTCTCGCTAAAAAAACACCTTCTTTTATTGAAGAGAAGTTTTTATATTTTAGTTTAAAGGAGGTTGGATTTTTAACACTAAAATCGATTGATTGAACAAAGTCATCTTTTTTTGACTTGTACTTATTAAAAGTATAGCTTTTAAGTTCAAATCCATATGCAAACTCAGAAATAATTTCTTCAGAAAATGAATTTCCATGTATACAAATATTTTTAATAGTTTTATCAGTTTTTATATAATTTTTTAAATTAGCGCCAAGATTATTTATCTCATAAATATTTAGATTTTTTTTGATTAAAATTAAAAAGCACTTTTGACTTTCAGATAAGTCAAAAGAAAAAATTTGTTTTTTATTATCTTTTGATTTCTTTTTTAGAAAAGAATTTATCTTAGATATAGTAGACTGAGGTATAGACGTACTTGGCTTAAATTTTAGATCATTTGATATAAAAAAACCTATATTTGAAGCTTTTGAGTTAAATTTACTGTTAAAATTTATCATATTAAAACCTTAGATTGAATTTTCTTATTAGTTGCTTTAATTATATACAAAAACAATAACAATGTTGAGTAATAAAATTTATAAGCACTTTTTTCTAGAATTAAGCAAGTATTTTTTAATAACTTTATTCACTTTTACTGCGATAGTTTGGACTGTCCAGGCCGTAAACTTCCTCGATTTGGTGGTAGATGATGGTCATGCCTTGTCAATTTACCTTGGTTATTCCCTTCTCAACGTTCCCAAAATATTAACCAAATTTATACCTCTATCATTTTTGATAGCATTAGTTCTATCAATAATTAAGTTTGAGAATGAAAATGAATTAATAATTCTATGGACCTCTGGTTTAAACAAATTAAATCTTGTTAATTTTTTTGTTAAAGTTTCTTTAATTGTAACTTTATTTCAGCTAATTTTTGCAACGATTATAAATCCAAATATATTAAATCATTCAAGAACTTTAATTAAATCATCTAATTTTGATTTTATATCAAGTATGGTTAAAACCAATCAATTTAACGACTCTGTTCCTGGCTTAACAATTTACGTCGAGAAAAAAAATGAAAATGGTGATATGGAAAATATTTTTATTAGAGATGAAAGTTCAGTTCTTAAAAGTATTGAAAATGTTAGTAGTACAGACAATGTTACAATAATTGCAAAAAAAGGTCGGGTTGCAGATTCAAATAATCCAGTTTTAATATTGCGTAACGGAATAATTCAATCCGAAAAAATTTCCGAGGGTGCTAACAACAAAAATAAGATTCAAACTATAAAATTTGAAAAAACAATTCTCAAATTAGAAAATGTGCAAACAAGATCTATAACACAAACTAAGATACAAGAAACCTCATCCTATCTTCTTATAAAGTGTTTTTTCGATAGAGATAACAAAATCATTTTGAACTGTCCAAGGGACCATAAAAAAAACGATGTATTATCTGAAATAAATAGAAGATTTGGTATGCCTCTTTACATACCCATAATAACATTGATTCTTTGTTTTCTTTTAAATCCAAGAGAGGAAAGTAAATTTAAAACTTTTTATAGATATTTTTATCCTATTTTTGCTTTTTTAATATTGGTTTTGGCAGAGATATTGGTCAAGTACTCAGGAAAATCTTTTACTAATACTTTAATATATTACTTGTCTCCATTAATAATGTTGCCACTGATATACTTTGAAATTATAAGAAATTTTTTGTATGAAAATTTAAGGAAAAAAGGATGAGAAATTCAGTAATTAATACTTATTTAATAAAAGAATTTATGTTGAGTACAATGAACGTATTTTTAATTTTTTTAGCAGGAGGTTTAATAATGAACCTGCGTGAAGAAATCACTTATTTTTCAGATTATGATGTCGGAATAATACTTCCTTTAGCACTTTCTTTTATGATTGTACCAAGTATTTTAATAAATATTTTTCCTTTTATTATATTTCTTTCATCAATGTGGGTCTTGATAAAACTAAAACAAAAAAATGAAATTTTATCTTTAAAAACTTTTGGTTTTAATAGTGGAAAATTTGTTTACCTATTTAGTACTACAGCATTTTTTTTAGGTATTATAATTCTCTTAGCATTAAGCCCTTTTACTTCACTGATGGTGAAATACTACGAAGATGTAAAAGGCGGGTATGATCTTGATAAGTCCCATTTAGCATCAATTACTAATAATGGTGTATGGGTGAAAGAAAAAATTGGAAGTAAAATAAATTTTATTAAATCAGAAAAAATTGAGGGTGACCTATTGTTGGATGTCAGTATCTATAAACTTGATGAAAATAATGTTTTAATTGAGAGAATTGAAGCAAAAAGTGCAGATATATTGAATACAAAATGGATCGTCAAAGATGGTTTTAAAACATCTTTTGGTGAAAATGGATCAAATGAAATGTTTGAAGAATTAACTTTTAAATCAACTTTTAATAAAGAAAAATTAAATTCCATTTATTCCAACTTAGATACTTTGTCATTTTATAAAATTATGACTGAGATAGATGAGCTGGTAAAAAGAGGCTATAATGCTAAACTTTTAGAAGAAAAGAAACACTACTATCTATCATTGCCGTTTTTTTTAATTTTGATGGTTTGTTTGGCATCAATATTTTCTCTTAGCTCCAATGATACAAGACAAAATATCTATTATATATTGCTTTCAATAATCACTTGCGTAATTATCTTTTATTTAAAAAACTTTTCTATGGCTCTCGGTGCCACTGAAAGAATTCCGATGGTAGTTTCCGTGTGGTCACCAATAATTGTTTTGACTTTATTTTGTTCAGTAGGAATTATTCAAATTAATGAAAAATAATATTAAAAAATTTATAATCATATTATCTTTTTTATTCATTCCAAATATTAATGGATTTGCAGATGAACTAGACGTGAGTGCATATGAAGTTCAGCTAAATAAAGAAAGTAAAATTGTATACGCCAATGGAAATGTACAAATAACAGATGATAAAAAAAATATTATTTTTACTGAAAAAGCAGAATATGATAAAATAAATGGGGTGGTAAGATCTTTCGGGGAAACCGATATTGTGACCTCTGAAAAGTATAGAATTCAGGGAGAAGATATATTTTATGATAATATAAAACAAGTAATCTATTCAAATAAGAAAAGTGAAATTACTGATATTAATGGGAATAAAATTTATACAGATATGTTTAATTATCTAACTGAAAAAAAAATGTTCTTTTCTCAAGGAGATGTGAAAGTAGTAGATAAAAGGGGTAATGAATACTTATTTTCAGAAATTTATATAGATGAGAAGAAAAGAAAAATCGTAGGTAGTGATGTAAAATCATTTTTTAATGACCCAACATTTAAGACTAATGAAAAAAATGAACCAAGATTTTTTGCAAACTCTGGTTTTATTAACGATGAAGGAGCTACATTTAATAAAGGAATTTTTACCACTTGCCAAAATAGAGAGGGAAAAAAATGTCCTCCATGGTCAATACAGGCTGAAAAAATCAAACATAGTCAGGCAAAGAAAACGGTTTACTATGACAAGGCTATCTTAAAGATTTATGATTTTCCTATTTTTTATTTTCCAAAATTTTTTCATCCTGGACCAACTGTAAAAAGACGGTCTGGTTTTCTATTTCCTACTTTAGTCGATAATTCATCAGTAGGTTTTAGTGCATCAGTTCCTTATTTTTGGGCTTTAGCTGAAAATCGAGATATGACTTTAACTCCGAAAATATATACTAAAGAAAATTTATTAGTATTGCATGAGTATCGTCATGCTTTTGACAATTCATATCTCGTCGTAGACTCAAGTTATACTAAAGGCTACAAAAAAACTGATAAAATTAAAAAAAGTGACGGATCTAGATCTCACTTTTTTTCAAGATTTACTTATGATTGGTCAAAAGAAGAATATTCGAGTAACTTAGAAGTTAATCTACAACATGTATCTAATGATACTTATTTTAAAGTACATGATATTGATACTGAATTAGTAGAGAAAGATAATAATATAATCAAAAAAGATCTTAACTATGAGTTTCAAGATGATAAGAATTATTTGAGTGTTAGTGCTGCTATGTTTGAGAATTTAACAAGTGAGGACTCTGATAAAACTCGATTTGAATATTCTCTACCAAACATACTATTTGAAAGAAATTTGTTTACAGGAGATAAAACTGGTGTTTTTGATATACGTAGTAATGCATTTGTTAAAAATTACAAAGTAAATCAAACAACTAAGTTTTGGGTAAATGATATAAATTGGCAATCAAATCCATTTACTAGTTTAAGAGGTGTTCAAAATAAGTTTAAGGGTTTGTTTAAAGTAGTTAATTATGAGGCTGATAATGCTGAAAAATTCAAAACAGATGGTCTTAATAGTGAAGTTTCCGCTGCATTATCATATGATGCAAAACTACCTCTTTCGAAGCAAAACGATAAAATGGGGACTATAAATTTTTTAACTCCACAGTTTTCTCTAAGGCACGCACCTGGTCATATGAGAAATTTACAAAATGACAATTTGAAACTCAGTTATTCGAATTTGTTCATGCTAAATAAAAATTCACAACCTGATGTAATTGAAGAAGGCACAAGTGCAGTCATGGGATTAGAAATTTCAAATAGTAATCTTGAGGATAATAAAACAGGAGAAAAAAATTATTCTTTATCAATAGGTCAAGTTTACAACTTCCAGGAAAATAGTTCGTTACCATCAAGAAGCTCTCTTGACCAAAAAGCATCAGATCTGGTTGGTGAAGCATATTTAAAACTAAGTGATAATTTTACCTTGAGCAATAACTTTTCAGTAGATCACAATTTTAATGATATTAATTATAATGATTTAGAAGCAAATTTAATATTAGGTAATACAAGTTTTAATCTTAATTATTTAGAAGAAAGTAATCATGTGGGCACGAGCAACTATATAAAATCAGGAGTTAAGATTGACTTTAATAATTCCGGTGAGCTAACTTTCGATATTAAGAAAAATTTAGAGACAGATTCCACTGAGTTTTATGACCTAGCCTACGACTACGTAAATGATTGTTTAAAAGCTGGATTATTGTTTAGAAGAGAATTTTATTCGGATAAAGATGTTGAGGCTTCAGATTCACTAATTTTTAGGATTACATTATTCCCATTTGGTGAAGCAAAGTCCCCGTTAATTGACAGATGAAGAGTAATTTTAAAATATTTTTTCTTGTAATAATTTTTTTTTTATCTTTTACAGGAAAAAGTTTTACACAAACAGATAATTCTATAATAATAACAGTGGGAAATATTCCAATTACAAAGTTGGATTTACTTAATGAAATAAAATTAATTGCAATACTATCGAATACCGAAATAAATCAAAGCAATAAAGAACAAATTAAAAGCCTGGCAATAAAATCATTAATTAAAAGAAATATTAAAAAAGGTGAAATAAAAAAAAAAAATATAGAGAAATATAATAATAGACAGCTCGACGTTATGTTAAATAGTGCTAGTAAAAAATTGGGTCTTGATAAAACAGGTTTAAAGAATCTTCTTGCAAGTCATAATTTAAGCTACGACGGTTTAATTAATAGATTTAAGGTTGACTTAAAATGGAATTATATGATTTTTCAAATGTATAAAAATAAAATTTCTCTAAATACAATTGAAATTGAGAATAAAATGAATGCATTTATAGCAAGTTCAAAAAATGTAAATAAGCAAGACGATATAAAATCTATAAAGGATAAAATAGTCAATGAGGAAAAGGAAAAAAAATTAATTATGTTTTCAAATTTGCATTATTCTAATCTTGAAAGATCCGTACAAATTAAATTTTTATGAATAATTTAATTTGTATTATAGCTGGAGAACCTAATAGCGTTAACTCAGAACTAATTGCTAAAGTTTGGAAAAAAAGGAAAAATTTAAAAAAAATGAATATAGTTGTAATAGGGAATTATTTATTAATTAAACATCAATTAAAAATTATTGGAATTAGTTTAACTCTAAAAAAAATATCAAGTTTAGAAAATATAAATATTAAAAATAAACTTTTAATTCTTGATGTGCCTTTAAAGTTCAAAAATCCATTTAATGTTGACACAATTTCTAAATCTATATACATAAAAAATTGCTTTAACATAGCTATAAGGCTTATAAAAAAGAAAAAAATTTCAGGTTTTATAAACTGTGCGATTAATAAAAAAGAGACATTTGGAAATAATTTTACTGGTGTCACAGAATTTTTAGCAAAAAGAGAAGGGGTTTTAGGCAAAGAAGCCATGATAATTTATAATAGAAAACTTTCCGTATGCCCAATAACTACACATATAAAAGTTAAAAAAATATCAAAACTTTTATCCAAAAAATTAATCTTTAATAAACTTATAACAATTAATCAATTTTTTCTTAAAAAACTAAAATTTAAACCTAAAATTGGTCTTTTGGGTCTAAACCCACATAATGATGAGTATAGAAGAGAGTCTGAAGAAAAAAAAATAATTATCCCAATTATAAAATATTTAAAAAAGAAAAGAATATCTGTTCAAGGACCATTATCTGCTGATACGGCATTCATGAATCCTAAAAAATATAAATTTGATATTATTGTCGGAATGTATCATGACCAGGTTTTGTCACCCTTTAAAGCTTTATTTAAATTTAATGCTGTAAACCTTACCGCTGGTCTCCCCTATATTAGAATTTCTCCAGACCATGGAACTGGAAAAGATATAATAAAAAAGAATATAGCTAATCCGCAAAGTTTGCTTGAGTCTGTAAAATTTTTTCAAAAAATTAATGTTAAATCTTAAAAAATCATTAGGCCAAAATTTATTAATTGATAAAAATATTTTAAATAAAATAGCAGAATTGAGTGTTATAAATGGAAAAGAAGTTTTTGAAGTTGGACCAGGAACAGGAAATTTAACAGAAATAATTTTAAAAAAAAATCCAAAGAAAATTTTATTAGTTGAAAAAGATAAGAGATTTTGTGAAATTTTATCTAAAAAATTCGATTTAAAAAAAAATTTTATTATTTATAACGAGGACATTCTAAAATTTAATTTCCACAAAAATATAAATCCTGATTTAGTATTTGGAAATCTTCCATATAATATATCAACACAAATTTTGGCAAAATTTATTAAATTCAATAAATGGCCACCTCCCTTTAGTAAAATTATATTTATGTTTCAAAAAGAGGTTGCTGATAGAATTTTAGCAAAACCAAATACAAAAGAATATGGAAGAATTTCTGTGTTAGCAAATTTCAGACTTGATATAATTGATAGTTTTAAAATATCTAAAAAATGTTTTTTACCAGTTCCTGAGGTTGACTCAAAAATTATTATTTTTAGTCCAAAAACATATACAAATTACTATATTAAAAATATAGAAAATTTAGAAAAAATTACCAAAATTTTATTTTCTGGTAAAAGAAAAATGATAAATAAAGCTTTTTCTAAAATATTTAAAGATTATGAAAAAATAGCGAACACATTAGATATAAATCTTAAAAAAAGGCCTGCAGAGTTATCGTGTCATGATTTCTACAGAATTACGGAATATTACGAAAAAAACATCTAAAATAACTTTATATTTGTAAGTGCTTTGATATTATTTTTTTTAACTTATTAAAACAATCATCAACATTGTCATTAACTAAAACATAATCATAATCTATTTGATGAACAACGTCCTTAGAATATGCTAACATTCTTCTTTTGATTGCTTCTTTATCATCTTGATTTCTTGCTATTAATCTTTTCTCTAACTCTTCCTTATTTGGAGGGAGTATAAATACTTTAACTAAATTTAATTGTTTGAATTTACTCAGCTGTTGACTTCCTTGCCAATCAATATCAAATAAAACATTATTATTTTTTTGTGTTATTTGGTTAATTGAAGATTTTGATGTGCCATAATAATTTCCAAATATTTCTGCATGCTCATAAAAAGCATTTTGGTTGAGTAATAATTCAAAATTTTTCTTTGTAACAAAATGGTAATCCAAACCATCAACTTCATTTGGTCTTGGCTTTCTGGTTGTGTGAGAAACAGAAATTTCAAAAGAATTATCTGATTGTTGAATTTTTTTTGAAAGAGTTGTTTTTCCAGCCCCAGAAGGTGATGACAACACAAGCATCAAAGGCTTTTTTGGATTGTTCATTTAGTGAAAGTTATTATCTTAGTTGGAATGGCTCTCAATAAATTTTATAGCATCTCCAACTGTTAAAATTTTTTCAGCTTCACTATCAGAAATCTCAGATCCAAACTCTTCTTCAAAAGCCATAACTAGTTCAACTGTGTCTAAACTATCTGCTCCCAAATCATCTATAAAGCTTGCCTCGTCTGTCACTTTAGCTTCGTCTACGCCAAGATGATCTGCTACGATCTTCTTAACTGTTGCGCTTACATCTTTTGCCATTTTATAATTCCTTTTTAGATTTTTTGTTAATTCGTTATTAAATTTTTTCTGTTTTTTTGTCAAGACATATACATACCACCATTAACATGTATTGTTTCTCCTGTAACATATGATGCTAATTCGGATGATAAAAAAGCTACACAATTCGATACATCTTCCCCGGAACCAAGTTTACCCATAGGAATTCTCGATATTAAAAATTCCCTAACTTTTTCTGCTATGTTTGTTGTCATATCTGAAACTATAAATCCAGGTGAAACACAATTAATAGTTATATTTTTTTTTGCGTACTCAATTGCTAGACTTTTTGACATTCCAATTATAGCTGCTTTAGATGCTGAATAGTTTGCCTGACCAAGATTTCCGGTATGACCAACTATAGATGTGATGTTCACTACTCTACCAAATTTATTTTTTAACATATTTTTAATTGCATATTTAGATAGCAAAAAAGTAGATGTTAAATTTATGTCAATTACTCTTTTCCACTCCTCATCTTTCATTCTTAAGGAAAGATTGTCTACATTCACACCGGCATTATTTATTAAAATATCTAGACCTCCTAATTCATTTGTGGATGTATTAATAAATTCCTCTATTTTTGAATGTTCAGTTAGGTTAAACTTTTTTATCTTTATATCGGGATTATCTTTTTTAATTAATTCCAATTTTTCAGTCTTGGTTCCCGTACCAAGAACAGTTCCTCCTAACGAAACAAATTTTTTAACAAGTGCACCACCTATCCCTCCTGTTGCACCCGTAATTAAAATTTTTTTGTTTTTAAAATCAATCATTTAAGACTCTTGATATCTTCAATTGTATTTATACTTTTAACGTCGACATTTCCACTAATTCTTTTTGTAAGACCAGATAATACCTTTCCTGGTCCAATTTCAATAAATTCATTAACGCCATTTTTAATCATATAAAGAATACT
Organism: uncultured Pelagibacteraceae bacterium; assembly: GCA_902530635.1. Taxonomy (GTDB): domain Bacteria; phylum Pseudomonadota; class Alphaproteobacteria; order Pelagibacterales; family Pelagibacteraceae; genus Anoxypelagibacter. The sequence continues at coordinate 40,774 of CACABC010000004.1, read as the reverse complement.
TTCTCTCCACCTCACTTTTGAATAAATTTGCTTGATAAGTAAATTTTTAATATTTTCAATACTATTTTCAGACTCTGCGGTTACATTACTTACAATGTCAATAGGGGGATTTAAAAACTCAGTATTAATGATTTTATCTTTCATTTTTTCAGCTGCTCCTTTCATAAGTGAACAGTGAAAAGGTGCGCTCACTGGTAGAAATATAGATTTTTTTTTATTCAATTTTAAATTTTTATTAATTTCCTCTAAAGTTGTTTTCTCACCACTTAAAATAATTTGACTATCAGAATTATCATTTGCTATCTCGCATACGCCTTTTGCAGAAATTTCACTAATATATTTTTTTAATTCTTCAATTTTTAATCCCATTACAGCTAACATGGAACCTTTTCCTTCTGGGACAGCTTCTTGCATTGATTTTCCTCTTTCGTGCAATAGATATAGAGCATCTTGAAAGTTTAATGATCCAACTGATACTAAAGCACTATATTCACCAAGTGAATGTCCAGCAAAATATTTTGCATTTTTAAGTTCTATATTAAATTCCTCTTTAATTAATTTGAATATTGAATAACTTAAAGTCATTATTGCAGGCTGTGTATTTTTAGTAAGTCTGAGTTCGCTTTCAGGACCCTCCAATATAATTTTGGATAAAGGATACTTAAGTTTATCATCTGCTTCTTTAAAAACTTTTTTTACCAAATCAAAATTGTTATACAAATCTAAACCCATACCAACGGATTGGGAACCTTGACCTGGAAATATTAATGCTTTCATTTTGTTTAAAAGTGTTAAATTGTATTATTATTACTATTGTACAATTAAAATTTAAATAGTATAAGTCCGATCAAAAAAGTATTAGTTTAATTGAAAATATGGCTTTTTACGAACACACAATTGTAGGAAAACAAGACCTTTCTGATAAAGAGATAGATGGTCTTATTAACAAATATTCTGAAATCATCAATAAATCTGGAAAGATTTTAAAAACGGAAAAATGGGGATTATTATCATTAGCAAACAAAATTAAAAAAAATAAGAAAGGAATTTTTGTGCATTTCAAATTAGAAGCAAACAGCGATATTGTTAAGGAAATTGAGAGAAAACTTGCAATTGATGTCAGCGTTATTAGATATTTAACAGTCAAATATGATGAGCTTGATCTCAAAAATGAGTACTTTGGGGCAAAAAAATAAATTTTATGAGAAGAGACAAAAAAAAAGGTAAAAGAAAAAAATTTGGTAGTCAAAATAAACTAAGTCTTTTTCAAAAGCCTGAGATGAAATTTGGAAGAAGCTGTCCCTTATCGCAAAAAAATTCACCAGTAGTAGACTATAAAAATTTAAAATTATTAAAAAGGTATACATCAGATAGTGGAAAAATTCTTCCATCTCGTATTACTGCTGTAAGTCAGAATAAACAAAGGCAATTATCAACCGCTATTAAAAGAGCGAAGGTTTTAGGTTTAATTTAAATGCAAGTTATACTTTTAGAAAAAATTAGAAATTTAGGTGATATTGGCCAAGTAGTTGATGTTAAAGATGGTTATGGAAGAAACTTTCTTTTAAAATTTGGTAAAGCGCTAAGGGCAGATAAAAAAAATGTAGAATATGTTAATAGAAAAAGAACTGAAATTAATAAGAAAAATATTGAGCAGAAAAAAGTCGCAAAAGAAATATATGATAAAATCAAAAAGAAAAAGTTAGTTTTTAGTAAAGAAACGAAAGAAAATGGAGAATTATACGGAAGTATAAAACCTAAAGAAATCACAAAGTATTTTTTAGATAATTTTAAACAAATTATTCATCCCTCACAGATTGACCTAAAAAAAGAAATAAATAAAATTGGTGAATTCCCATTGTCAATTAATCTGCATTCTGATTTGGTAGCAGAATTACATGTTTTGGTTGAAAAAAAGAAGACCGGTAAATAACAAAATCTCTCCACAGATACAAAAAAAGTTAATAACTTTTGCTTTTACATTGACTAAATAATTAGGATAAAACCTATGATCAAAATGGATAATCTTAAAGTAAAAACGTTTTCTGGAGAAAAAAAATTACCTTCAAATATCGAAGCTGAGCAGGCTTTGATAGGATCTGTTTTGGTAAACAACGATATTATTGATGAGGTTGCAAGTATAGTTAATGAAAAAGAATTCTATGACCCACTACACTCAAAAATTTATAGTTTAATTGAAAAATTGCACAACAAAGGCATGATTGCAAACCCTATTACTTTAAAAAATTCTTTTGAAAATGAAGATAGTTTGTCTGAAGTTGGGGGAACTGAGTATTTAGTAAAACTTACAAGATTCTCATCCTCGGTAAAACAATCTATTGATTATGCAAAAATTATTCATGAAAAATTTGTAAAAAGAGAACTTGTAAAAATCTCAGAAAACTTATCTGAAGAGTCAATGGATGATGCTTTAGAAAAAACAGGTGATGATATAATTCAAAATACTGAAAAATCTCTATTTGACTTAGCTGAAAGAGGAACGTTTAACCAATCCTTTTCAGAATTTAGTCAAGCGTTGGATCAAACATTAGAGATGGCAACTAACGCGATGAAAAATGATCAGGGTATTGTTGGTGTTCCTACTGGACTGGTTGATTTAGACGAAAGATTAGGTGGTCTTCATAAGTCTGATTTAATAATAATTGCAGGTAGGCCATCAATGGGTAAGACTGCACTAGCCACCAATATTGCATTCCATGCAGCCAAAAAGAATTCAGATGATAACAAAAAATCAGTTGTTGCTTTTTTCTCATTGGAAATGTCCTCAGAACAACTTTCAACAAGAATTATATCTGAACAATCTAGAATTAAATCAAATGACATAAGAAGAGGTAAGATTACAGAGGAAGAAATGAATAGATTAATTGAAACTTCAAGAAATATTCATGATTTGCCATTGTTAATTGATGAAACCCCAGCAATTACTATTTCCACTTTGTCTAATAGAGCAAGAAGAATGAAAAGATTGTTCGGTTTGGACTTAATTGTTGTCGATTATATTCAGCTCATGTCAGCTGGAGCAAGAAGATATGACGGTAGAGTTCAAGAAATATCGGAGATAACTCAAGGCTTAAAAGCATTAGCAAAAGAGCTGGGAGTACCTGTTGTGGCATTATCACAGCTATCGCGTGCTACAGAGCAGCGAGATGATAAAAAACCTCAACTATCAGATTTAAGAGAATCAGGCTCTATAGAACAAGATGCGGATGTAGTTATGTTTGTATATCGGGAAGAATATTACGAAGAAAGAAAAGAGCCTAGATTAGGAACAGTGGAGCATGCTGAGTGGCAATCTAAAATGAATGAGATACTTGGGTTAGCAGAGATAATTATTGGAAAACAAAGGCATGGTCCAACTGGAAATGTGAAAGTGGAATTTGAGAAAATTTACACTAAATTCAAAGATACTCCAAAAACATAGAAAAAATTTATAATTTTAAATTCTGTCTTTTTAAGTTATATCTATTAATGGTGATCCTCTCTAATTTATATAAAAATTCAGTAATTGAAAGACCTAGAGTTACTTTGTTTGCTCTTATTCTTTTATTAGTTGTTTTTGGATATTTTGCAAAAAATTTTCAATTAGATGCTTCCTCCGATACTTTGCTTTTAGAAAATGATCCAGATTTGAAATATCTTAGGGAAGTAAATAATAACTATGGTACTAAAGATTTTTTAGTCTTAACTTACAGTCACGCACCAAATGAAAATTATAATTTTAAATCCGAAAACACTATAAAAAATCTTGGATTATTAAAGAACTCATTAGAAAATCTTGATTGGATTGATAGTGTAATAACTGTTTTAGATGTACCTTTGCTTAAAAATAACGATGACCCTTTATCAGAAAGAATTAGAAATTTTAAAACTCTATCTAGTCCTGACGTGAATTTAGACAGGGGTTTTGATGAAATTATTAATAGTCCAATATATAAAAACTTTGTAATTAGTGAGGATGGTCAAACAAGTGGAGTTTTAGTTTATATTAAACCTGACGAAAAACTTGCAGAATTAATCAAAACTAAAAATAGTTACCTAGACAGAAAAGAGAAGGGACAACTAACTTCTAATGAAAAAAATAGCTATAAAGCTTTTTTAAAAAATTATGATAATTATAGAAAATCATACAATAAAAGAAACCACCAAAACATAAATGAAATAAGAAAAATTATTAAAGATCATCCGCCTCCTGGAAAAGTTAAAAAAATCTCTTCAGATATCTACCCTATAATCCATCTTGGAGGAATTCCAATGATTGCGGATGATATGATGACTTTTATAAAAAACGATATAGTTGTTTTTGGAGGAGGAGTATTTTTATTTATTGTTTTTACACTTTGGTTTGTTTTTAGAAATTTACTCTGGGTTTTAATACCGCTGATGAGTTGTTTTTTTTCAGTTTTAATTATGATTGGTTTCTTAGGTTTGGTTGGTTGGAAAGTAACTGTAATTTCCTCAAATTTTATCGCTCTTATGCTGATTTTAACAATGGCTATGAATATTCATATGAGTGTCAGATATTTACAATATAGAAAGGAGAACCCCGAAATATCTAATAGTGATGCAATTCATTGGACCTCTAAAAAAATGTTTTGGCCAATACTTTATACTGTGCTCACGACTATATGTGCTTTCTTGTCATTAATATTTAGTGGTATTAAACCTATTATAGATTTCGGATGGATGATGACAGTTGGTTTGCTTGTTTCTATGTTAGTAACCTTTACATTGTTGCCATCACTTTTAAATGTTTTAACAAAAAAAAATACAAATTATAGAGATCAGAAAAAATCAAGAATTACATCCTTCTTGAGTGAGGTAGCAAAAAAAAATACCAAAATTATTTTTACATCTGCTTTTGTGGTTATAATTATAAGTATTTATGGCATAACAAAACTTGAAGTAGAGAATAGTTTTATAAATTATTTTAATAAAGAAACTGAAATTTACAAAGGAATGAAGCTTATAGATAAAAAGCTTGGTGGAACAACACCTTTAAATGTTATTTTAAAATTTCCAAAAAAGACTCCTGATGATGAAACAGATGATGACTGGGGCGAAGATGAAGAAGATGACTCCAAATACTGGTTTACAAGAGATAAAATAGACAGAATTACTGAGGTTCACGATTATTTGAATAATATAGACTCTGTGGGAAAAGTCATATCTTTTGCTTCAATTGTTAGAGTTGCTGAAGATTTAAGTGGTGGTAAAAAGTTAGAAGGCCTCGAGATGGGCGTACTATATTCAAAGTTGCCAGAATCAATAAAAAAAGAGGTAATCGATCCTTATATTTCAATAAAAAATAATGAAGCAAGGATAAGTTTAAGAATTTTAGATTCCAAAGAGGATCTTAGACGGAATGAGCTAATTAATAAAATTGAATATGATTTAGAAAATGAAATAGGCTTAAATTCTAATGAATTTAAATTAGCTGGTGTCCTTATATTATTTAATAATCTTTTACAAAGCTTGTTTAAGTCTCAAATATTAACTTTAGGTGTCGTGATGGCTGGAATAACTTTTATGTTTTTAATTCTTTTTAGAAATATCACATTATCACTAATAGGGGTTGTACCCAATTTTATGGCTGCTTTTTTAATTCTTGGTATTATTGGTTTACTTGGAATTCCATTAGATATGATGACAATTACTATTGCGGCAATAACCATCGGTATAGCTGTAGATAATAGTATTCATTATATTTATAGATTTAAGGAAGAGTTTAAAAAAAATAACGATTACAATAAAACGCTCGAAAAGTGTCATGATACAGTGGGTGTCGCAATACTAAATACATCAATAACAATTGTATTTGGATTTTCAATATTGGTTCTGTCAAATTTTATTCCAACCATTTATTTTGGAGTTTTCACTGGTATAGCGATGTTGTTAGCTATGATTTCTGTTCTTACTTTATTGCCCAAATTAATTTTGACCTTTAAACCTTTTAAAAATGCTGGATAACTTTATTTCTTTCGTTACAGAAAATATTGTTTTATTTGATGTCATTTTTTTTATTTTAATTATTTACTTTGCCATCCAGTGCTTCGCTAAAGGTTTTTTTTTAAGCTTAATGTCTTTTTTAAAGTGGGTTTTAGCACTTATAATAACAATAATCTTGGTACCAAAATTTGAGCCATATATTTCAAACTATATAGATAATCAATATGTTGTGGGCATTGGATTGGGCATATTTGTTTATATAATATCTCTTTTTTTATTGATTCTTCTTGGAAGGTCTCTAGGTAAACTATTTGCCTACACTGGGGTTGGTTCTGTGGATAAAACTTTTGGTTTTTTCTTTGGTATTTTTAAGGGGTATATTTTTGCAGTATGTATTTTTGTTGTGGTAAATTGGTTTTATTCTTATGAAAAATGGGATATGTCATTAAGTAAATCATTTTCTTTTCCAATAGTTGAAAAAGGAAGTAAGTTATTAATCGAGGAATTTCCAAGTGGTAATGACATTCAAAAAACAAAAGAAGAAATTGAAAAAATTTAAAACTAATACAATTAGAGAAGAATGTGGAGTTTTTGGAATTGCAGGCTTTACAGACGCATCAACTATAACTGCTTTAGGTCTCCATGCATTACAGCATAGAGGACAAGAAGGATGTGGAATTGTGTCTTTTGACGGAAAAAATTTCCATTCAGAAAAAAAACATGGTCTAGTTGGGGATAATTTTACTAATAAAGAAATTTTAAAAAAACTTCCAGGAAATTCAGCAATTGGTCATAATCGTTATTCAACCACTGGTGAAACCTCTCTTAGAAATATCCAACCATTTTTTGCTGATATTTATGGTGGAGGAATTAGCGTGGCACATAATGGAAATTTTACTAATGCTTTAAAATTAAGAGAATTGTTGGTTAAAGAGGGTGCAATTTTTAGAACTACTTCTGATACCGAAACTATTGTTCAACTGATTGCAAAATCAAAAAGAACAAAAATGATAGATAAAGTTGTAGATACTCTTTTTCAAGTTCAGGGTGGATATGCTTTAGTTATGATGAGTAACAAAAAATTAATCGGTGCCCGTGATCCTTTAGGAATCAGACCACTAGTTTTAGGTAAGTTAAAAAACTCATATGTAATTGCTTCAGAAACATGCGCTTTCGATATAATTGGAGCTAAATTTATCCGTGAAATAGAAAATGGAGAAGTTGTGGTTATTGAAGAGGGTAATCTAAAAAGTATCAAGCCTTTCACTAAAAAAAAGGATCGGCCTTGCGTTTTTGAATATGTTTATTTTTCTAGACCAGATAGTTATTTAAAAGGAAAATGTGCTTATGAATATAGAAAAAACTTTGGATATGAGCTTGCAAAAGAATCTGATGATTTAGGAGATATTGTGGTGCCCGTACCAGACTCAGGCGTGCCTGCAGCTATAGGGTATAGTCAACTCAAAAACAAAAGTTTTGAACTTGGTTTAATTAGAAATCACTATGTTGGAAGGACTTTTATAGAACCGCAACAAAATATAAGAAGTTTTGGAGTGAAATTAAAACTGAGCTCAAATAAATCTTCAATAAAGAACAAATCAGTAATACTCATTGATGACTCAATAGTTAGAGGCACAACATGTTCAAAAATAGTTAAAATGCTTTATGATGGTGGTGCTAAAGAAGTACATGTAAGGATAGCATCCCCACCAATAAAATTTCCTGATTTCTACGGTATAGATATGCCTTCAAAAAAAGAATTGTTAGCTGCTAATAAAAATTTAGATGAAATGTGCAAACATATTCAAGCAGACTCACTTAAATTTTTGAGTTTAGATGGTTTATATAAAGCTATCTGTGGTGAGAGTAGAAATAAAACATATCCTCAACTAACTGATCATTATTTCACCGGTGAGTATCCTGTTGAATTAATTGATCAGAAAAAAGATGACAATGTTGCACAATTGTCTTTGCTTAGTGGTAAATCAAGTAGTTAGATTAATTAAATTTTAAAATTCTCATTTTATTATCAATTATAAAAATAGTTTCATTTATTATTGTGGGTTTAGAGAAAAAACTTTTACTCACTTTTGAATAATTAATAATTTCTCCATTTTGATAATCAAAAAACAAAAAATAACCATTTTTAGTTGTTATAAATAATTTATTCGAAACTAAAAACATTGAAGTCAAATGTCCTGTTTTATTATATTTTAACTTTTCTGAGGTCTTGAATATATTTTTTGACCAAATTACTTTTCCTTTTTCACGATCTAAACATATTAAAAGGCCTTCTTTTGAAACTAAAAAAATATATTTTTCTAAAACTATTGGTGCGATCTTGGTTGAGAATGGAAACTCCCAAATTAAAGATCCATCTCTTGAATCCATTAAAAATGAAGAGAAAGATGTGCTAAGAAAAATTTGATTATCTGCATAAACTATTGGGGATGAATAAAACAAATCAATCTGCTTATCAGTACCTGCCAATGTTAAGTTTAATAGCCAATTTATATTTCTGTTAAAATAATTGACAGAGTAAATCTCAGCAGCGGAAGTAATGAAAAAAACATTTTTTTGCTTAATGTCTAAACTAATATTTGATTTAATATTTGATTTAAGAAAAGAAGGAATTGTTTCTAGGTCTGTCCTTTGCTTTCCATCTTTCTCACTAATAACATAAAACTTATTATCTTGATTAAGTAAAAATATATTACTTTCATCCACTTTAATATTAGATTTAAATGGTACACCATAACTTTTTGCCCATTCGATAGCGCCTGTGTTTTTGTCAAGACTATAGGCAAAACCTAGATTGTCAGTAGCTATAAGACTAGACGATGTTAGATAAAGATTTATTTCCTTTGGTAAATTTTTATATCTTTTTTTATAAAAGTTATATTTCCAAATTAATCTTTCATTTTCTATTGAATAACTAAATAAAGTTCCATTTGGATCATAAAGGTAAGCAATATTATTTTCTACAATTGGTTGGAAATCAATATTTTTAATATCAAAAGAATTTTTTCCTATTTTTTTACTTTGAAAAATAAGATTTATTTTATTTTGATAACTTATATGAGGGATATGATTTCCATTTGACAAATTTTGTTGATTCCAATTTAAATTTTTTATTGGTTTCGAACTTATAACTAATTTTTTATTACTTGTTATTTCTTCATTAAATTTTTGAGAAGTTGAAAAAATTAATTTAGTATTTTCCGTATTTTTAACAGTCTCTAAATCTTTTGATAAGTCATTCCAGACTCTTTTACCTGGGCCAAAAGAGCAATTAATCAAAAAAGTTAATAATATTAAGAATAAAAAATTGCTATAAATTTTATACATTCTTATTTTATAGATTTTATCCTTCTATTAATTTCAGTCCTTGATGAATTATTGGTCTCCTCTTTTAATAAAGTTGAATAATATTGCCTCGCTTTTTCTAACTGTGATATAGAGTAATAAAAATCTCCTAAAAATTTAAGAGATTGGTTTTTCCACACAGAGTCTGAGTTTATAATTGGGTTAAGGAGTTTGAGCATCTCCTGTTCGTATTCTATATCTGAAATATAAATTGCTTTTTTAAGTTTTAAAAGATTTATATCCTCTTCAGAATAATCACCATCAGAAATAATATTATCAAAGTATTCCATTATTAATTGTTTATCTTCAACTAAATTCTGATCAATAAGTAAAAATAATGATAAACTTGAATAAATTGTATCTTTTTTTTTAATAATATTTTTTAAAATCAAAGTTGCCTTATCTTTGCTATCTTTATCTAAAAAAATTTTTGCTTTAATAAAATCCTCAGAAATTATTTTATTTTGCTTTTTAGAATCATAAGACAGCCATAATGATATAGCCAAAATAATAAAAAAGATTGATATTGTGTATGTAAATATTTTTGAATTTGATTTTATAAAGCTTAAAAATTTTTTTTCTGGAAATTCATCTGTCATAAATTAGTATGTATGTAGTTTACTAGGAAACCTAGAACTTATTACGTCTCTTCTAAATTTTTTTAAAACATTTTCAATAATTTTTTGCAAATTTATATATTTTTTTACAAATTTTGGATAAAATCCACTTAAACCAATTAAATCATCAAAAACTAATATTTGTCCATCGCAAGAATTTGAGGAACCTATACCTATGGTTGGAATGTTAATTCTATTAGTTATTTTTTTTGCTGTGTCTGAATTAATACACTCTAAAACAATTGAGAAAGCCCCAGCCTTTTGAATTTTCAACGCTTCATTTATTAATTTTTTTTGCTCATTATTTTTAATACCTTGGGGTTTAAATTTACCTTTGTATTGAGGTGTGTAACCTATATGTCCCATTACAGGTATTCCAGATTGAACTAATTTTTTTAATATATTAAAATTTTTTCCGTTACTCTCCAATTTTACTGCATCGCAAGAAGTTTTTTTAAAGATTTTTTTAATATTTTTTTTTGCTTCTTTTATATTTCTATAAGAATTAAACGGCATATCAAAAACTAAAGTACTTTTTCTAATGGCTTTTTTAACACTCTTATTATGAGCAATCATTGTATCCAATTTTATTTCTTTTGTACTTTTCATGCCATAAAAAGCTGTCGCAACTGAATCACCTACTAAAATAATATCACAGTATTTGTCTAATATTTTTGCGATTGGTTTTGAATAAGCTGTCAAACAAACTAATTTTCTTTTTGATTTTAACTTTATAATTTTTTTTATCTTTTTGGATAATTTCATGATAATTATCTATTTTGGTTGAAGACTTTTTAATTTAGTTTGTAAACCTGGTTCTTTTTCACATAAAGTTCTACAAATTTTCTTGAAATTTTTGATTAATTTTTCTGACTCTTTATAATCGGATTTCTTTATTTTTAATAAAGCCAAAAGATATAATGCCTCTTCGTTTTTAGGGTTCAATAATATCACAGTATTTAAATTTTGTTCTTCAAGTTCATCGTTTTGTTCATTACTGAATATTTTAGCAAGAAATAAATATGACTCCTCTCTTTTTGGATTAAAAACAATATCTTGTTCAAATTTAAATTTTGATTCTAAATATTTTTGCTTGTTAAATAGTTTTTTTCCCTCTGTGAGATAGTTTTCTTGGGATATTCCGTTGTTTACAAAAAAAAGTGAATATAATAAAATTATTTGAAAATATTTAATTTTAGTCATAAATAATAATTTCTATTATGTACTTAATTCATAACAATGTATATATGTTTCTCTTGATTCTTGCCTACTTGAATTAGGCTTAAAAAAATGAATTTTTTTAAAGTTTTTTTTTGCCTCATTCTTTATTTCTTCAAAGTCTTCTCCCATAAAAACTTTTGAAACAACAACTCCCTTATTATTAAGTCTTTTTTTTGAAAATTCTATTATATCCATACATAATTGATTTGTTCTAATACAGTCTATACTTTTATTACCAGAAGTATTTGAAGCCATATCTGACAGAATTACATCTATCCTCGAGTTAAAGTATTTATCTATATTAGTCTTAGATCCATCGTTTAAAAAGTCGCCTGTTATAAATTTAATTCCATCAATATCTTTTGTCGATTTTTTATCAATCCCAAGAATTTTTCCACCTTTTATTTTTTTTTTTATAACCTGGCACCACCCTCCAGGAAAACAACCTATATCTAAAATATTTATCCCATTCTTTAAAAATTTAAATTTATTATTTAATTCAATTAACTTAAAAGCCGATCGGGATCTATATCCTTCATTTTTTGCTTTCCTAAAGAAATGATCTTGATAACTTTTACTGTCCATATATTAAAACTACAATATGTCTTGTTGTTCGTCTTCTATATCAATTTTATTTGCAGTTTTTGATTTTGATTTGTAATTATAAATTCCAATTGGAATTAAAAATAAATAGGTAAGTATACAAATTGTCAGCGTATCAAAAGTAAACTGAACGATTGAAACAAAAAATAAACCTACACCTAATAATAAAAAAATTGTCATATTCCTACGTATTGCTATTTTCTTAAATGAAAAAGTAGGAATTTTACTTATAAGTAAAAATGATATTAGAACCATGAAGTATGGAGTAATAGATGTTAAATCAATAAAATTTGAAAAACTTGACAATTGAAAAATTAAAGGGAGAAGTATCAAACAACCTCCAGCAGGTGAAGGGACTCCCTGAAAAAAATTATTTTTCCATTCATCTTTTTTTTCAAATTTAGTTAGATTAAACCGAGCAAGTCTAAGTACACAGCAAACTGAAAATAAAAGAACTATTAACCATCCAATTTTTCCAAATTTATTTAATTCCCAAAAATAGATTATAAATGCTGGTGCAATCCCAAAACTAACAAAATCTGTTAATGAGTCTAATTCTTTTCCAAAATCTGATGTTCCTTTAATTAATCTTGCAACCCTTCCGTCTAAAGCGTCCAGAATTGCAGCAACTACTAGAAATAAAACTGCATAGGAAAAATTACCATCCATTGCAAATTTAATAGAACTTATCCCTAAACAAACTCCAATAAGCGTTAATACATTTGGAAGAATGTACCTACTTTTATTTACAGAGACGACCTTAAATTCATTTTTCTTTTCCATTTAGAAACTCGCAATTATACTTTCTCCCGCTATAACATTTTGTCCAACTTTGACCATTGTTTTTCTTTGGGTATAGTATACATCAACTCTACTACCAAATCTAATCATCCCTAATCTTTGTCCTTGTTTCAGTGTTTCTTTTTTTTCTACCTGGGTAACAATCCGCCTAGCAACTAATCCTGCGATTTGAACAACAACGATTGGTTCGTTTGTTTTATTTTCTGCAATATTAAAATAGTTTCTTTCATTTTCTTCACTTGCTTTATCGAGAGAGGCATTTAAAAATTTTCCAGGTTTATAAAATATGTCTTGTATCTGACCGTTTGCTGGGGATCTATTAACATGACAATCAAAAATATTCATAAAAATACTTACTCTCGTAAATTTTTTACTATCTAAACCGAGTTCTACTGGCCCATTTACTTCTTTAATTCCAGATATGCGGCCGTCTGCTGGACTTACTAAATAAGCCTCATTATCTATTACAACTCTCTCGGGGTCTCTAAAAAAATAATAAACCCAAATACTTATTAATATGAAAATGTACCCAAAAAGGTCTGTAGAAAACAATAGAATCAATGTGATTATTGAGGATATAACTAAAAATTTATACCCTTCTTGGTGTATCTTTGGAAATATTTTTTCAAACATCATAACTTATAAATTGATAATCTTAGGGTAATATGTATAAAAATCGTTAATTATCAAATTAAATTTTTTTATGGCAAAAATTGAAGTAAAAAATCCAGTAGTTGAGCTAGATGGTGATGAAATGACCCGAATAATTTGGTCATTTATTAAGGAAAAATTAATAAATCCATATCTTGATATTGATCTCAAATATTACGATCTTGGGATGGAAAATAGGGATAAAACAAATGATCAAGTGACTATTGATTGCGCTAAAGCAATTCAGAAGTATGGTGCTGGTGTCAAATGTGCAACAATAACTCCTGACGAGGCACGAGTAAAAGAATTCAATTTAAAGAAAATGTGGAGATCACCAAATGGAACAATTAGAAATATTGTTGGCGGAACAATTTTTAGAGAACCTATAATATGTAAAAATGTTCCCAGACTGGTTCCGCACTGGACTGAAAGTGTTATAGTTGGAAGACATGCTTTTGGAGATCAATATAGGGCGACAGATTTTAAAATTCCTGGAAAAGGAAAAATGACTATTAAATGGACGTCTGAGGATGGTAAGAAACAAATTGAACATGAGGTTTTTAAATTTAACGAGTCTGGAATAGCTCTGTCCATGTACAATTTAGATAGCTCAATTAGAGATTTTGCAAGAGCATGTTTAAATTATGGATTGGTTAGAAAATGGCCGGTTTATTTTTCTTCTAAGAATACAATTTTAAAAATTTATGATGGAAGATTTAAAGATATTTTTGAAGAAATTTATAAAAAAGAATTTAAAAAGAAGTTCGAAGAAATAGGTATTACTTATGAGCATAGATTGATAGATGATATGGTTGCTTGTGCTATGAAGTGGAGTGGTAAATATATTTGGGCTTGTAAAAATTATGATGGCGATGTTCAATCTGATACGGTAGCTCAAGGCTATGGTTCTCTTGGTTTAATGACAAGTGTATTAAGAACGCCAGATGGAAAAATAGCTGAAGCTGAGGCTGCTCATGGAACAGTTACCAGGCATTATAGGCAGCATCAACAAGGTAAGGAAACATCAACAAATCCAATAGCATCTATTTTTGCATGGACCAGGGGTTTGGCTCATAGAGGTCAATTAGACAGCAACGATGAATTAATTAAATTTTCAGATACCCTAGAGAGAGTTTGCATTGAGACGGTTGAAAATGGATCAATGACTAAAGATTTAGCTATTTTGATTAGTAAAAGTCAAAAATATCTTACAACAAATCAATTTTTAGAAGCAATAAATTCTAATCTTAAAAAAAAGCTTAACTAATTTTATCATTTAAAGTTTTAAAGACTTCTTCAATCTTTTCTTTATGAGATCCTCCAGCTTGTGCAAAATCTTTTCTACCTCCGCCACCTTTTCCTCCAAGAACTTCAGAGGCTATTTTAACAAGTTCAACAGCGTCAAATTTTTTAGTTAGATCTTGAGTTAAACCAACAGCCACTCCGACTTTGCCTTCAAAAGTTGAAATACTGACCACGATACCTTTTTTAATATCTTTTTTTCCTTGATCTATTACACTTCTTAATTCCTTAGGTGGGAAATCCTTTAAAAGCTGCTGTCTAAATAAAAAACTACCAACTTTTTTATCTTTTACAATATTTTTATTTTTATCTTCAATTATTCTTTTAATTTTGATTTTTTCTAATTGTTTGTTAAGATTTTTTAAGTTCTCCGATAAATCAACATTATCTTTAAAATCTGGTTTAATTTTAAATTTTGATAACTCTTCTTTAATTAAATCGACCTGTTCTTTAAGATTTTTTTCTTTTAAAGACTTATCTTTTTTAAGTGATTTTTCATAATCTTGAAGTTGTTTATTTCTTAAAGCTTCTACCCTTCTTATTCCAGAGGCTATTGATGACTGGCTAATTACTTTAAATTCCCCAACTTCTTTTGTGTTTTTTACATGTGTTCCGCCACATAGTTCAGTTGAAAAAAAACTGTTCTTTTCTTTACCCATAAAAACTACTCTGACTTCGTCACCGTACTTTTCACCAAATAAAGCTAAAGCTCCTAAACCAACTGCTTCTTTAGGCGTCATAATTCTTGTTTGTACATCACTTGCACCTTCTACCATTTCATTAACAATTTTATTTATTTTGATCATTTCATCTTTTTCTATTGGCTTATTGTGACTAAAGTCAAATCTAAGTCTATCTGGACTTACTAATGATCCCTTTTGTGTTACGTGTTTACCAAGTGTCCTTCTTAGAGACTCGTGAAGTAAATGTGTTGCAGAGTGATTTGCTCTTGAATTATTTCTTTTTTGAATATCTATTTCAAGATTTACACTGTCACCGACTTTAAATGAACCTTTTTCAACATTTCCATAATGAACAAGTAAGTCACCCATTTTTTTTTGGGTATCTTTAATATTAATTTTGCAATTAGAATTTGAGATAATTCCTTGATCACCAACTTGACCTCCCGACTCACCATAAAAGGGTGTTTGATTTGTTATAACTTCAACTTCATCACCTTCTTTTGCATTTTCAATAAATTTATTACCTTTTGATATTTTTAAAACTACTCCTTCAGCTTTATCAAATTCGTAACCTAAAAATTCTGTTGGATTTAATTGTTCTCTTATTTTGAACCATTTTTCCTCTATAGACTTATCGCCTGAACCTTTCCAGCTTGCTCTAGCCAAGTCTTTACTTTTTTGCATTGCTTTTTCAAATGCAGAAATATCAATTTTTATATTTTTATTTTTTAAAATATCAGCAGTGAGATCTAACGGAAATCCATATGTGTCATAAAGCTTAAAAGCTATTTCGCCAGGTAAAGTTTTATTATTTACTTTTTCTAAATTCTGATCTAAAATTTTCATTCCTCTTTCCAAAAGAGATGAAAATTTTTCTTCCTCATTTTTCAATGTTTCTATTATTAAATCTTTTCCATTACTTAATTCTGGATAACTTTTTGACATTTCATTTAATAGAACGTCAAATAATTTAAAAAAAATTGGTTTTTTACTTCCAAGAGTATGAGCGTGTCTCATGCCTCTTCTCATAATTCTTCTTAGAACATAGCCTCTTCCCTCGTTAGATGGAAGGACACCTTCTGCAATTAGAAAACTACTTGCTCTTAAATGATCGGCAATAACTCTATGGCTTGCGATTGTGTTATTGTCTATTTTTGTATTTGTAATTTCTGATGATTCTAAAATTAGTTTTTTAAAATGATCTATTGCATAATTATCGTGGGTGCCTTGTAGAACAGCCGTTATTCTCTCCAAACCCATTCCTGTATCAACTGATGGCTTAGGTAAATCGATTCTTTTATCCTTAGAAATCTGTTCAAATTGCATAAAAACGAGGTTCCATATTTCAATGAATCTATCCCCTTCTTGATCTGGACTTCCAGGAGGGCCGCCTTTTAATTTGTCACCATGATCAAAAAATATTTCAGAGCAAGGTCCGCAAGGACCAGTTTCACCCATTGACCAAAAATTATCTGATGTTGAAATTTTAACTATTTTACTTTCCGGTAATCCAGCTACCTTTTTCCATAATTTGAAGGCTTCTTCATCTTCAGAATACACTGTTACAGATAGTCTATCCTTTGAAATACCAAAATCTTTGGTAAGCAATTCCCACGCATAATAAATAGCTTTTTCTTTGAAATAATCTCCAAATGAAAAATTTCCAAGCATTTCAAAAAACGTGTGGTGTCTTGGCGTATAACCAACATTTTCTAGATCATTATGTTTTCCTCCTGCTCTAATACATTTTTGTGAAGTGGTTGCGGTTTTAAATGTCTTATTTTCGATACCTGTAAATACATTTTTAAATTGTACCATTCCAGAATTTGTGAACATTAATGTTGGATCATTATTTGGAACAATATTGCTGGATTCTACAATTTCATGTTCATTCTTGGAAAAATAACCAAGAAACTTCTTTCTAATATCACTCATTAGAATTTTGCTCATATATCTATTAAATACAGATATTTTATTTGATGTCTATATCAAGAAAACACACGAAAGATGCGAGGGGCACCTTTCGTGTGGAGAGTATAATGAAAATGTCCTTATTTTTCTGTTTCTTTTTCTTTAGGAGTTGGATTTCCTTCAATTTTTTTTGATATAAGGCCAGCTTTAGTTCTAATTACAGTCTCTATCTCTTCCGCTACTTTCGGATTTTTTTCTAAATAGAGTTTGGCATTTTCTCTTCCTTGACCTATTTTTTCACCTTTGTATGCGTACCATGCGCCAGATTTTTCTACTACATCTGCTTTTGCACCAAGATCAATTAGTTCACCTGATTTACTTATGCCCTTGCCGTACATAAGGTCAAATTCAACCATTTTAAATGGTGGAGCTACTTTGTTTTTGACAACTTTAACCCGTGTGCTATTTCCAATAATTTGATCTTTTTCTTTAATAGCACCTATTCTTCTTATATCCATACGAACTGATGAATAAAATTTAAGTGCATTTCCTCCTGATGTTGTTTCTGGATTACCAAACATCACTCCAATTTTCATTCTTATTTGATTAATAAAAATAACCATTGTGTTTGATTTTGATATTGAACCAGTTAATTTTCTTAAGGCCTGACTCATCAATCTTGATTGTAAACCAACGTGATGATCACCCATTTCACCTTCTAATTCAGCTTTCGGAGTTAATGCCGCAACTGAGTCGACTACTAAAACAGATAAAGACCCGGATTTGATTAGCGTATCGGCAATCTCCAATGCCTGTTCACCAGTATCTGGTTGTGAAATTAATAAGTCATCAGTTTTGACTCCTAATTTCTTAGCATAAACAGGATCTAAAGCATGCTCTGCATCAACAAAACCACAAATTCCACCAGCTTTTTGGGCTTCAGCAACAACCTGTAAAGCTAAAGTTGTTTTACCAGATGACTCTGGGCCATAAATCTCTATAACTCTTCCTTTGGGCAATCCCCCTATTCCTAATGCCAAATCTAAACTTAAAGATCCAGTTGAAATGGACTCAACATCCATTGCTTTTTGTTGGCCCAAACGCATTACAGAGCCTTTACCAAAATTATCATCTATTTGGCTTATCGCAGCATTCAGTGCCTTATTTTTTTCCTTAATTTCTTGCTCTTTTTTAGAGTCAGACTTAACTACTTTTAAATTATTTTTAGTCATTTTTTTCCTTTTTTTTTAATAACGAATCAATGTTTTAAATGTACACATTTTGTTCTTTTAATCAATCTTAAAATAATATAATAATTTACTTAATATTTTCTAGAAAAAGGTCGCCAATAGACGCGAGTAAACTGAACTGCGCTATTGCAAAATTCTTTTGTGCATTTACGAAGCTTGTTCTAGCTTCCAAAAGAAGTGTTCTTGATTGAATTACTTCTAATGTGGTTCTCTGATTACCTGTATCGTATTCAAGTGTAATACCCTCGTTTGCTATTTCAGCCGCTTTTAATTGAGCCGCAGTGGCGTCTAAAATACTTTTAGATGAATTATAATTAGTCCATGCGTTAGCAGTGTCTATACTAACCTGGTCGGATATATCGTCAAAAAGAAGTTCTTTTTCCTCTACTTTAAATTTTGCTTTTTTTACTGATGATATGTTTTTTCCTCCCTTAAAAAGAGGCCATTTAACAGTTGCTTTGACTTCCTCTTGCTCTCTTTCATCTACAGTTGTACTTAAATCATAGTTTTTCTTCTTTTCGTAAGATATTGAAGCTGATGGACTTAAGTCACCTCTTGCTGCAAAAAGTTCCTTTTTTGCTATTTCTAAATCTATTTTTGCTAAATTTAATCTAGGATTAATTTGATCAGAGATAGCCGAGGCAGTTCTTAAACTTTTTGGTATGCTTAAATTAGGTATAAATGCAAGGTTTATTTCCTCGGGAGACCTAGATCCTATAATTTTTTGAAAGTTTTTTCTGCCAGATATAAGTTCATTTCTCGCAGTAATTAGTTTTGCTTGTGCGCCAGCAAGCGAGGACTCTGATTGTGCAAAATCAGTTAAGCTTATTTCTCCTCTATCTAGTCTTGATCTATCACTTTCAACTTGTCTTTCAAAAAGGTCGACGTTTAATTGATTGAATTCCAAATTTTTAAAATTGTATCCTAAATTATAATATGCTTTTGCTGCGCTTAATATAACCTCCTGTTCAAGTTTAGTTAGCTCATATTTAGCATATTCTAACTCTAGTTGTGATTTTTTTAGATTATTATAATTACTAAAACCACTAAAGATTTTTTGTTCAACTAAAACAGATCTTGTTTCAGGTGTTGAATTTAAATCTGTTAATGGTTCTCCAGATTGATTAGTTCTGTTAGTATCCTCTTGGCTAGATATATTACCTGAAATTGTTACAGATGGTAAGAATTCTCCTCGAGAAATATTTACATCTTGTTTGGCTGCATTTAAACTTGCTCTTTCAGCATTTAATTTTGAATTATTTTTAAAAGCATCGGATAATGTTTTAATAACATCTTGAGAGTAAACATTGTTGTAAAATAAACAGAAAATTATAATAAAAAATATCTTTTTCATAAATTTAATTAATTATCATTTTTTTTGATCTGTGATGTTTATCTAAAAAAATCGTTAGATCAGAAATCTTTGAGTAATTTTTCATCATATGCTTAGTGAGTCTTTCATAAAACATAATAAATTCTTTAACTTGTATTTTTGACATAGTCTTTTTGCTTTTTGATGTCAATTTCATTTTTTGCTCCTGAAGCCATCTCCATTTAATAATATAATTAAAATTTGGAACCTTTAAATAAACTAATTTATCAATTTGGCCAAACAGATTTTTATACCTGTTTTTTAACAAATTATTAACTATTTTTCTCCATTTTAAATTTTTATCATATTTTTTTTCAATAAAATTAAGCGGCCTTTTTAATTCAGTGCTATTTTGATGTATTGCACCAACACACCAACCTTCAAAAATAATTATATCTGGTTTAACCTCTATTTTTTGCCATTTACTTTTTTGAAACCTGTCATCTTTAGATTTGTTGAATTTAGGTATTAAAACAGTTCTGAATTTTTTTTGTTTAAGTTTCCTGATAGTTTTGTTTATTAATGTAATATCATGAGTTCCGGGTACACCTCTAGTAATAAATAGTGGATGTATTTTTTTTGACATTTTTAATCTTTCTGATTTTTTTTTGTAGAAGTCGTCTATAGAAAATACACAAAGATTTAATCTGTATTTTTTTTTTAAAATTAATTTTAATATTCCAGTGATTGTACTTTTGCCCGCTCCTTGACCACCCGATATTCCTATTATTTTTGTTTTACGATCTTTATTATAAATCGAGTAAATCCACTCTGACAAAGGTAAATAAAATTTATTTAATTTACCTAACTTGTCGACAATAGGTTTGCCGGTAATCTCTTGTTTTTTTAAATATTTTAAATAATCACTTTTTGTCATGTGGATGGTTTTCACCATCGTTAACAGGAATATTTTTTAGTTCAAATGGTTTTACTCCTTCAATACACGCAATATTAACTCCATATATATTTGGATCAATTCTAGGTCTGTTGTGTGTGTGAATACCACAAACAGTACAAAAATAATGTTTAGCTGTTTTTGAATGGAACTGGTAAAGCTTTAATAAATTTTCTCCTTTTATAATCTTAAAATCATCTGGACCTGTTACACCTATTATATAGCCCTTTCTTTTACAAATAGAACAATTACAACGCATAATTTTTTTAAAGCCACTTTCTGGAACTTCTACCTCAGCTTCTACACCCTTGCAGTGACACGTTAATTTTTTCTTACTCATTTTAATTTCCTATAGTTTGATTAAATAAAAGATATCCACATAATGTACACTCTTTTAATGAATGTTCACCTTTTGATTCACTTTTGATTCTAATACAGACTCTAAATACAACTGATTAGTGTGTATAATTTTTAACATCATCAACATTATCTCCTGCTTTAAGAAAATCCTCAATATTTTCTCTAAATGAATTTATGTAAATTAAAATCATGAAAATAATTAATAAGGTAGTAGAAATATAAAAAATTGATCCTAAAAAATTTTTTAAAATAAAGATAAATATGCTTAAAATAAAACCTCTTAAAAAAACTTGAGATTTAAAAACTGCAATAATAGAAAAAGAATGAATTCCAAGATTAAGAAGAGACATTTTTGATGGACCAAAGTATCTTGAACCTCTTGTAGAATTAATTGTATTTAGTTGAAAAATGGATTTTTTTACTGTTCCAGAAAAACTACTCCATAGACTTTCTTGTTTAGATAAAATTTTAACATCATTTTTTGTTAAACAACTGAAGTTTCCAAAATCAATATTTTTTCCAGTGAAAATTAGAGTTATAATTTTGTGTATCTCATAAAGTGTTTGAAAAAAAGGTCCTTCAGATCTTTTAATTCTTTTTGCCACTACAGATACTTTTTCATCTTCCAAAGCTTTATTAACTAAAAATTCTATTTCAACAGGTCTGTCTTCTCCATCCCCATCCATAACGATTAGGTGATCAAAATCATCGTGTTTTGATAAATATCTAATACCGAATGCATTACATCTTGCATGTCCTCTGTTTTGTTTCATATTAAATATCTGCAAGCTTTTTATATTTTGAGGTATTTTAATATCTGGTGGGTTTATGGTAGATGCATCATTAACCACCATACAATTAAATTCAGCATTTTTTATATTTGCGATTACTTTGTTGATTTCATCTAGAAGTTTAATTAAGGACTCCCAATCATTAAAAACAGGTATTAAAATTTTAAAAATTTTCATTCATCTCCTATTAGATGAGCAGGATAACCAATTACTACAGCATTAAGATTCTTTTTATAATTTAATAATTGAACTGCTGTTTCTCTATCACTTAATGGTACCCATTTTGGTCTAGATTTTAAGTGATAAGATAAATTACCACCCCACCATTCATCACCTAATACATAATTAATATTACTATTATATTTTTCATCCCATGCTTTCTGAATTTGTTTAGCATATTGTTTACCAGGAAAATCAGTTCTTTTATCTGTTTGAGTTATAGAAATATAAGCATAAGTAAAAGGGGGAGAGATAAATAAAATTATAAAAACTGATGCAAAGCTTTTTAATTTATTTAAATTTATATGTGATTTAAAAATATAAATAATAAAGGTTCCTGCGAGTAAATAAAAAGGTGTCATCCACATTGTTCTTATTTTTGTTCCCATTATCATAGAGGTTAATAACATCAAAAATATTGGTGCTATAGTGACTAAAAGTAAAAATACTAATTTTTCATCTTTTAAATTAATTTTATATTTAACTTTTTTTATAATAAAGAAAAACATCAAAAGAAAAGGAATTAAAAGTCCGATTTGTTTACCTAAAAAAGTTATAGGATATATTAAATGGTCTAGAAAATCTCCTGCCCCTCCCGTTCTTTGTAAACCATAAGTAATCGTAATATAATTATTTTCGGTTAACCAGATTAAGTGGGGTAATAAAATTAATAGGGTTATTGGCCCTGCAATAAAATAGTGTGAAAATTTAATTTTTTTTCCTTTTCTTAAGAAGTAAATAAAAACAAGTTTTATTCCTATGATTAAATAAATGAAAAGATATTTTGATAAAATTCCTAAACCGGCAAATAAACCTAAAAATACATAATCTGTTGTTTTATCGTATTTAATACATCTCCAAGTATAGTAAACGGTTAAAGCCCAAAAGGGTAATTGAGCAACATTTACGTTAAATTCAGGAGTAGTGAAATTATAAAAGTAAATACCTTCAAGTAAAAGTACTGATAAAAGAGCAAGTTTTTTATTGTTAAAAATTTCTTCTGAAAATTTATAAACTGCAAAAAAAGCAATTACTACGAAAATTTGACTAAGCAAATAATAAGCCCAGTCTTGGCTTCCAAAAATTTTATAAAATATTTCAACTGCAAAAGCACTAAACGGAGGATGTTTGTTAAATCCCCAATCTAAATTACTTCCCCAAGCTAAAGCCTCAATAGTATCCAGGGGAAGGTTTTGATTAGTTAAAGAAGGAATGAATGTCCATATAAGTAAATGAAGAACAAGTAACAAAAAAAATATATTTGATGGATTTTTTGTCATAAAATTTACCTATATTTATAACTTAAATTATATTGACACCAATATAAACGTTAATATACTCCCCAGGTTTAATATATGGTTAAAAAGACTGCCAAAAAAAAGTATATTCCAAACAGCAAAGAAAAATACATGTGCGCGAAGCATAAAAAGTTTTTTACTGAAAGACTTATTGCCTGGAGAAAAGAAATTGTTAAATCAAACAATGAAAGTGTTGTTCTAAATAACCTTGATGACAATAGTTCATCTGCAGATATAGTAGATCAAGCATCTTCATATACTGAAAAAACAGTTGAGATGAGAGCATCCAATAGAAGAAGAAAATTAGTAAACAAAATTGACTCAGCTCTAAAAAGAATTAAAGATGATACATATGGATACTGTGAAGAAACTGGAGAGCCAATCGGACTAAAAAGATTAATAGCTAGACCAATAGCAACATTAAGTATTCAGGCGCAGGAGAGACACGAACAAGAAGAAAAAATATATATTGCAAACTAAACTTTTGGAATTTTTTCGTCTCTTTTTAAAAGATCATAACCTTTAATCACAGCATCTCTTTTTGAAATATCTTCATACCATCTTGTAAGATTTTTGAATTTTTTTAAACCTACATCGTGCCATTCGTGACGTGCAATCCATGGAAAAGTGGCAATATCAGCTATGGAATACTCTCCGGCCAAAAATTTATTTTGTTCTAATCTTTCGTCCAGATCTTTGTAGATTGTTCTCGCAATTTTAAAATATCTTTGTTCTCCCCAATTACTCTTTCCTGGATTATAGTGATGAAACTGATGATGTTGTCCTAGCAAAGGTCCTACATAAGCCATTTGACCCATTAACCATTGAATTATCAAACCTTTATTTTTTTCAGGATAAAATTTTCCACTTTTTTCACCTAAGTACATTAGTATTGCACCTGACTCAAAAATAGAGGTTTTGTTGTCGTGATCAATAATTACTGGTATCTTACTAAAAGGACTTATCGCTCTAAATTTAGGATCAAATTGTTCTCCTTTAAGAATATTTATTTTTGTAATTTTATATTCAAATTTTATCTCTTCTAACATTATAGTAATTTTTTTTCCGTTAGGTGTATTTGCGGTGAGTAATTCTATCACTTATTTTTAACACCTAGACGTGCCTGAATTTCTTTTGAAGAAGTAGTAAATTCGAATTTATATTTTTCATTAGGTCTTGCTCTTTTAAAACATTCAACTGACGCAAGCGCACCCTCGTGAAACCCTGATAATATAAGTTTCAATTTTCCAGGATAAGTACAAATATCACCTATCGCAAAAATACCTTTTTTATTTGTCTCAAAATTTTCAGTATTAACTTTGATAGTTTTTTTATCCATATTTAAGCCCCATTCGCTTATAGGTCCAAGTTTCATAATAAGACCAAAAAAACTAAGAATATAATCTGTTTGTATTTTTATTTCTTTGCCATCATCGTTTTTTAAACTTATTGACTGAATATTTTCATTACCTTCGATTGAAGAGAGTTGATATTTAGTTTTTATATCTACTTTACCTTCTTTTTTAAGCTCGCTTAAAGTGTGTGGAGCGCCTCTGAATTCTTCTCTTCTGTGTATTAGCGTGACTTTAGCAATTTTTGATAATTCTAATGCCCAATCTAAAGCTGAGTCACCACCACCAAAAATTGATATTTTCTTACCACTAAATTTATTTTTCTTGGTAATAGAATAAAAAATATTTTTATCCTCATATTTTTCAGCATTTTTGACGGAAAGTTTTCTTGGCTCAAATGACCCTACTCCACCTGCAATAATAATATTTGGTGAACTAAAAACTTTATTTTTGCTAGTTTTTACTATCCAGTTATCACCTTCATTTTTTATTTCTTGAACTCTTTCATTAAAATGAAAATTTGTTTTGAATGGTTTTATTTGATTAAGTAAATTTTTGGTTAATTCCTCCCCTGTACACTCTGGAATTCCAGCAATATCATAAATGGGTTTATCAGGATAAAGTTCAATACATTGTCCGCCAGCTTTATCTAAATTATCTATAACTTCTGACTTTAATCCTTTAATTCCTAATTGATGAACCGCAAATAATCCTACAGGACCAGCACCAACTATTATTACATCTGTTTTTATCATTTTTATGTTTGTTTAGAGGGCGTAGTAACAACTAATCCATCTAACTCATCCGAAACAATTAATTGACAACTTAGTCTACTATTTTTTTTTGGTTCAAATGCCATATCTATCATGTCTTGTTCTGCGTCCTCTGCTTTTGGAAGTTTATTTAACCATTCTTCTTTGACATAAACATGGCAAGTAGCACATGCCATGCCACCCCCGCAATCTGCATCAATCCCCGGTATTTGGTTTTGTACAGCTCCTTCCATAACGGTTAAACTTTTCTCAACATCAATAGTTCTCCGTTCACCGGTTGAATCTATGTATGTGATTTTTGGCATTTAATTAATATAGGTTCAAAAAAAAATAGGGCAAGTGGTTAAACTCGCCCTATTTTATAAAATTTACTCTCTTTTACTATCTTTTAGCTAAAGAAGTATTCTGCATAGCAGCAGCCCAGATAACTAGACCAAATGCTAATTTGTTTACGAAGTCAGCTAAGTTATAGATGATGTTCAACGTGTTAGAGTCAATTCCACCAGCTAGGTAACCAAATACGTAACCTAGTGGGTAAATTGCCCAACCAATTGTAACTATCATTCTCATAGCGCCGAAACATGTAGCAACAGCTTTGTTACCACCCTTCGCAGCAGCTCTTCCAGCTTCACCAGAAAAGATTTCAAATAGAATGTATATCCAACCTGCCATTCCAATTATGAAACCGACAAATTCTTGGATGTAACCGGCTTCACCTAAGTATCCACCGACTAACATTACTATTGAAGCTATTAGTAATCTCCAGAACATTGAAGTTGGAACTTTTCTAACAGCAGCTAAGATTAAATAGAATTCAACAATCTGCATTGGAACAGTGATTAACCAGTCAATATATCTGTATACTGTTGGTGTTTCACCTGTCGTAACCCAGATGTCTCTCATGTATATGTAGTGAACAAATGCTACAAACTGAATTAATCCAGCTACAGTTACAGATGTTCTCCACGATGCAGCAACTGTATTTCTTTCTAAGAAGAAAAATACAGCACCTGCTAACATACCCATAGACACTAACCAAAACGTAATTCCTACGAAGTCGTTAGTAGCTAACATGGCAGTTGCAGCATTAGCAGAGCTAGTGATTCCGAAGAATGCAAGAGCTGCTAGTGCAATCATGCTTAGTTTTTTCATGAAAACCTCCCTTTCGTTTAGTTTTCTTTAGTTTAAATTTAAACATTCAAAGATAAGTTATCTCCCTCACCTTGAATACCCGGAACGGTACCCAAAAAAAAAAGTAATTTGAAGCTTTTTCTTCAATAAAAAGTGTTGATTTTATTGAGTTTTTAGTTTTTTTTTGGGGATAATAGTGGTTAAATTGGGTTAAAAAGGAATATCTCAATTGTCTAAAAAATACAAAAAAATCTATGATTCGTCTATAAATAATAGAGAAAACTTTTGGAAAGAAGTATCCGAAGATATTTTTTGGTACAAAAAACCTTCTAAAATACTCAATTCTTCAAATCCGCCTTTTTATAAATGGTATGAAGATGGAATAACAAATACTTGTTACAATGCTGTGGATGTTCATATAGATAAAGGTCGTGGTGATAAGACTGCTATTATTTATGACAGTCCCATTACAGGTTCAAAATACAAATTATCTTATAAAGAACTTAAAGAAAAAGTTTCAAACTTTGCAGGAGCATTAAAAAATCAAGGAATTGTAAAAGGAGATAGAGTTATAATCTACATGCCAATGATACCTCAAGCAGTTGTAGCAATGCTTGCTTGCGGAAGAATTGGAGCAATACATTCAGTCGTATTTGGAGGCTTTGCCGCTAACGAATTGGCAAGTAGAATTGACGACTCTAAAGCAAAAATTATTATTTCTGCATCTTGTGGATATGAACCTGGTAGAACTATTCACTACAAACCTTTATTAAATAAAGCTATTGAAATAGCCAACCACAAACCTGAGAAATGTATAATTTGGCAACGAGAGCAAGATAAAGCTGAACTTGATCCTAAAAGAGATATCGATTGGTTAGAAGCCTTGAAGGGAGCTAAACCTGCAGAGTGTGAAAAAATGAATGCAAATGATTACGCTTATATACTTTACACATCCGGAACAACAGGGACTCCAAAAGGAATAGTTAGAGATATTGGTGGACACATAGTTGCTTTAAAATGGACTATGAAAAATATTTATAACATAGATCAAGATGACGTTTGGTGGTCTGCAAGTGATATAGGCTGGATAGTTGGTCACTCATACATAGTTTATGCTCCCCTATTTTATGGATGCACAACAATTTTGTTTGAGGGAAAACCAGTGGGTACTCCTGACGCTGGTGTCTTTTGGAGAATAATATCAGAATATAAAGTGAAATCTTTGTTTACAGCTCCTACAGCCATAAGAGCAATTAAAAAAGAAGATCCTGAAGGGAAATTCTTCAAAAAATATGATTTATCTAAATTTGATACTTTGTTTTTAGCTGGTGAGCGTGCTGACCCAGATACAATAAAGTGGTTTGAAAAACTTTCAAACGCTCCTGTGATTGATCACTGGTGGCAAACAGAAACAAGTTGGGCTATAAGTGCGAATTGTGCAGGAATAGAAAAGTTTCCAATTAAATATGGATCAGCTTTTAAACCAGTACCTGGATATGACCTAAAAGTTTTAAATAGTGAGGGAAAAGAAAATAAAGCTGGTCAAATGGGTGACATTGTGGTTAAGCTTCCTTTACCACCAGGAACTTTTCCCACTCTTTGGAATGCGGATGAAAGATATAAGAAAGTTTATATGTCAACTTACAATGGATATTACCAAACATACGACGCTGGCCATATTGATGAGGATGGTTACGTTTGGATCATGTCTAGAACAGACGATATCATTAACGTAGCAGGCCATAGATTGTCTACTGGAGCGATTGAAGAAGTTTTAGCAGAACATAAAAATGTTGCGGAGTGTGCTGTAATAGGAATTGCTGATAAATTAAAAGGCCAACTTCCAATTGGATTAATAGCTTTAAAAGCAGGAGTTGATAGAGACAATAAGGAAATTACAAAAGAATGTGTGGCATTAGTAAGAGAGAAAGTTGGGCCTGTTGCTGCTTTCAAATTGGCCATTGTTGTTAAAAGATTGCCCAAAACTAGATCAGGAAAAGTTTTAAGAGGTACTGTTAGAAAAATTGCAGATGGAGAAACATACAAAGTGCCACCAACAATAGATGATCCAGCAATATTAGATGAGATTAAAAAAGATCTTAAAGATAATAATATTTTAAAAAGCTAAGAGGCTATAAATTTAATTAAGTAGTAAAGAATTCCGGTAATTATTGTTGCGTAAACAAAGCCCTTTCCAAACAGTTTAAATATAATTTTATCATTTTTAAATTGTGATTGCAGGTATATATAAATTATCGTGTATATACCGACTATGGCTATACTTAATAAAATATCTGTTGGGTTCATTAATAAATAAATTAGATCTCGCTTATTTTAGCAATCATACCAACTTCATAATGTCCCGGCACGTTACAAGCTGCTTCTATTTTGGTTTTGTTACTAAATTTCCATACTAATTCACCTTTTTCACCAGGTGAAAGCAAAACACTATTTGAATGGTGGTGTCCCATTGATGGATTTTTTTTAGCCATCTGTTTCATTTTTTTTTTATCAATTTTATCTGATAATAAAACTTCATTTTCAACCAACATCATCATTTCAGGCTGATGTTTTATATGCATTTCTTTTGTTGCAATATTAAACTCGTGCACTAGTTCCCCAACATTTAAAACTATAAATTTAATTGTTTCGTCTTTCTTTACATTTATTTCCGCGGGTTCAAAGTAATTGTCGTGCATCTTAATAGTGATAGTCCTTGTTACCTCGGAAGGTTTACCTTTTTCACCAATATTTTTCATTGACCCAGCAAAAGCAAAGCTCGGAATTAAAATTATAAAAATTACTATAAATTTCATTTATTCAAATTAAACTATTAATAATTTTTACAGAACAAACGTTATGTCGCAGTGTCAATCTTAAAGATTTAGTTTTCTAAGATTTTTATTATTATATTTGTGTGAAAACTTTACTTTTTAAAATAATTTTTCTATTAATACTTTGTAATCCGGCTTTTAGTGCAGATGAAAATATAGATATGCTTAATAGGCTAGGAAAAGAAATAAATGTTTATTCAAAAAAAATTGTTAATGTGAATGTTGGTGATACTGTTTTTTGGAAATCAGTAAATCCTGGTCATAATGTCGAATTCATAAAAGGCGGAATTCCTGCGGGGGTAGAAAAATTTAAATCTAAGTACAATAAAGATACCAGCTACACTTTTAATACACCGGGCATATATGCTTATTGGTGTACACCACACAAAAGTATGGGAATGATAGGTTTTGTAGTAGTTGGTAATGACAAGTCTAATTTAGAAGATATTAAAAAATTGAAATTTTACGGTAAGTCTACAAAAATTGCAGAGGCTTTAATAAATTCTCTATAATTTAAATAAAGAAAATAATATTAATCTTAAAAATTTAATGGTTTCCCATTGGCAGACGAAATAATTTTACTATTTTCCATAACTATTTCCCCATTTACAATTGTAGCTATTGGAAATCCTTTCACCTTATAATTGTTAAAAGGTGTCCATCCACATTTACTTTCAATCCAGTTATCTTTGATAACAACTTCTTTATTCATATCCACAATAGTTAAATCTGCATCATAATTTTCTTTTATGTAACCTTTGTTCTTAATTCCAAATAAATCGCATGGATTTTCACAAACTAATTTAATCAATTTTTCTATTTTTAGTTTTCCTTTATTTACATGATCAAGCATTACTGGAAGTAAAGTTTGCACTCCTGGCATTCCAGATGGAGACAAAGGATATTTTCTATTTTTTTCCTCTTTTGTATGCGGGGCATGATCAGAACCTATGGTACTCACTAAAGTTTCGTCTACTGCATCCCATAACCTATCGTAGTGGTCTTTGGATCTTAAGGGTGGGTTCATTTGACTAAAAGTTTTTAAATTTTCATAACAATCAGGGGCATACAAAGTTAAGTGTTGCGGTGTAATTTCAAAAGTTACCCCATCCCTCTTTTCTGAAAAGAAATCAATTTCCTCTTTTGTTGATACATGAAGAATATGAATTTTCTTTTTATGTTTTTGAGCTAATCTTACTACTCTTTTAGTAGATTCGAGTGCACATTCCTCATTCCGCCAAACAGGGTGCGAGGTAACATCTCCCTCTTTAATAAATTTTTTTCTAGATAACAGAATATTTTCATCTTCAGAGTGGACAGAGATAATCTTGCTGCTGTTAGATATTACTTTCTCTATATCTTTTTCCTGGCTGACTAATAGATTTCCTGTTGAAGAGCCAGCAAAAAGTTTTACCCCGCAACATCCCTCTAACGTGTTAACTGATGCTAGCTCCTTCATATTATCTGGCGTTGCACCAAAGTAAAAAGCATAGTTACAAAACATTCTATCTTTTGCTGCTGTAAGTTTTTTATTAAATTCTTTGAAGGTTGATGTTGGAGGATTGGTATTGGGCATCTCAAATACCGAGGTAACACCTCCAGCTATGGCTGCTCTGCTACCGCTCTCTAAATTTTCTGCATCATTTGCTCCTGGTTCCCTAAAATGAACCTGAGTGTCAATCACACCTGGTAAGATAGTTTTTTCAGTTGCATCAAAAACTTTATTACTATTTAGCTCAATTTTTCCGATTTTTTTGATTTTATTTCCCGATAAAGCTAAATCAACATTTTGAAATCTTCCATCAATATAACAAGATCCGTTCTTTATGATGAGACTATAGTTATCAGACATATTTTGTTAAATATATTATACAATATAAACTTTAAATATGAAAAAAGATCAAATATTTATTTTAAAAGATAGAGGAATTGTGCACATAAGTGGAGAGGACTCCAGAGATTTTTTGCAAAACATTGTAACTAATGATTTAAATAAAGTAAGCAATACACTTAGTGCTTTTTCCTCATTACTAACTCCTCAAGGAAAGTATTTATTTGATTTTATTATTGTAAAACACAAACACGGTTATTTTCTAGATTGTGAAATAAATCAAATTGATGACCTCATAAATAAGTTAGAAATGTATAAGCTTAATTCAAAAATTGAGATTTTGAATTTATCAAATGAATTTCAAGTCGCTGCTATAAGTAATGAAAAATTTCTCACCTTGGACAATGCAAAAAATGAGTTGGGTTTTACAATTAATTATAGAGATGATCCATTTTTAATAGATCCAAGAAATATAAATTTGGGTGCTAGAGTAATTATAAATCTAGAAAAACTTTATATGTCTATTAAAAAATTAGGATTAAAATTAGAAGATTCTGAAAAATATTATGATTTTAGTCATAAGTTGGGCATAGCTCAAATTAATACTAAAGACCTTCAAGAAAAACTTTTTGGTTTAGAATGTAATTTTGAAGAGTTGAACGGTATAGATTTTAAAAAAGGCTGTTATGTAGGTCAGGAGAATACTGCTAGAATGAAAATGAAGAATAAAATTAGAAAAAGATTAATGCCTATTGAAACGAAAAAAAATATTAAATCTGGAAGTGAAATAAGTTTCAAAAATGAGAGTATTGGAAAAGTATTAATTGGAGGTCAATATCCGTTTGCTCTAATTAAATTTGATAATATTGGTAAAGATTTTATGGATAAAGACTTTAGCTGCGACGGATTAAAAATAAAATTAATTAAGCCTACTTGGCTTAACTAAAATTAAAATATGTTATCTAATTTTTTTGAAAAAGTTCATATACTTCAAAATCTATATTTAAAAAATCGATGTTTTTTAAAAAGAAAATCATACTCGATGGATGGCGAAGATACTGAAATAGTCAAATATTTTGATAATAAAAAAAATGGTTTTTATGTTGATGTTGGTTCGTATCACCCTATAGAGAGAAATAATACAATGCTGCTTTATAATAAAGGATGGGAGGGTATAAATATTGATATAAGTGATTTTTCAATAAAACTTTTTGATCAATTAAGACCCAGAGATATTAATTTAAATTTAGCTGTATCAAAAAATGAAGGTGAAATCGAAATGTACTTTCAAAAGAAATTATCGCAACTTTCAACCATTAAGAAAGAACAAATTAAAAAAAGTTTTCAGGGAGAAGTTAAAATAAGAAAAATCATATCTAAAACATTAACTTCAATTTTAGATGAATCCAAGTTTGCTAATAAAAAAATTGACTTTTTGGATATAGATGTTGAGGGAGCCGATATGGATGTTTTGGAGTCACTTGATTTTGAAAAATATTCTCCGAAATTAATTTGTATTGAGGTAATTGAAGAAAATAATGAAGATAGCGATATATTTAATTTTTTGAAGATTAAAGAATATAAAAGGATTTGGTCAGGGGTCTTTAGTCATATATTTAAAAAATCTTAAATTAATAAAAGTATATATACAGATCAGCCTTTTTTAGATATAGAGGGCCGATAACTAATTTTATGTCTGATATTAAAATTGCAAGATCCGCTAAAATTAAGCCTATTGGTGATGTGCTTAAAAAATTTAATGTTCCTAATGATCCTTTATCATTCAGTCCCATGGGTCGTCATATAGCAAAACTTAATTTTGAGTACATTGAAAAATTAAAAGAAAAAAAAAGTAACTTGATTTTAGTAACAGCTATAACTCCGACCCCTGCAGGTGAAGGAAAAACAACTACATCGGTTGGTTTAAGTGATGGTTTAAATAAGATTGGAAAGAAATCTATTGTCTGTTTAAGAGAGCCTAGTTTAGGACCATCTTTTGGTATGAAAGGTGGAGCGGCTGGGGGCGGTTATGCACAAGTTATACCTATGGAACAAATTAATTTACATTTTACTGGCGACTTTCATGCAATCACTTCAGCCCATAATCTTTTATCAGCTTTGATAGATAATCATATTTATTGGGGAAATAAATTAAATATAGATCCTGAAAATATAGTTTGGAAGCGTGTAGTTGATTTGAATGATCGTGGATTAAGGAAAATAAAAATTAATTTGGAAAAATTAAAAAGCAATGTACCACGAGATGATAGTTTTGATATTACTGTAGCCTCTGAAGTAATGGCGATATTTTGCTTGTCAAATAACGTAAAAGATTTAGAAAAAAAAATAGGAAACATTACGGTTGCTTATACAAAAGATAAAAAACCTATCTATGCAAAAGACTTAAGGGCTCATGGGCCAATGACTGTATTGCTTAAAGAAGCAATAAGACCTAATGCCGTTCAAACTTTAGAAAATAATCTAGCAATTATTCATGGGGGCCCTTTTGCAAATATTGCGCATGGTTGTAACTCGGTCCTTGCAACAAAAACTGCTTTAAAATTATCCGAATATGTGATTACCGAGGCTGGTTTTGGTGCTGATCTTGGAGCTGAAAAATTTTTAGACATCAAATGTCGTAAAGCAGGAATTCAACCTAATTGTGTCGTTCTTGTTGCAACTATACGAGCATTGAAAATGCATGGGGGTGTAGAGAAAGATGATCTTAAAAAAGAAAACATAAATGCACTGAAAAAAGGTCTTCCTAATCTAGAAAGGCATATAGAAAATATAAAAAAGTTTGGTTTAGAAGTTGTGGTGGCAATAAATCATTTTGTTGTGGATACTGACAAAGAAATCGAGATAATTAAAGAATTTTGTTCTAAACTAGAAGTCAAAGTAAACCTTTGTAAACATTGGGCTAACGGTGGAGAAGGAACAAAAGATCTAGCAAATAATGTTATTGAAATATGTAAAAAAAGTGAAAAAAATAAGTTTAAATATTTATATAGTGATGATAGCCCAGTATTGGAAAAGATAGAGAAAATAGCAAAAGAAATTTATAGAGCAAAAGGAATTGAGGTTGACGAAAAAATCAAACAACAAGTTAAAGAAATAGAAAAAGCTGGTTTTGGAAAGTTCCCGGTTTGTATCGCCAAAACTCAATATAGTTTTTCCACAGATCCTAAATCAAAAGGAGCTCCGTCAGGACATATATTGCAAATTAGAGAAATTAGATTGTCAAGTGGAGCGGAATTTTTAGTTGTTGTTTGTGGTTCAATAATGACCATGCCTGGACTTCCAAGAATTCCTGCTGCTGATTCTATTAAATTGAATGATGAAGGCGATATAGAAGGTCTTTTTTAAAAAAATTTAAGCAAAACAACTCCAGAGAAAATAATAAAAATAGATAAAGCTTTAAGTATTGTGAAACGTTCTTTAAGGAAAAACGTACCTATTAAAAGAGCTATGATTACACTTGTTTCTCTTAGTGCGCTTACAAGTGGTATAGGTGCTTCCGTAAAACCCCATACTACAATTCCATAAACAATATACGAAATAGTGCCTCCAAACCAAAATAATAATTTAGCTTCGGTAAAAACTTTTTTTACAACATCGCCTTTATTCATAACTTTTAAAAGTATTGGAAAAATTAATGCATTAACAATAAATGACCAACCCATAAAGCTCAGTGCAGATAAACTTGCTCTTGCACCATATCCATCAACTATTGAATATCCCCCAATAAATAATCCGGTTAACAAAGCATAACTGATAGCCTTAGCATTTCTACGAGCAATCCACGGAAACAATGAATACCGATCTTGAGTACTGATACTTATAATTCCAACGGAAATTACAATGATCCCTAATAATTCATATGCACTTAAAGTCACTCCAAAAAATAGTAGCAAAACAATTGTAACAACTACAGGTCCTGATCCACGAGCAATAGGATAAACTCTTGTGTAGTCTCCGTATTGGTAAGCTGTAAGTAAGAACCATTGGTAACCTTGATGGATAATTGCGCTTGCTATTATATACGGAATGCTTTCAACAGCTGGAATTGGTACTAAAAAAATTATTATTAAAGATGCAGGTACATGTCCTAAAACAATTGCTGTAACAGCTACATGTTTGTCTTTATGTGACTTAACCATGCTATTCCATAAAGCATGTAAGAATGCTGCAAATAAAACTGCTAAAAATACAACTGTACTCATAAATTTTTTGGTGCGGTCGGAGAGACTCGAACTCTCACGGGAAACCCACACGCCCCTCAAGCGTGCCTGTCTACCAATTTCAGCACGACCGCACTACCTATATATGCGACAATAAATGAATGACTTTTTATGTTCAAGTTGATAAATTATTTGTATGTCTTCAGAGAATTTAGAGCAAATTTATAAAAAAATTTCTTCAGTTGTACCAGAAGTAGAGTGGAAATTTCATGCTCCAATTATTGAAAAAATTAATAAATTAAAAAAAGATAAAGATGCTGTAATATTAGCTCATAATTATCAAACCCCAGAAATATACCATGGGGTTGCTGATATATCGGCCGACTCTTTAGCGCTCGCATTAGAAGCTGCAAAAACCAAGTCTAAGATAATAGTTTTGTGCGGTGTTCATTTCATGGCTGAGACTGCTAAATTGATGAATCCAAGTAAAAAAGTTTTAATACCAGATATGCAAGCTGGTTGTTCTTTGGCAGAATCTATTACTGGTGCAGATGTTAGAATGCTTAAAGAAAAGTACCCTGGAGTTCCAGTTGTATCTTATGTAAACACCTCTGCTGAAGTAAAAGCAGAAACAGATATATGTTGTACTTCTGCTAATGCTGTAAAAGTTGTTGAGTCTTTAGGAACTGAAAAAGTTATTTTTCTTCCTGATCACTACCTGGCAAATTATGTTCAAAAAAATACCAAAGTAAAAATTATTTCATGGCAAGGTACTTGTATGGTACATGAAAAATTTACTGGCAAAGAAGTAGAAGACATTAAAAAAGAAAACCCTGGTATTGAAGTAATTGCCCACCCAGAGTGTCCGCCTGATGTAATTAGTGCATCTGACTTCGCAGGTTCAACTTCTAGTATGGTAAAGTATGTTAAAGAAAATCAACCAAAAAAAGTTTTGTTAGTTACAGAGTGTACAATGAGTGATAATGTTCAGGTTGAAAATCCAAATGTTCAATTCATAAGACCGTGTAATCTTTGCCCTCATATGAAAAAAATAACTCTTAATAAAATCTACGATTGCTTACAAAACGAAACCAATGAGATTAAAATTGGACACAATATTGCTGAAATGGCAAGAAAATCTGTTTTGAGAATGGCAGAAATTGGTAGATAATTTTGAGTGCAAAAAATTAATCAAAAATATATTAAATCAATTGTTAAACAAACCCTTGGGGAAGATCTTAGGCCTTACGGTGACATCACAACCAGAGTTATTAAAAATAAAAAAGTAACTGCAAAAATAATTGCTGGTCAAAACTGTGTAGTTGGAGGATTGAATTTTGCAAAGACTGCTTTCAAAATTTCAGACAAAAAAATTACTTTCATGGCTAAAACAAAGGATGGAAAAAAAGTAAATAAAGGTAAAGTAATAGCTATATTAAAAGGTAAAGCTTCAGGTATTCTTAAAAGTGAAAGAGTTGCTCTTAATTTTCTAGGATTAATTTCAGGTGTGGCAACAACTACAAATAAATTTGTGAAAAAAATAAAAGGTAAATCCTGTAAAATATATTGTACCAGAAAAACATTACCAAATTTAAGATTGATACAAAAATATGGAGTAAGACTCGGGGGAGGAATTAACCATAGATTTAATTTAAGCGATGAAATTTTAATAAAAGACAATCATATATCTGTTGATAAAAATATTTATAATCTAGTTAAAAGAGCTGTAAAGAACAAAAAGGGAAATAAAATAACTGTAGAAGTAGATAATTTAAGTCAGTTAAAAAAAATTATAGGATTAAAATTTAATAGAGTATTATTTGACAATATGAGTCCTAAAAATCTTAAAAAAGCAGTTAAAATGTCAAAAAGATTTTATGAAACTGAAGCTTCAGGTGGAGTAACACTTAGCAATGTGAGAAAGATTGCTAATACTGGGGTTGAGCGAATTTCAATCGGAAAAATTACACACTCAACTTCAGCAATAGATTTTAGTATGACTTTGTAATTACTACTAATGAATACCCGCCAAAAATATCACTAGATAAATCTTCATTTATTAAACCTAACAAAAACTCAGGTATAGCAATTAAAAATTTTTTAATTGTAAATTGTTTTTTTATTTCAAAAAATCTATTTTTAGCATAAGCAGTGTGTAAAATTTGGTAACCACTTTTTTCTAGTGCCAGTTTAGCTGTTTTATTTGAAAAAAAGTGTAAATGTCCAACCTGATTATAAGAAATTTCAAAAATATTTTTTCTCCTCAATAGAGAAATAAAGTTTATTTGTAAGGGAATATTAAATATTAAATATTTGGCTTTTTTCTTTAACGTTCGTAAAAAACCATAGTAGTCATCAACGTGTTCGAAAACGTCTGAAACTATCAATATATCAAATTCTTTTTCTAAATTTTTATTTATTAAATCTTCATTAAGAAATTTTATTGATGGATCAAGACTTTTTGCTAAATTAATTGCATCTGGATTAGTATCATAACCAAAATATTCGGTATCTTTAAATAATCCGCTTTTTTTTGCAAATGAAAGAATTTGCCCTGATCCACATCCTATTTCACCAATGCTATTAATTTTACTAAAATCAATTTTAGATAGAAGAATAGCTTTTTTGAAGTTATTCCATTTAAACTCTGCATCTTCAACATGATAGCTTGGATTTTTTGCATAATATTCTTTTGATCTACCGGCTATAGTCATAATTTTAGATTACTTTCGAAGCTCGGCTTGAGCGGCTGCTAATCTAGCAATTGGAATTCTAAAAGGTGAGCACGATACATAATTTAATCCAACTTTTGAGCAAAATTCAATACTTTTAGGATCACCACCGTGTTCCCCACAAATGCCTAGTTTAAGTTTTTTATTTTGATTTTTTCCTCTTTGCGAGGCAATTTTTACTAATTCTCCCACTCCATCTTTATCAATACTAACGAAAGGATCGTTATTAAAAATTTTATGATCTATGTAATCATTTAAAAATTTTCCAGAGTCATCTCTGCTTATACCAAAAGTAGTTTGTGTTAAATCATTCGTTCCAAAACTAAAAAAATCTGCGTATTTAGATATTGGTGCTGCTCTTAACGCTGCGCGTGGTAATTCTATCATAGTACCAATAAAGTAATTAATTTTTACTTTGTTGGCTTTTTGAATATCTTTGGCCACTTTATCAACTAGCTTCCTCATTATTCCCAGCTCATCTTCTGTTGATACAAGCGGTATCATTATTTCAGGTATAACTGACTGTATTTTTTCTTTTTTACATTCTATAAGTGCAGTAAAAATTGCCCTGCATTGCATCTCATAAATTTCTGGAAAAGATATACCCAGTCTACATCCTCTATGGCCCAACATAGGGTTTAGTTCATGTAGCTCTGACACCCTATTTTTTATTTCTTTTACACCTAAATTTAATGATCTTGCTAAATCTTCCATATCTTTATCGGTTTTTGGAAGAAATTCATGTAAAGGGGGGTCTAAAAGTCTAACTGTTACTGGTAAGCCTCTCATAATTTTAAAAATTTCTTTAAAATCGTTCTTTTGATAAGGTAGTAATTTTTCTAAGGCAATTTTTCTGTCATCTAATTCTTTTGAAACTATCATTTGTCTTACAGATAAAATTCTCTCTTCATCAAAAAACATATGTTCAGTTCTACACAGTCCAATACCTTCAGCTCCAAAATTTCTAGCCATTTTAGTATCTTGTGGTGTTTCAGAATTTGTTCTAACTTTTAATTTTCTAAAACTGTCTGCCCATTTCATTATCTTTGAAAAATAACCTGAGA
Organism: uncultured Pelagibacteraceae bacterium; assembly: GCA_902530635.1. Classification (GTDB taxonomy): domain Bacteria; phylum Pseudomonadota; class Alphaproteobacteria; order Pelagibacterales; family Pelagibacteraceae; genus Anoxypelagibacter. The sequence continues at coordinate 1,569 of CACABC010000004.1, read as the reverse complement.
TATCTGGTTTAACTGTTGGAACTATTCCTTTCATAACATTTCCAGTTCCTCCATCAATAGTTATATTATCTCCTTCTTTAATAGAAAGTTCTCCAACCTTAAATTCTTTGCTTTCATAATCTATGTTAATTTCTCCAGAACCTGAAACACACGGTCTTCCCATACCTCTAGCGACTACAGCAGCATGGCTTGTCATGCCCCCTCTAGCAGTTAATATTCCCTTGGCAGCATGCATACCATGAATATCTTCGGGTGAAGTTTCTACTCTGACTAAAATAGTATCTTCATTTTGATTTTTCATTCTTTCAGCTTCATCAGCTGTAAAAACTACCTTGCCACTTGCTGCTCCAGGTGATGCTGGTAGACCTTTAGCTATTATTTTTTTCTCCACCTTATCATCTAATGTAGGGTGTAAAAGAGTATCCAATGTATTTGGATCTATTCTTAAAATTGCTTCTTTTTTCGAAATTAATTTTTCACTTACCATATCAACAGCTATTTTAATTGCAGCTTTGGCTGTACGCTTTCCATTTCGAGTTTGTAACATCCATAATTTATTATTTTCTACTGTAAACTCAATATCTTGCATATCTTTGTAATGTTTTTCGAGTTTGATAAATATATTTTTTAATTCTTTAAAAACTTTTGGCATAACTTCTTCCATTGACTTTTCTTTAGCTTTGGCATCTTCTTTTGCTTTTTTAGTAATATATCTTGGGGTCCTGCTGCCTGCTACAACATCCTCTCCTTGAGCATTAATTAAATACTCACCAAAAAATTTATTTTCTCCTGTAGATGGGTTTCTTGTAAATGCTACTCCAGTAGCACAATCATTTCCCATGTTTCCAAAAACCATAGATTGAACGTTTACAGCTGTACCCCAATTGCTTGGTATTTGATTAAGTTTCCTATAAGTTTTTGCTCTTTTACTTTCCCAAGATAAAAATACTGATTTAATTGCTCCAAAAAGTTGTTCGTAAACATCTTGTGGAAAATCCTTTTTGGTTTTTTCAAATATTATTCTTTTAAAATTTTTAATTAGGCCATCCCAATCTTCTGAGTTTAATTCAGTGTCTAATAAAACACCTTTGGTGAGTTTATAATTATCAATCATTTCTTCAAATAAATAACTTTCTATCCCTAAAACAACATTTGAGTACATTTGTATAAATCTTCTGTAACTATCTTTGGCAAACCTTTCGTTAGAAGTTTTTTTAGATAGAGCTTCAACGGTTTTATCATTTAATCCTAGGTTCAAAATTGTATCCATCATCCCAGGCATAGAAACCCTTGAACCTGATCTAACTGATATTAACAGGGGATTTTTAGTATCACCAAATCTCTTTTTTGTTTTAATTTCAATTTTTTTTAATTCTTTTTTTATTTCACTGCATATTTTTTGACTTAACTTTTTATTGCTACTGTAAAAAATTTCACACATTTTTGTAGATATAGTGAACCCTGGTGGGACCGGCAAACCTAATCTTGCCATTTCAGCAAGGTTAGCTCCTTTGCCTCCCAAAATATTTCTAGAATTCAATATTTTTTTTGTTTTTTTATCACCAAAAC